>JAFGGY010000103.1 GCA_016930365.1 Prolixibacteraceae bacterium | reverse complement strand
CCCCAATAAATATCTTTTTCAGGATGCCAGATATCTTCGCGTCCACCGCCAAAACCAAAGGTTTTAAAGCCCATAGATTCGTAGGCCATATTTCCGGCCAGGATCATCAAATCGGCCCACGATAATTTGTTGCCATACTTTTTCTTTATTGGCCATAAAAGTCTGCGAGCCTTGTCTAAGTTCACATTGTCGGGCCAACTATTGAGTGGTGCAAATCGCTGGTTTCCGGTATTGCTGCCCCCCCGGCCATCGGCTATGCGGTACGTACCGGCACTGTGCCAGGCCATGCGTATCATTAGTCCACCGTAGTGTCCCCAGTCGGCCGGCCACCATTCTTGGCTATCGGTCATTAACTTCCTCAGGTCTTTTTTTACGGCTTCTAAATCCAGTTTCTTGAATTCTTCACGATAATTAAAATCCTGCCCTAAAGGGTTTGTTTTACTATCGTGCTGGTGCAGGATATCCAAATTAAGCGCATTTGGCCACCAACTCATTACAGAACTGTTCGTATTTGTATTCGCTCCGTGCATTACCGGGCATTTTCCTTTTGATGATTTTTCCATATTTTCTTTACTTACATGTTGATAAATGTGTTGTTTTGTCTAAAGTTAATGCATTGCCTTGTCATTTCAAAACCGTTAACAATCATCCTTCTTGCATTGCAAATACATGAAAAGGAAGCACACTAATGTCAACACCATCTTCAACAAAGTGGTCGGTTTGAGATAAAGTTACAATTACACCTTCCCGCAACTCAAATTTGGTTGCAGCTTCACACAAACCTGAAATTTCTCTTTTGAGGTTTTCCCGGGTTAAATCAAAACACACCTGAACTGCCTGTGATATCACTCCCTTCTCCATCACAACAAAATCACACTCACCGGCATCAGCATAATAAAAAACATCTCTACTAAGCCGCCTCAAAACCAAAAAAACCATATTTTCCATTATAAATGAAAACTATTTTCCATTTATAATGGAAACCTCTTTTCATTGCAAATGAAAACAATTTACCATAAACAATACTTACCAATAACCTTTTTTATTACACATAGAAAAACACCTTGCAAACATCATGGGCAAACCATTTAGGCATCGCCATAAAAAATTGTATTTTTGAACAGAAAAATTTTATAAAATGACATATTTCAATTATGATGAACAATAAAGGAAACACAACAAGAGAAGCTTCTTCTTTCGCTTTTGCCGAAGCACAAAAACATATACCCGGAGGCGTTAATTCACCGGTGCGCTCATACAAAAACGTTGATGCTACACCACCCTTCATTGCCAGTGCTAGTGGCTCTAAAGTTACCGACATTGATGGCAATGAGTACATCGACTACGTAGCTACCTGGGGACCGGCCATTTTAGGACATGCCCATCCCGAGGTAGTAAAGGCAATATCAGATGCCGCAGCCAACGGTGCAAGCTTTGGTGCCCCTACGCTTATCGAGACCGAGATGGCACAACAAATTAAGAAAATGGTGCCATCAATCGACCTGGTACGCATGGTAAACTCGGGGACAGAGGCAACCATGAGTGCACTTCGGCTGGCACGTGGATATACAGACCGCGAACTGGTCATCAAATTTGAAGGATGCTACCATGGCCACCACGACAGCTTTTTAATTAAAGCAGGCTCAGGCGCATTGACATTTGGCACACCCGATTCCCCGGGTGTTGTAAAAGGCATTGGACAAAGCACACTTAATGCGCAATACAACGATATCGAAACCGTAAAACAACTTTTTGAAAAGTACAGTGATAACATTGCTGCCGTTATCCTCGAACCCATTACAGGTAACATGGGGGTAATAAAACCAAGCAAAGAATTTATTCAAGGTGTACGCAATCTTTGCACACAATACGGCGCTGTGCTCATTTTTGACGAGGTAATGACCGGTTTCCGTGTTTCAAAAGGTTCAGCACAGGGACTATTAGGGGTAACTCCAGACCTTACCACGTTTGGTAAAATCATTGGTGGCGGCTTGCCGGTTGGTGCTTTTGGTGGCAAAAAAGAAATAATGGAAAAACTGGCACCCGTGGGCCCAGTTTACCAGGCCGGGACACTATCAGGCAACCCCCTGGCCATGGCTGCAGGACTTACAACCCTCCGCATTCTTGACGAGACCGAAGGTTTTTACGAAAAAATAGAAGAGAAATCGGCACGATTGGAAAAAGGATTGCAGGATGCGCTTAACGAAACAGGCATTCCGGGCGTTATTAACCGCGTAGGCTCTATGTTCACCTTGTTTTTTAGCAACGATGAAGCAGTCAGCTCATTTGCCGATGTCAGCAATTGCAACATGGCTCATTTCAACAAATACTTCATGAGCGCGTTAAATAATGGCATTTACCTGGCACCATCTCAATACGAAGCCGGTTTTGTCTCTATTGCCCATAGCAACGAAGATATTGACCAAACTATTGATGTGGCCCGAAAAGGGTTGAAAGCATTATAAATATGAACTCAATACTACTCAATACCCTAAAAGGAGAAAAAACCGAAAGGCCACCGGTATGGTTTATGCGACAGGCCGGACGTGTTTTGCCATCGTACCTGAAGCTGAAAAAAGATTACACCTTTTGGCAGATGATGAAAAACCCCGAAATTGCTGCTAAAGTAACGTTGTTGCCTGTGCATGACCTGGGCGTTGATGCCGCCATTTTGTTTTCCGACATCCTGGTTATTCCTTACGCCATGGGCATGGGGCTCGACTTTACCGATGCAGGGCCGGTTTTTGAACACCCCCTGGCTTTTCGCGAAAATCCGCTGGAAGGACTCGACCCCGACGAAACAAAGCTCAACTATATTTATGATGTAGTGGACGAAATTATTAAAACGCGCCCTGAAAACACCCCACTTATTGGTTTTTGCGGTGCTCCTTTAACCGTTTTGCTTTTCATGCTCCAGGGCCTGGGACGCAAAGGTGATTTCCCCGATGCCACAAAATTTATTTACCGGAACATCGAAACCGTTAAAACACTGATTGATAAAATCACCAACTTGTCAATTATTTATGCCAAAGGACAGATAAAACATGGTGTTGAAGTTTTTCAACTTTTCGACACCCACGCCGGTATTTTACCCTTCAAACTTTATAAACAATTGTTTATGCCTGCGGTTAACAAAATAGCAGCCGCTGTGCGCGAAACAGGCACACCATTCATCTTTTTTCCTAAAGGAATTGGCAACGGAATAACCCACATAACACCCGAAACGTGCGACTACCTGAGCATCGATTGGCAAACACCGATTGCCGATGCACGGAAAATAGTTGACAAGAATATCGGTTTGCAAGGCAATGTTGATCCCCGCTTACTTTTTTCTTCCAAAGAGGAAATTGAAAAGCAGCTGCAACCCTATATCGAATTTGGACAAAAAAACCACAACTGGATTTTCAACCTGGGGCACGGGTTTATGCCCGGCATCCCGTTTGAAAATGCCAAATTCCTG
Organism: Prolixibacteraceae bacterium; assembly: GCA_016930365.1. Lineage (GTDB taxonomy): Bacteria > Bacteroidota > Bacteroidia > Bacteroidales > Prolixibacteraceae > Roseimarinus. The sequence continues at coordinate 407 of JAFGGY010000103.1, read as the reverse complement.
ACTGACTGGGTAAGAAATACAAATTGGAAGAGGTAAATAAAGTTTGATTTCATACGATTAAATTATTTATTTTCAAAGGTATCGTATAGCCTGCCCCGATTTTTCGGGGGAACTCGCACCTTTAATCATTCACTTGATTGTAAATAATTTACATGCTCGTTTCATATAAAACAGAACTCATCAAGCCATATGTCAGAAACCAATCGAATAGAATATAAAAGAGAACTCAATTCGGATGTCGATATTGAAAAGGAAATAATTGCTTTTCTCAATTATCACGAAGGTGGATTATTTTACATTGGTATCGATAAGCAAGGAGAGATATTGGGTGTATCCGACATTGATGGTGATATGCTTAAGATAAAAGACCGCATTAAAAACAACATTTCTCCATCAGCGATGGGATT
>JAFGGY010000102.1 GCA_016930365.1 Prolixibacteraceae bacterium | reverse complement strand
TGACCAGGTGACTGGCAGTCACCTGGTCAGTAAGATCCTATTTTCACACCGGCTCATCGGTATTTGGAGGAATGTCATTCAACGCGGCTGGATCGCCATCCTCTCTTTGTCGTTAAAAACGACTAACAGCTTAACCGTAGTCACCGCTGCGCTAAGACGAGCGGGAGGTGGAGTGATATATGTGAATATGATTAGCTTATTTTTTTGTATTTTTTACCATCTTCCTAAAAATCCATTTTTCGATGCTTATTACAACAAATATCAACGAACCGGCTACAAATGAAATCAACAAACCTTTTCCATCGAGCGAAGCTGTTCCGAACACTTTTTGCATAAATGGTGTGTAAATAAACAACGCTTGTAGAAGGATTATCGACCCAATGCCCAAAAAGATAAAACTATTGCTAAAAATACCTATTTTCAAAACCGAATCTTTCAGCGACCTACAGTTTATTAAATAAAATATCTGGAAAAATATAATAAACGTTACTGCTATAGTTTGCGAATGTGCCAAAGCATCGGTTTCCGGCGTACCTGTTGCGAGTGCATGGGTATATTCCCAATTAAAAAGCACTATGGTGCCAACTGTCATAAGTATCGACACAAAAAACACTCTGAATGTTACAAATCCGTTAAAAAGTGCTTCATCTGGTTTGCGGGGAGGACGGTTCATTACATTAGGCTCTTTTACTTCGAAAGCAAGCGGCAATGCCAAGGCTATGGCTGCAACTAAATTTATCCACAACAGCTGTGTAGGCAACATTGGAAGCAATAACTCTTTTGTTAACGGATTGAATGGAAAGAACATAATGCTATAAACCAAAATAAATGCGAGTCCTAAGTTAGTTGGCAACAAAAAGGCAAGCGATTTAAGCAGATTGTCGTAAACCCTGCGCCCTTCTTCAACTGCTGCTGCTATACTCGAAAAATTATCATCGGCAAGTACAATGTCCGCTGATTCTTTCGACACCGAAGTTCCTGTAATTCCCATAGCCACACCTACATTGGATTGTTTGAGCGATGGTGCATCATTCACTCCATCGCCGGTCATAGCAACAACATCATTGTTGTTTTGCAAGGCTTTTACTAATCGTAGTTTGTGTTCCGGGGCAACCCGCGCAAAAATATTAGTGTTTTGTATGGTTTTATCCAATTCGGTATCGTTCATTTTCGATAAAGCCACTCCGGTCACAACATTTCCATTTGCCGAAAGGTTCAATTCCATGCCAATAGCACGAGCCGTTGCATGGTGGTCTCCGGTAATCATTTTTACGGTTATTCCAGCATTATGACATGCTTTTATAGCTTCGACTGCCTCGATGCGTGGTGGGTCAATCATGCCTATCAAGCCTATAAACTCAAATCCGCTTTCAACATCATCGGTCGATAATTCATCGCTTTTGCGATGAGCTCTTTGGGCAATGGCAAGTACCCGCATCCCCTTTGAACCAAGGATTTCAATTTGAGAAATTATTTTGGGGCTATCTAAACTAATATTTCCAATATGCGAGGAACAACGTTTTAATACAACCTCGGGAGCGCCTTTAAGAATAATATTGTCGTTAAGGGTTACCATGTATTGCTTTTCCGAGTCGAAAGGGATCACATCTTTTCGGGGTATATTTTTACGTAATTCATCAATTGAAATTCCAGCTTTTACAGCTGCAACAACCAACGCTACCTCGGTAGGGTCGCCAGAAATGCTATAATCATTTGCTTCGTAAATTACATTCGCATCGCTACATAGCACGGCTTTTTTCAACAAAAGATGCATATCGGTGGGCAACGTAGCTATTTCGGTACCATTGAATTTAAATGTTCCTGCTTTGTTGTAACCAACACCGGTAACTTGAATGTTATGATTGTAGTTCCACAACTCAGTTACTGTCATTTCGTTACGAGTAAGTGTGCCGGTTTTGTCGGAACAAATAACGGTAGTGCTGCCCAGGGTTTCAACTGCCGGAAGTTTGCGAATAATGGCATTACGTTTAGCCATACGTTGCACCCCAATGGCAAGGGCAATTGTAACAACGGCTGGAAGCCCTTCGGGAATAGCACCTACTGCAAGAGCAATAGCAAAAATTAAGCTTTCTTTAAGTGCATCGAAGAATAGTACCCCTTGCCCCAAAGCCCGGTATGTGCCTATAACCATAATAACTACTGTAATAGCTACTATACCTATGGTTAGGTATTTGCCAATAACGCCTAGCTTATGTGTTAGAGGGGTATCCAAATCAATTGTTTCGTCAAGCATGTCGGATATCTTGCCAAGTTCGGTATCCATACCCGTATTTACTACCACAGCAGTAGCTGTACCCGAAACAACCAAGGTTCCACTATAAACCATACATTTTCTGTCGCCAATTACTGCTTCGGAATTAACAGCTTCGGTAATTTTATTCGAAGGTACCGATTCGCCGGTTAGAGCTGCTTCTTCCACTTGCAGATTTTTTTGCTGTATGATCCTCATGTCGGCAGGAATACGGTCACCTGCCGATACCTGCACAATATCACCGGGAACAATTTCCGAAACAGGTATGGTTATTATATTGCCATTGCGAATTACGGTAGCATTTTCGGGAACCATGTTACTAAGTTCTTCAATGGCTTTACCTGCTTTGAATTCCTGAATAAAACCAATAATTGAGTTTACTACTACTACGGCAAGCACTACCATTCCGTCGGTAATTTTACCCAAAGCAGTAGCCAATGTGCTTGAACCAATAAGAACCCAAATCAATGGATTATTAATTTGTCGCCAAAGCACTTTTAATACGCCATCTTTGTTTTTACGCTTAAGTTCGTTAGTACCGTATTTTAATAGTCTTTCTTTGACTTCTTCCAATTTCAGCCCCTGTAAAGAACTCTCGAACTTTTCAAGAACCTCTTTATAGTCAATGGCGTGCCATTGATTGTTTCCCTTCTTTACCATTAAAGATTTATGAATTTTTTTCTTTCAAATTGATATTAAAAGTCAAAAAGTTCTCCCAAGAGTCCTTTCTTTTTCTTGTAGCGATAATCATAGTCATTTGAATGATATTGCTTGCCATGAAACATATCATCTTGTGGGTTTTTAAAGTTTTGAGCTGACCGTTCAATGATTTTATCAAGTTCACCACGGTCAAGCCATACACCACGACATTCCGGACAATAATCAATTTCTATCCCGCTACGGTCGGTCATAACCAGATTTACATCTTTGCAATTTGGACATTTCATTTTTGTAGTGTTTAAGTTGTATATAATTATTTGTTTTCCGGTTTTATAATCTTATTAACTACAGAATCAATTATTGTGGTTGATTTTTGTATTAGTGAATCAAGTTTCATCATATTTTTATGCTCTTTGGTTATAAGTGAATCGAGAGTTGATACTTTTTCAACTTCTTTGTTTAGTATAGAGTCTAAAGTTTCAGCTTTTTTGATTAACGTTTCAATCTTGTCGTCAATCTTTTTGTTTACATCTCCGCAAGAGATGAATGAAACTGAAAAAATTGCTACTAATAGAATTATTTTCAAAACTGTTTCCATAAAAGTATTTTTTAAAGCTTCTCAAGAATACTCAATTTGGCGAATTGAAATAAACGCAAACGTTTTTTTATTACGTTGAGTAACTCTCGTTTCTGTACCCCAAAGTTATGCTATATTTCCGCTGTCGGAGTTGACCTGTAAAACTTTTTTATCTTCCATCTTCATTCGTACAATTTACAAAACAGATTCAACATACGTCTCCGGTTTGCATCTCGTTTGAGCGAAGCGGTAACGGGGAGGTGGCAGAGTCACCTGGTCAGTAAGATCCTATTTCGACCCCGGCTCATCTGCATTTGCAGGAATGTCATTCATTGCGGCTGGATCGCCATCCTCACTTTGTCGTTGAAAACGACTAACAGCGTCTCCCTCGTCACCGCTTCGCTAAGACGAGGAGGAGGAGGTGGGGTTAATTTTCACAGAATACCTATTATAATTTGAAACGTTATTTTTGATTTCTTTTTCATGTTTAAAGTTTTAGGTTTTTGAACTTGTTTACAAAGTATCGCTAAACAAGTTATTTCATGCCGGTCAGAAATCTGCACCGTATGCAATTATTTCATCCTGAATACACGATGGTTTTTAATGTAAAATATTCCCTGCAGCAGTATTGGCAAGCCAAATAAAGCCCATGGTCCTAAATGGCCTATTTCAGAATAG
>JAFGGY010000101.1 GCA_016930365.1 Prolixibacteraceae bacterium | reverse complement strand
CCACGATGAATTGATATGCTTTTGCTGCAGGCATAGATTCTCCATTCAATTCTAACATGCCTTTCCCATTTCTGGATAGTAATAAACTATTGCTTTCGCTTCGGCCAGATAAAACTTGAAGTATTGCAAATTTGCCATTGTTAATATATCTCAAATAGTGTTTTTTATTCAGAAAAAAACTTGGACCAGCTCCTGAAAAACCCAAATTTAGAGTGGAAATATTTAATTCTTTTTGTATCAGGTATGGATATGGTTCATCTACATAACATCCAAAAGTTTGGGCTGCACCGATGCAGCATATATAATTATTTTTTTTTAGTTTATTATTTGCCGGTCCTCTTAGCGGATGCTTAATTTTTGGTAAGTGATAAAGATTGTAGTCAATTACTTCAAAATCGCGTTTTTGATATCCAGATCCCATTGTTTATTCTATTTAAGTTATTCAATTATATATTATTCCCAGCTTACCACATTCTTCAATGTATCGTATATGTCCAAGAAATGATTGTGAAAGATTTCTTTGGGATCTGTAAGTCCATATTCCGAATTAAATATTTTATCTATATCGGGTTTTATTGGAATGCTTGTGTTTTGGTGTTTTTTGGCAGTGTTGTATGTCGTTGTACTTTGTAAATCATTTATGGTTTTGTTCGAAGGTTTTAGTTCCAATTTTTCAAATAGGTTTAAGAAATTATCGTATGGGTTATTTGAGAAATTTTCGTAGCTAATGTAGATGTATTCATTGTTTTCAGTGTAATATTTACAAACAGCCAGATATAAGAAACGTACTGAAAAAACAGCTTTTTCAACATCGCTAAAATTGTTCCAGTTTGAGTTAATAATTTGATTGTCTTTTTCGCTTAAGTTGGAATAAAAATAATCCATAAGCATCACTTGATTCTTTATAGATTCGAAATTTAAGTTTTTGGCCCAATCAAGTTTTAATAAACTTTTTATAATGCTTATTGGATGGCGTAAAACAAATACAACTTTATTTTTCGAGTAGTTATTAATCCAATTAGCCGAATATAAGGCGGTTGGGTCTTTTATTATTGTTTGTGGATTTTTAAATTTCTTAGTGTTATTATAAATATATTTTTTTCTGTTTTCGGCGATTGTGTTTTTCCACTCGCCACGAAGTACCGGGTCGAGTTTAATTAAACGGGTAAAAAGATTTTTATATGGTCCTCCGTTTTTTTCGTTAAGATGATAATGTATCACAGGCGTTGGAAAACATGAATTCCAGGGGCTTTGTGGGTTCATGGGCTCATGAATATAAATGGTGTCTTCGCAGGTAGCCAATACACGGCCTACCCATGTAGTTCCCGAACGGATAATGCCGGTAACGAGTATAGGGTTTTTATTGGTCATTGATTAAATCTTGTTTGTTTAATGTACTTATATATTTCTATATCATATCGGTTTTTCAGAAGCACCTCATTAGCTATTTCTCCCAAATCATTTAAAACATTTTGCATGCGTTCTTCTACATTTATTTTGCTTATATCCTGAAACGAATTTTGCACTTTGTAGCTTAAGTCAACATCAATACCTTTATTTTTGAATTCTTCTTCAAAATGTTTTATGCTTTTGTCGTACAAATCTACAATACCAATAAATGTGCATTTTTCAATTTCGGCATAGGCCCAATCTAAATGTATTTTCTTGAGTGATGCCTTCGTTTTTACACCGGCAAAATGGCGGGTGTGAAAATCTCGAATAGTAGGAGGTACATCGACACGCATACGCCAGGCAATATATTCCTTAAAATTCATTTTTTTTGCCATTTGTGCACCTAATGAATTGCTTTTTTGTTGTTTTTCGAAGTTGTAAACCGAACGAATTCGCTCTATAGGATGGCGTACCCAATATACCGGTAATAATTCAACCTCAACATCAGGTTCAAACCTAAACCATACATGGTGGCTCGATAAAGCTTTTATATTTGGGTGTTCTTTTAGATATCTGATTAAATAAGGCTGCCCTTCCTTTCGCATGGGTTCATCATCGCGATGGTCGCAGAAGTCTTCACCAAAATTCTTTTTTAGGCTCCAGTCGAATGTTGTTCCTGCATTCTTGAATAAATGCTTATGTATGATTACTTTACGTTTCAAAATAGCTTAGGTTAATAGTTTTTGTAAAATGTTTGAAGTTGAATTTACGGTGAAATTGTTTTGTATAAGGTTTTTACATTTCTTTTGTTGTTTATCCCACAACACTTTGTTGTTGTACAAATTTATAGTTTTAAATGCAAAATCGGAGGCATTGTCTTCAATTATGCAATACTTTTCTATGTCGGGAATTCCCTCGGAGGCAATACGTGTAATTATAGGAGGTAATTGAAAGTAGCATGTTTCGAGTAACTTGCCTTTAACGCCCGCGCCAAAGCGCAATGGTATTACAGTCACCCTGCAAGTTGCATAGTATTCTGCTAGTTTATCATCGTTTACAAAGCCGGTAATGATTATTGAATCCGATTGAAGAGCTAAAACTTCTTTTGGTGGTTTTGATCCAACAACATGCAGTTTGATGTCTTGTATTTCATTTTGAATTATTGGAAAAACTTCATTAACAAACCATAAAATGGCATCAACGTTTGGCGGATGGCCAAAACCCCCTACAAACAACAGGTCTTTACGTTGATCGAAGCCTTTTGCTATATCGGGTAATTTGTCGTAAAAATATACAGGGATGGTTTCTACTGTCTTTTCAGGAGCAAGTTCTTTTATATAAGGTGCTTCGTATGTCGAGAATGGGCATATTACATCTACAGTATTAAATATTTTTGTCTCAATTAATTCGAACTTTTCCGAATCACTTAAATTACTTTCATCTTTTGTTAGTTCATATTTGCGTTTACTGCTTATAAACTGTAAATCATGCCCAATATAAATAAGCTTTGCGTTTGTGTGTTTTTTTATGGTGTCAAGATATTTAGGAGCAATGTGCATGCGATGCAAAAATACATGTGTGAAATATCTACCGTTTTCTTTTATCCATTGTAAAATGTTCCTAAAGTAATAGTTCCCATACAAAACTTCAACCCCTTTTTGTTGTAAATCGGTCGTGTAGGGTTCATGTTTGAAAAAATTGTCGCCAATAAAAGTTACTTTGCATCTCATTTTTAGCAATAAGAGTATGTAGTTGTATGTGCTGCGCGAACCGGCATCCTTATCGAAATGCGGCACGTAATGGTCAATAATCAAAACCTGTTTTTTATTGCATGAACGGTCTTTTGCGATAAAAACATTCTCGGAATTTGGGAATTGCTCTTTTTTTAAGGTTTCGCACCAGCGTTTAAAAAACTTGTCGGCATTGTCAATTTGATATTTTTTTAATCCTTCAGATACATCTTTGCCGTTTGAAATACCTTCAAAGTGTGTGATTACCGATAGTGGCTGGTATATTACTTTATATCCGGTTTTTCGTGCCCTAAATGCAATATCGGTATCTTCGTAGTATGCCGGGGCAAAATGCTCATCAAAACCGTTGAGTTGTTCCCATAATGCTTTATCAATCATCAGGCTTGCCCCTGAAACATAATCGCATTCTCGTACATAGTTATATTCTGGTTTTTCGGGATCATCCAGCCGACCATAATTCCAACCGCTTGCATCATCCCAAATAATACCACCTGCTTCTTGTAGCCTTCCGTCAGGATAAATCAATTTAGAACCAACAATTCCTACCTTGTCAAAATTTTCATAAACATCGAGCATTGGTTTAAGCCAGTTGTCATGAACCAGTGTGTCGTTATTTAAAAACAGCAGGTATTTCCCTTTGGCATATTTGGCTGCATTGTTGTTATTCTTAACAAATTTCAGGTTTTCATCGTTACGTATAACAACTATGTTTTTAATAAAATCTTTAATGTTTCGTGTTCCATCGGTCGATACATCATTGGCAACAATAATCTCGTAGCATACATCTTTTGTATTCATAATGATTGATTGAATGCAGGCATAGGTATAGTCCCATTGATTATAAACCGGAATAATGATGGATACTAGTGGCTCATGGTAAACAGGAGCTTCAAGTGCTGTTTTTTTTGTATTTGAAGGCACCAGGGGTTTAATAAGGTCTTTTTTATTTTGGTGCAGATAGATGTCTTCGTTTAGTTTTTTCCCTCGCATATACCAAAATGTTCGATAAATAAAACGCTTTGTTCCTTCTCGTTTGAGCAGTTCAATGCCAAGTTTAAGGTCAGTTGTTGTATTTTTAAAATGATATAAAGGCGACAGGAGTATTCCTGCAAGAAAACGAAGAGGATAAGTAATTATCCAGCTTGCGGATTTACGTAAATCGTTAATTTCATTTTTAAGGTCCTCAATCAATCTATCGTTTTCAAGTTTATGGTAATAAAGGTAATCCGCCTTCTTTTTTTCTTTTATGTAGGCATCATTTTTAGCATTATTTTCTGCTTTAAGTGTTTCAATCGTATTGTTCAGCTTATTATTTTTTTCTTGCTCAAAAGTCAGTGCTTTTTCAAATTGGGTTGTTTTTTGTGTTAGGGACTCAATTTCTTTTGTGAAAAAAATTACTTCGTGTTGGTATTGTTCAATTTGTTGGTTTTTTTGCGATATTTCATTTATTTGAGCATCTATTTGATTTTTGAGTGTTTTGTTTTTATCAATTAATAGTGAATTTGTTATTAAGCTACCACTGAGCTTGGTTTTTAAATTGCTGTAGTCTTTTAGGGTATCGTATTGTTCTTTTGGATTTGATTGTCTTTTATTGATGTCGCAATAATAGTTTTGTATTGCAACAACCAATCCTGCAATGGTTTTGCGTGTTGTGTTGATAAAACAATCAATACTTATTTCTTCAATAATTTCAGGTGTTTCAAGTGAGAATTTTATCTCGGGACTTGTTGAGTCAAATAGTAAAATATTACCATTTTGGTAAAGGGCGTTACTTTTGAATTCTTTAATCTCAAGAGAGCAGGTTTGTGTTTTTATTCTAATATTATAGATTTCGACATAACATTGTTTGTCGCAAAGAAAAAAGTTGAAGTCTTTAGCTTTCTTATCTTCAATATTGAAATTCAGTATCTGTTTGCCTTCCTTGTGGCTAACTTGTTTTATTTGTGTATTATAGTGTTCATCGTCATTCTCTATCTCATTATAAAATAAAGAAGAAGTATAAATGTCCTGTTCTTCATTAAATTCATTATTTAAGAAAGGTTTTGTTGTTTTTTCAATAAGTACATTTTTTGTAAGTGTTTTGTATGTTTCATCAATGTATTTATAACCTGAGATGACAGTTTTCTGTTTATTGTCAGAAGTTTTGTGATGAATGATTTTTTTGTTAATAACTTTCTTAAGTTCAATTGTGTTACTAATTTGTATTTTTAGGAATGAAGAAAGGTTAATTGTTTGTTTATCAGGCGATGAAATAAGATTTTCGAAATGGATTAGGTATAAAGGTTTTATGCTGTCAACTAAACAGCATTGATTATAGTAATACCATAAATTAAATGATTTATTTTCTGAAAAGTTATTTCGTTTGCTGAGTGATTTAGCAACATCAACAGGGTTTCGAACTGTTAAAATATAATGAGTGTTGGCATCGATACTATTAAATATATGACTCCAAAAAGGAAGTAAAATTGATATGCGTGGATCTTTTATAACAATGTTTGAATCTTTCTGAAGTTTATTATTAATGATTTTGATTGCATCCTCACCGAATTCTTCAATTAGGATTTCCTTCATCAAAATGGATTTTCTGATGCGCAAATCTTCATATTCGTCCCACGATGAAAATAAAAAACTTAGTATTTGTTGATTGATATTATATATGTCAATATCTTCCCAGTATCCTTCCTTGTTACTATTATCAGCCGGCATGAGGTTATTGCCTGCTGAAAACCCAAATTTTGTAATTAATTTAGCAACTGCACTGGTTCCTGAGCGGTGCATGCCTAAAACAACAACAATTTTGTTTTCCATAACCTTTTTCATGGTTTTGTTTCCTTATAGTTGTCAAATTCATCCAATATTTCGTCCGGCGTTCCAATTTTTACCACTTTTCCTTTATCGAGCAGCATTACACGGTCGCAGTATTGTTTAATGGTATTCATTTGGTGGCTTACGTGCACAATGGTTTTGCCTTTAACCAGGCGGTCGTGAAACACTTTGTCGGCCTTTTCTTTAAAACTTTGGTCGCCCACACCGCCAAAAAATTCGTCCATTAAAAATATGTCAGCTTCGGCATTAACGGCAATCGAAAACATCAGCTTGCTTTTCATTCCGCTGGAGTAAAATTTTACCGGGGTATCCACAAAATCTTCGAGCTCGGCAAAAGCAATCATCTCGTCCATTTTGCTTTTTATTTCTTTAATGGTCATTCCCAGTACCGATGCGTTGAGCATAATGTTTTGCCGGGCAGTAAGTTCGGTATTAAATCCCATACCCAGTGCCAGACGAATAGTTTTGCCGTTAAGCGTTACTCGGCCTCCGTTTTCGGGCGGTATGGCCTTGTTCATAATTTGGATAAGGGTTGATTTTCCGCTACCGTTTCGGCCTACAATACCAAAAAATTCGCCTTGTTTAATTTCGAGGTTTACATTTTGCAGGGCATGGATTTTTCGCGATGCTTTACCGGTAATCAACGAAAAAAAACGGTCGCGTATGGTGTTACCCCGATCGTGCAGGGTAAACGTTTTGTTTATATTTTCGAGCTTTATTGCTATGCTTTTGTCCATAGGTTATAAAAATTCAAGTGCCTTTTTCGAGTGGGTTCTCATATACGTGTATCCCGCTATAGCTAAAACTATTGAGCTGATGATGTTAATAAGCAAGATATTTATATCGGGCATTTGGTTGTGTAAAGTAATTTCGCGAATGTTTACTAAAAAATTGACCATAGGGAAATACAACATAAAACTGTAGGTTTCAAACAGCATATGGTAATCCCAAATAATGGGCATCATCCAAAAGCCGGCCAGTAAAACTATGGCATACAAATGGTTTAAGTCGCGCAGGTAAATGTAAAAAGTGGCTAAAAAAAAGGCTACGCCTACTGTAAATGCAATAAGGCCAAACCAAATTGGGATGAGTAAAAGCAGTTTCCACGAGTATTCGGGCGAAAAAAACAAGAGGCTGAATACCAAATATATTCCAAAGTTAATCAGGTAGCCCCAAAATTTACTTCCTGTTAGTGCCCAGAAAAAATCGACCTTGGGCAGGCCCATATTTTGCAATATAAAGCGCTGCCGCATAAATAAGTTGATGGATGTTTTGGTGGTTTCGGCAAAAAACTGCCAGGTTATTATTCCGGTAAACAGGTACAGTACAAAGCTGGGATCGTTTTTTCTGAAAATGAGGTACGAAAAAGCCAGGTAATACACCATTATCTGGAAAAAAGGATTCAGAAAAGCCCACAAAATGCCCAGTTTAGCGCCGTAGTAACGTGCATAATAATCGGTATTGGCAAACAAGTAAATGCGTTCGAGCCTGATTTTTAAGTCGGCAGGTATTTTTAGTTGCATGTTGGTTTTCAGTAATAATAACGAGGCTAAAGTATAAAAAAATGATGAAACACGGAGGTGTAAAGACACGAAGATGAAGTAGAAGGCAATGGAAAGCAATAGCAGGCGGTTGGAAACAATTGAAGCCTCCCCCAACCCTCCCGATTCTCGGGACAAGCTCTAAAGGGGGGGCTTAGTCAGCGTATTGTAAGTTGTTTCCTTTTAACGATGAGTCAAACGGGAAAAAATAGAAAACAATTGAAGGCGATGGGAGGTAATTGAAAACAATAGGAAAAGCAGTCGTGTTTGACAACCTGAAACCTGTAACCTGGAATCTAATCGGCAACCTCAAACAGGTCCCGATGTACATCGGGATCGAACTTTTCAAACGCGAAGTATCAAACGTAATGCAATAGAAGACAATTGAAGGCAATAGTAAAAAGCAGTTACCTATTACAATGACTCAATGACTTTTCTTCCTTGGTAATATAACGAAGTATTGCTAATAAAGGAGCCAGTTAAAAACGTTTAAATGTTTTATTCCCATTCTGTTTTGCATGAATGAATCTGTTGTCAGTAAAAATTTTGGATAATTATCTTTGATTTTTTCTAAAGCACCAAATTCTCGTTCTATGGTACTTTCACTTGTCACTTGCCAGGCAACCTGATAATATTCAATGTCGCCTGTTTTTGTTTTGCACACAAAGTCCACTTCGCTGTTACGCGCCGTGCCAGTCCATAATTTGTTGCCCCGTCTCAGTAGTTCCAGACAAACAATATTTTCTAATATATGCCCTCTGTCTGTTGTTCTTTCTTTGCCAGCTAAAATATTGAGCAATCCAACGTCTGCCAAATAATATTTTTCTTGTGTTACCAATTGTTTTCTATCTTTTAAATCGAAACGGTTTACTTTATAGAAAACAAAGCTTGCCACTAAGTACTCCAAATATCTTTCAACAGTGGTATTGTGTGTATTTTGTCCATCTTGTTTTAATGTTTTTGAAATATTGCCGGGCGAAAGCGGGTTGCCAATATTTGAAGCTACATATTTTACAATATTGCCAAAGGCACGCTTATCGTTTATTTGATGTCGTTGCGTAATGTCTTTTTCAATAATTGTTGCATAAATGGCGTCTAAGTAATCGTATATCTTGTCGAAACCACCCTCACGCAATTCAACACCTTTAGGCAATGAAGTTTCGTTTGCATAATCAAAGAAAAAGGCTTCATAATTGAGATATTTGTTTGATATATCGACGTTGCGAGCCATCAAGTATTCTTTAAACGAAAAAGGCAAAATTGAAATCTCGATGTAACGACCACTTAAAAGAGTTGCCAATTCTCCTGATAGCAATAGAGCATTAGAACCTGTGATATATACATCGATGTTCGGTTTTACAAATAAACCATCAACCAAACGTTCAAACTCGCTTACATTTTGAATTTCGTCTAAAAAAACATAGCAGGGAACCGACAAATCCAACTGCTTTATTATGTATTTATATAAGGCATCTAAGTCGTTAAGATATTTACGTAATTCGAAATTTTCAAAATTTAAAAAAACGATTTGCCTGTCATGTACTCCCATTTGCAAAAGTGTTTGTCGGTAGAGTTCCAATAAAGTACTTTTGCCACTTCGTCGTAAGCCGCTTACCACTTTTATAAGATCCTTATCTTTGAAAGATAACAGTTTACTTATGTATTCATTTCGATTTATAAGATTTCTCATAATGCAAATATACATACAAATCATTAAAACTTGCATATATTGCAAGTTTTAATGATTTGTATGGGCGTTTTATCAAACCGGGTTATCAGCTATTCATTAAACAACCCATTAAAAGACAGGTTGGAAAACCTTTAGGAGGACTTGAGCCGGATATAGCCGTCAAACGCGAAGCGATAGAAGGCGATAGAAAATAATAGAAGGCAATTGAAATGAAATTAAGTGCAAATAAAAACACAGCATCAAATGCGCAAGCACCAAACCTGAAACTTGAAATCTGAATCCCCCATCAATCCATTTTTCCATCAATCCAATAATCCAATCCAATACTATTTTTACTACATTCGCATTGACACATAAAAAACCGGCCTGATTTTGAAAACCATACCCGTTGTTATATTAAACTGGAACGGACTGAACGATACCATCGCGTGTGTCGATTCAGTGCTTAACCAATCATACCAACACTTGAAAGTTTACGTGGTAGACAATGCTTCGGGCAATAACGAGTTTGAGGCTTTAACACAACGCTATGCCGGACTTGCCCAAGTTGAATTGTTGCGAAACACTGAAAACATGGGGTTTGGTCCTGCCCACAACCGGGTGTTTAAGCAACTTATTGAACAGGGTTTTGGAAATGTTGCCTTGCTCAATAACGATGCCGTAGCCGACACAAACTGGCTGAGTGCAGCCCTGGAAGCTATGAAACAACAATATGCCGATATCGTGGCTTGCAAAATGCTTCAATTTTCGGATCGCAACCTGCTCGATAGTGCCGGGCTAACAATGCTCAACACCGGCGAAATTTTGCCCCGCGGACACGGGAAAGCTTCCAACATACACCCCCACCGCGAAGAGGTTATGGGATTTTGTGCAGGCGCTTGTCTCATTAAGTTGTCGGTCATTGACGAAATTGGTGGTTTTGACCCTTTTTTTGATACCGGTTACGAGGATGCCGAACTGAGCCTTAGGGCTTTTGTAAATGGAAAAACAATTATTTATGAGCCTCAATCAGTGGTGTATCACAAAATGGGACAGTCGTTGGTAAAGGTTAAAACGTACAAGCGTACGCTGAAAATAATGCGCGATATTAATTACACGGCATTGGTAAATTTACCGCTTACAGTTTTACTTATTAATATGCCTTTTTACCTGTTGCGTAACCTTTTTATTTTATTGATTTTTCTGTTTACACTTCGAGTTCGATATATTTTGTATTTTTTCCATAGTCTGGCTTTAACTATCTTTATCGATTTAAAATATATTTTAAAAAGCAGAAGGAAAGTACAGCATAAAATAAGTGTGCTGAAAATGTTAAAAGCTCAGCAATTTTTCATAAAATACGATGCAGCCCGGTTTTACCGCTACATTTTAAAGCGAACCCCCCATAAATTTGAACAATAAGAAACAAGTATGCGAATTGTAATCATAGCCGATAGTGTTGACCTGCAAAATGCCGGGATCCATGTTTATACCCGAAGCATGATTGAGGCCTTGCAGACATACACCTCGCATGAAATTATCTGCATACGGCAGGGCAAACGGCAAGATATTCATTTCGAAAACGATGTAACAGTAAAGCCGGCACTTTGGTTACTGGAGAAAGATCCGCTGCGTGTTTTTTGGTCGATGCCACGTGCCATTAAAAAGCTAAAACCCGATTGCGTTATTGAGCCGGCACATTTCGGTCCTTTTAACCTGCCACCGCATATTAAACGTGTAACAATCATCCACGATTTAACCCCTTTGGCATTTCCTCAGTGGCATCACACATTCAGTTCGACCCTGCAAAAATGGTTTTTGCCTTTCATCCTGAAAAAAGCATCAATGGTGGTGCCCAATTCGAAAAATACGCTGAACGACTTGCACCAATATTTTCCACAAATACGCAGTAAGTCGGAGTGGGTATATCCGGGCATTAACCCGTATTATCGCATTCCGGAAGATGGACTTTTAGTAGAGAAACAACCTTATTTTTTGAGTGTGGGCACCATTGAGCCACGAAAAAACCTCGTGTGCCTGCTTAAAGCATACGCACTATTCAGAAAAAACAGCCAACACAACCATCGGCTCATACTTGTGGGGCCTAAGGGATGGAAATCGGACAAGTTCTATCAACAACTTGAAGAGCACCCTTACCGAAACGATATCGAAATAAAAGGCTATGTTTCTCAAAATGAACTGAGAGACTTATATGGTAAAGCAAGTGCGTTTATTTACCCATCGTTCTACGAAGGTTTTGGCTTCCCGGTGGCCGAGGCCATGGCTTGTGGTGCCCCTTGTATTGTATCGTCTTCATCGAGCTTACCCGAGGTGGGTGGCGATGCTGTTTTGTATTTTAACCCTGAATCACCCGACGAGTTGTCGCAAAAAATGCAACAACTGGTAAACGATAAAACATTGTGCAAAACACTGATTGAGAAAGGATACAGACAGGCGCAAAAATTCAGTTGGACTGAGTTTGCTTCGAGTTTCGACACCAAAGTATTGCAAAACATTAAAAAGGACAAATGAACATACTCTTTGTAACCGACTATTATTACCCGCACATCGGGGGCGTAGAAAAGCTTTTCGAGCAACTCACAACCCGATTGGCTGCTGGAGGTCATCAAATTACCTACGTTACATGGCGTTATGAAAAGTCCTTGTCGAAATTCGAAAATCATCGTGGGGTAAACATAATTCGTGTTAAAGCACCGGGACGTGTGCTTTTCCCGTTATGGGCATTTGTTAGCATTGTAAGGCACGCACGAAAAGCCGATTTAATTCACACATCGACCTACAGTTCGGCTATTGGTGTTTGGCTGGCATCATTGTTCGTCTGGCGTAAAACGATTGTTACGGTACACGAAGTATGGGGAAAGTTGTGGAACGACCTTCCTTTTTTATCGAAAACTGAAAAGTGCTTGTTCCGTATTTTCGAAAGTGGTATGTTGGCTTTGAATTTCAGCCATTATATTGCTGTTTCAGACAGCACCCGTATGGCCTTGCTTAAAAGGGGCATAAACGCATCAAAAGTAAGGCGAATATATAATGGCATCGATGAAAAACTGCCCCAATGGAAAGAGCCTGCTGAGCCTTTCACTTTCGCTTTTTTCGGTAGGGTAGGTGTGTCGAAAGGACTCGACTTGTTGGTGAGAGCGGCACAAACAGTTGCAGCTGAAAACCCCGGTATTTGTTTCAAATTTATTGTTTCGCCACAAGACGAGCGTGTATTACAGTGGCTCAAAAACGAAATCACCACATCGAATCTGAAGGAAATAACTGAGTTGTTTCAAGGTATTCCTTACGAGCAGCTGTTAAACGAAATTTTGCACTCACATTGTGTGGTCATCCCATCGTACAGCGAAGGTTTTGGGTTTAGTGCAGCCGAGGCATCAGCCATAGGTATTCCTATCATATCGTCGTGTAGGGGAGCGCTATCCGAGGTGGTCTCGGGTAAGCTTGTTGAAATGGAAGAATTTTCGGTCTCGGGATTGGTTGAGGCCATGAAAAAAGTAATGCGCAACGAATATGCCGAAATTCCTTATCGGGCTTTCACCATTGAAGCGTTTGTGAATCAGCATAAAAAGCTATACCTCGATATTTTAACACCAGAACGAAAAAGGGATTAATTTACAGAAAGCTACGAATTCACTGTTTTTAGCCGTTCAATAATTCTTTTAATATCATCACGCTGACTTAATTCGTAAGCCTTATCAAAGTAACTTAAAGCCTCGTTGTAACGTTTAAGCCTTATCAGGCTGTTGCCTCTATAGATAAGCGCATCGACGTGTTTAGGTTTCTTATCATTAACGATACTGAAATATTGGTTGGCTTTTTCGTATTGCGAAAGCTGGTATGCTGCCAGTCCTGCACCAAAAAGTATTTCGGTGTTGTTTTTCGAAATTGCCAGGTATTCTTCAGCGTATTCCAGTGCTTTCATCCAGTTTTGTTTGTTAATGTATAACGACGAAAGTCCGTGTAACGAGGTGCTGTCGGTGCTTTCTGTTTCGAGGGTTTTTAAGAAATAACGTTCAGCCTTCTCAAGTTCTTTTTGTTCGAGACTGAAAACTCCCAGTGCCCGGTTTGCCATAATTCGGTATTTTTCGGTCTCAGCATTTTCGAGTTTTTCGAAACAGTTTATGGCTTTTGAGGTTTTGCCGGCTTTAAGGTAATTTACGGCGAGATCGTTTAACAGGGGCTCATTGTCGGGTTTGATGCGTAGCGCATTTTCGTAGTAGTCGATAATTCGGTGGTAGTCGGTGTTTCGGGCTGCAGCCATCGATCGGCCTGCCGACATCCACCCTCTGAAATGATTGGGGTATCTTTCGGTAACTTCGTGCCAGATGCCGGTAATGTCGCGCCAGGTGTGGTTTCGCATCAGCGTGGCGCCGCATAGCATAACAGAAACAAGCAGCACAACATAGGGTTTCGTTTGAGTTTTATTTTTTAATAAATGAAACAACAGCCACCATGCCGAAATGGCAAAGCCGGCCAGCGGTAGATACATGCGGTGGTCGAACATTACATCGCGAATGGGAATGACCGACGATTCGACCATCAGGGTAATGAAAATCCAGAAAATACCGAAAGAGAATAACGGCCATTGCCGCATTTTGTAAAATGCCACCGCTAAAAGTGCCAGTAAAAACGAAGCCCCGGCAATTACATTCAGCCCGAGCAAATTTTCAACCGGATATACCCCGTGGTCGATGTAAAGGCCAACTGGTATCAGCATCGTTTTAAGGTAACGTGGAATAACCGTCATTTGGGTGGCCAGGTATTGCAGTCGGCTTATGCCGGTTGTTTCGGCCGGAAGTCCGTAAACAGCAAGCACTACGGCGTATAAAACAAGTACCGTAGTTGTAAGCGTAAAAGCCCATTTTTTGCCGCGATTTTCGTTGGCATCGCGTACAAAAAACCATTCAACTAAAACAAAAAGAAGAGGTAGTGTGGCAGCCGATTGTTTCGAAAGCAGAGCCAGGACAGCGGCAAGAGCTGAAAGCGCAAGCAGGGCTGCCGAGCGACCTTTTTGCTGTTTGATTAGCCAATGGTAACGTGCGTTGGCATAGACGAATAGTGCAAGGAGCGAAAACATTCCGGCCATTGATGTCATGCGTTGCACTACATAGGTAACTGCTTGTGTTTGTGCCGGATGTAGGACAAAGAATAAGGCAACGGCTAATGGGAATATGGGGGTGAGCTTGCTGGTTTTGAACTTTAATAGTTGTTTCAGAAAGAAAAAGAGGAAGAGTCCCGACAACAGATGAATCATGAAGTTGATGAGATGGTATCCAAATACATTTTCGCCGCCCAGTGCATTGTTTAAAGCCAGGGTGAATGTCGCTGCCGGTCGTGTATTAACATTTGTCCATACCGACAAGTCGGCATACGCGGCCAGGTCTTTATTGTTCCCGATATGAAAAATCTGGTACTCGTCGTCGAAAATAAAAGGAACATCGAAACTGTTGGCGTAGGCAATTAAAGTGCAAACAGCAATTAAGGCAATGGTTAACAGGTTGTTATTTAGTATTTTCTGTACAACTCGTTTCATTTTGTTTATTGTCTAGGTCGGTTTTCGAATTGATTTTTTCAATTTTTTGTTCCAGATCTTGTTTCATTAGACCCAGTTCCTGGGATAGGATTTTAATTTTTTCGGCTTGTTTTGATATGATGAGCGAAAACTCGATAAGCAGCATTACAATGCCAAAGAGCAGCATTAAAAACAACACCGACGGAGCGTATGCAATGCCCATAACACCGGCCAGCCAGTCGATTCCGTATTTCCAAAATGAAAAAATGATGAAAACAGTGGCTACAATCAGCCAAATAAGCGAGTATTCGGTTTTAAGTCTTCGTTTTCGAACCAGGTTGAAGACAAAGATGAAGAGCGTTACGCTTATAATAATCGATATCAGTTGTATTCTGTCCATCAGTATTATATATTTTCGAGTGGGCGAAGCCTGGCAGCCAACATGGCAATGGTAACTTTAAACATGTAGTAAGGGCCTTTAAACACCGGAATCGACGATGCGCCGCCTTGGCGGGAGTACATCTGTGTGAATATTTCTTTGATTTTGAATTTATTGCGAACCAGCAGAACAATAATTTCAGGCTCGGGGTAATCAACAGGATATTCGTGCATAATAAAGGTGAGGCTCTCGCGGTTAAAAGCTCTGAAACCCGATGTGTGGTCGCGCACCCGTTTGCCAATGAGCAGTAGGCTCAAAAATTCAAAAATAATGATGCCAATGCGACGAAGTAAATCGGTTTCTTTTGCTCTTTTTTTTGAAACGAATCGTGAGCCGATTGCCACATCGCACTTTTGATTCATAACAAGATGAACAAGGCGCGAGAGGTCGCAGGCACGGTGTTGCCCGTCGGCATCGAATTGTACTACACATTGGTAATGGTGTTTGTACGCGTACTTAAACCCGGTTTGCACCGCCCCGCCAATTCCCAGGTTTATGGGGAGGTCGATAACTTGTGCCATGCCTGTACTCCGGGCAAGCATCGAAGTGTTATCGCGCGAGGCATCGTTTACCACCAAAATGTCGTAATCGGGGCATTCGGTTTTGATGTCCGTTATAACGGCAACAATAGTTTCTTCTTCGTTAAATGCCGGAATTACAACAAGTACTTTTGACTTCATACGGTATGTAATTGTATGTCGGGTTATCGTTCTAAAGTGTTGAGCCAAAAATAACGATAATGTTCTGATAAATAAAAAGAAAAAGATTTTTCTGAGAAATAATGGACAAATGTACAATCATATTGCATATTTGTCCATTATTGCCTGTTGCTGCCATAAGCAATATCATTTTTCAACTCCAATAACAGCTTATAATCCTTTTATTGCACCACAATTTTCTGGTCAAACTGTTTTTGATTGTTAATTGCCTTAATAAAGTAAATGCCCCGTTGCAAATCGGTCAGCTCAAAAGAAAGCGAGTTATCGGTCATTGTTGCATCGTAAACAATTTGGCCGACAGAACTATAAATCAGTACCCTTGTTTCGCTATCGATATTTTCGAGCTTAATGGTAAAGCGGCCGTTGTTCGGGGTAGGATATACCACTATGCTTTGTTGATTATCAACTACTATTTCATTATTTGGAATGCTTTCACGCTTAATTTCTTTGGCAATTTCAGAAAACAAGTTCCAGGCAGCATAAGCTTTCTGGTTTCCATTTAATGCTTGGCTGTGTATGCAACTGCAAGTGTACCAATCGTCATTTTCAGTATGTGTATTTTGCCAGTCGGCAGCCCAGTTTTTATCAAGCGAACCATTACCGTCGCTGTCGTAATCGCAATTATCGTTTGCATTTAGTAACATGTAGTTTACCAGGCCATCGGGATCGTAGCTTTCGATATCAGCAAAATCGTACAATATTTTATTGTTGACAAGACAATAGTTACGTATCTGTTCATTTCGTAGATTCAAATTG
Organism: Prolixibacteraceae bacterium; assembly: GCA_016930365.1. GTDB lineage: Bacteria > Bacteroidota > Bacteroidia > Bacteroidales > Prolixibacteraceae > Roseimarinus. The sequence goes on along the minus strand of JAFGGY010000101.1, from coordinate 6,074 downwards.
CCGTTTTCTCCGGTTCCATTCAAATGACACGTCATGTAAACAAATTTCACATTATAGTATGTTTCTTCCAACGTGTTCATTGGGGTAAGATACTTGTCAATCATATCTTGTTCGCTGTAACCGGCAGCTTGTCCGCACCAACTCCATAAAATAACATTCATATCGGGATTGTAAGTTCCCTTTCCGGTTTCGGAATCAACAGGTCCCAGGTAGGAAGTTGTGTTGTTGACCCATTGAGGGTAATAACCAACATCACCGTCCATGGCATTATCGTGCAGGTGAAGTGCTCCGTCTGTGCCTCCGTCATTCCATTCAAATATATCAGTTGGTAAGCTTAAGCCTTTACCGCCACCATTTGCAAAGTCAACCAATTTAGTCATTCCATCGGTTAACTGACTGCCGTGGCTGGTATGGCCATACGCAATGTGTAAAAGCGATTTTGCTTCGTTGATTTCTTGCTCCGAAAGTGCCGTTATATCAGTGTTCGAGTGGTTAATTATTATTTGGCCAAACCCCGAAAGACTATAAATAAACAAGCAAATTGAAAGAATGGTGGTTCGTTTCATATACGTTTAAAAGGTTATGTTGTGAATCTGCAAATTGAAAACAATCGCAAAATTTTGATAAAAATAGCAATACTCATCTGATAATCAAAATGGAATATGGAGTACAGCAATATGATTGAAAAAAACTGTTGCGACTTCACAAGTTCAATATAATATGTGAACCTAACTTCACAAATTATGCTTAATTTATGAAGTTAGCCTTGTGCAGATTTTCTTTTTTTTTAAAAAATTGTTCGCTCGGTTTAATAATTCTCTATTCCATTATGTTCCTTCGTTTTTTTGGCTATTTTTACCTTCACTCCATGAAAGCTGACTGTATGCTTAATAATATTTTACAAATCGAAATTGTAGGACCCGAAGGTTACAAACTTAAATGGGTGCTTTTAGTGCTTGTAGCGTTGATTGCGATTTTTCTTTTCATTCGCAAAATGCCTTCGCTTGCATCAATTATCAAACCTTCTGACTTACGTTTCAGGGTAAAAAAGAATAAAATATATCATCCATCTACTCTTTATTTTGAAATTGAAAACCGCGGTGAAAAAGCAACGGTCATTCAACATCCAATTATTCGTTTTAAGAAAGGATCGAATACGAAAGCTTATAAGATTAAGGCGGTCAATACCTCAAAAATTTACCCACTTTTTCTCGAAAAGGGGGAGAAACACCAACTGCCTGTTGCCCTTCAGCCTTTCTACGATTTTAGCCCCGGTTTGAAAAAATACAACCAGGTAAGAGTCGAATGTTCATTTGATAATTCTAAAATGAAAAAAAGCAGGTACATGATTATGTTCCCAACACTTTTTAAAAAGCACAAATTATGAAGTGGAATTTTGGTCATATCGACTTTTCAACATACGCACAGTACATCGAAGGCAAACTGGGGGTCGAATATCATAGCGATTATACCGTGTTAAAGTTGTGGTCGCCGGTAGCCCAACAGGTGCGGTTTCGGCTTTACAAAACAGATACCGCAAAAGAGCCGTTTGAAACGGTTGAAATGATTCATAATGAGAGTGTTTGGAGTATTCGTCTTGAAGGAGAACGGCACGGAATGTTTTACACGGTTCAGTGCCTCATAAATGACCAGTGGATGGACGAAGTGCCCGATCCCTATGCTTTTGCCGTCGGGGTTAATGGTAAGCGGGGCATGATTTGCGATTTATCGCGTACAAATCCGGCGAATTGGAATGCCGATAAGCATATTTTCCCCGAACAGTACAGCGATATGGTCATTTACGAGTTGCACGTGCGCGATTTCAGCATCGACTATTTTTCGGGTATTAAAAATAAGGGGAAGTTTTTAGGCTTTACCGAAGAAGGCACACGCTCACCCGAAGGATTGAAAACGGGAATCGACCACCTGGTTGACCTGGGCATTACCCATGTGCAACTTTTGCCTGTTTTCGACTTTCATACGGTGGATGAAGCGCATCCCGAGAAAAAAGAATACAACTGGGGCTACGACCCGCAAAATTATAATGCCCCCGAGGGTTCGTACTCTACAAATCCACACGATGGTGTAAGTCGTATTACCGAGTTGAAGTTGCTTGTTCAAATGCTTCACGCTAAGGGTATTGGCGTAATTATGGATGTAGTGTACAACCACACCGGTCGCACACGGCATTCGGTATTCAACCAAACCGTTCCCGGTTATTTTTACCGGCAACGCAGCAACGGCACCTTTAGCGATGCCAGTGGTTGTGGTAACGAAATAGCATCGGAGCGGAGCATGGTGCGTAAATATATAATCGACTCGCTTAAGTATTGGGTAAACGAATACCACATCGATGGATTTCGCTTCGACTTAATGGGCATACTGGATATCGATACCATGAATGCCATTCGGGATGAAATGAATGCCATTGATTCCAACATTGTTTTATACGGCGAGGGATGGGCGGCTGCACCAAGTCCGCTTCACGAAAAATACCGGGCAGTGAAGAATAATGTGCCCAAGCTGAACAATATAGCTGTTTTTAACGACGATTTCAGGGATGCGCTTAAGGGGCATTGGGGGCAGCAGGGGAGCATTGGATTTGCCAGCGGGCAAACACTTAACGAAGAGTCGGTGAAGTACGGAATAGTAGCTGCAACCGATCATCCGCAGATTAATTACGGCTACATCGAATCAATCAGATGGGCTTGGTCGATGTCGCCACAGCAAAGCATTAATTACGCCGCCTGCCACGATAATTATACCTTGTACGATAAGCTAAAAATGTCGTACCCAAATGCCCGGCTCAAAGAGTTGTCGGACATGGTGTGCCTGGCCGGTGCCGTGTTGCTTACTTCGCAGGGCGTGCCTTTTATTCATGCCGGTATGGAGATGATGCGCACCAAGCATGGCGACGGCAACAGTTATAAATCGGGCGATGTGGTAAATATGATTGACTGGAGCCGTAAAGCTATGTTTTCGTATGTTTACGTGTATTATAAAAAACTGGTGCGCTTGCGAAAAAATCATCCCGCGTTTCGTATGACTTCAACCCACCAGATTAGGCAGCACTTGCGGTTTTCGAAGCATTATCTGCCGGGCGTGGTGGCTTACACATTAATAAATCATGCCAATGGCGATGCGTGGAAAACCATCAGGTTAATTTTCAACAACAACCAAACGCCGGTTGCCTTTCCGGTTAAAAATCAACGCTGGACCGAAGTAGCCAACGGTTTGGCTATCGATGAAAACGGACTCCGAACGCACGAAACGCATACCGTTTTTGTCCCACCCGTATCGATGATGATGCTGGTGGCAGATGAAGCGTAAGGCATTAAATAATTGTTTTTTGTGCTGATTTTAATGCCAATAGTTCGTTATTGTTTTTTTTATGTTGCTGACAATGTGGTGTTTGTGTTTCATTGTACTTAACTACCTGAAAAGCTGATATTTAATTCATTGCAAACAAAGTCTCACATCTCATCGTCCCAAATCTCACCGTCTCACATCTCACCATCTCACCATCTCACATCTCACCGTCTCATGTCTCACATCTCATGTCTCACATCTCACCGTCTCACATCTCATGTCTCACATCTCACCGTCCCAAATCTCACCGTCCCAAATCTCACCGTCTCACATCTCATCGTCCCAAATCTCACCGTCTCACATCTCACATCTCACCGTCTCATGTCTCACATCTCATGTCTCACATCTAAGTCCTATATGTAATGCCTTACGCTTGTGATTTGAATGGCTTTAATTTGTTTTAAATGCGAACTTCACTTCCGAAAGTTCTTCGTTGGCTTTCACGATTTTGTCTTTCAGGCTTTCTTTGTATGCCGAAAGCTTTTCAGCCACATTTGTATCGCCGGTAGCCAGTATCTGTGCAGCTAATATTCCGGCATTCATGGCGCCGTTAATTCCTACGGTGGCAACCGGAATGCCGGGAGGCATCTGCACTATAGCCAGCAAAGCATCCAGGCCTTCGAGGCTTGCTTTTATGGGTACACCAATTACCGGAATACTGGTCATTGAGGCAATTACGCCGGGTAGGTGTGCAGCCATGCCGGCAGCCGCAATAATTACTTTGATGCCTCGCTCTGAAGCTCCTTTGGCAAATTTTTCAACTTCGGCGGGTGTGCGGTGTGCCGATAAAGCATTGATTTCAAACGGAATTTCAAATTCGTCCAGAATTTTTGCTGTTTTTTCCATCACAGGCAGGTCGCTGGTGCTACCCATAATAATGCTGACTACTGGTTTCATAACAATTGAATTATGTGGGTTAATTATTGTTTTCGTATGTACGCAAATATAACGAATGCCCGCGAGTTATGTTCGAAGCTAATTGGTTGCCGTTCAATCTTTGATGCATTCTTAATATTCGTTTATTGAAGAACACAGTATTGTTATTTCCTTATTGTTTTTCGAACTTTTTATTAGCTGCAATTTGAAATTAAAAATATTTGTAAGTTATTTGTAGGCTAATTTTAGATTTTCACGAAATGGGGCGGGTAAAATTACACGACAAGGAGTTTGAAACTTTCATTCCGTATGAAGAAATTCATGCTTCAGTAAAAAAAATGGCGGCAAAAATTAGCAGCGATCTTAAAGACGAAGATGTGCTGTTTATCTGTATTCTGAATGGTTCGTTTATGTTTACGGCCGAACTTTTTAAGGAAGTTGAGCTGGAACAGGCCGAAGTTACCTTTATGCGCTTGTCGTCGTACGATGGAACCGACACAACCGGACATGTTAAAAAACTTATTGGGCTAAACGAACCCATCAAAGGCCGTGTATTAGTCGTTCTCGAGGATATAATCGACACGGGGAACACTATTGTTGAGGTGATGCAGATGCTTAAAGCCCACAATCCTAAGGATGTGAAAATTGCTACTTTACTAATGAAACCCGAGAAGTTCCAAAATAAGATGCCGGTGGATTACGTAGGTATGGAAATCGGAAACGATTTTATTGTAGGTTTTGGGCTCGATTACGACCAGAAAGGTCGAAATCTGAAAGATATCTACAAAATTGTTGAATAGACATAACAAAATCAAACCATAAAAATATGTTGAATATTGTACTATTTGGCCCTCCCGGAGCCGGGAAGGGTACACAAGCTGTGTTTTTAAAAGATGAGTTTAACCTTATACATTTGTCAACAGGCGATTTGTTGCGAAGCCAGATTGCAGCCAAAACCGAACTGGGCAATGAAGCCAAAAGGTTTATGGATAAAGGCGAATTGGTACCCGACGAAGTAGTTATAGGTATGATTGGCTCTCAGCTGAAAGAAAATGCTTCAGCCAAAGGTTTTATTTTCGACGGATTTCCGCGTACCGTTGAGCAGGCAAAAGCACTCGACCAATTGCTTAACGAGAATGGAACGCCTGTATCGGGTATGTTGGCTCTCGAAGTTGAAAAACAGGAGTTGATTGACCGTTTGCTTGAGCGTGGTAAAACCTCGGGGCGCAGCGACGATACCGATGTTTCGATAATCGAAAACCGAATTGCAGTTTATAACCAGAAAACGGCTCCCCTGATGAACTATTACGAAGCACAATCAAAGTACTATCCCGTTAATGGAATGGGTAGTGTTGAAGATATTGCTTTGCGTTTAAAAATGCTTGTGGAAAAGCTGTAAAAACCGATTCAAAAAATAAAGAAAGCTGTTTTCGAATTCAAGAAGGCAGCTTTTTTTTTTGATTTTAGCCATACGCCTTTTAGCAGCAAAGTATATGTATGTTGAAAAGCGATTCATTTTTGAATAGTATGATTCTGATTGGTTTTATATTTTATAGGAATTAAAGCGTTCCGAAATTTCGTTAAATCAAAACCGGGTTGTAATTTTGTCTGCTCAGCCGACTAACTCTACTGCTACATTTACTTTTCAATTTATGTCGAAGAAAGGAAATCCCATTGAATTGGGTACAAAAAATGTTTGGAAACTGTTGATGCAGTATGCCATTCCTTCGGTTATTGCCATGACGGCTTCGTCGTTGTACAATATAACCGACAGTATATTTATAGGGCAGGGTGTTGGGGCACTGGCTATTGCAGGCCTGGCTATAACT
>JAFGGY010000100.1 GCA_016930365.1 Prolixibacteraceae bacterium | reverse complement strand
TTATCGACTATAACCGGGTGGTGAAAGACCTGAACGGACTGAGTGCCGATGAATTGGTAGAAAAATTATCGGTAGATTTTGAGATTGAAAAGCTTGGAATCGATATTTACAAACCTGGCGAGCTGCATACCTTTAGCATGTATCTCGAAGGCAACTGGTACAAACTAACAGCCAAAAGCGGACGCTACAACGATAACGACCCCATAGGCGTGCTCGATGTTACAATTCTTTCGAGCCTGGTACTCGACAAGGTGCTTGGTATAAAAGATTTGCGTACCGATAAGCGCATCGACTTTGTAGGCGGAATTCGCGGGCTGGGCGAGTTAAAAAAGCGGGTTGACAGTGGCGAAATGGCTGTAGCTTTTGCCCTATATCCCGTATCGATGCAGCAACTGATTGACATTGCCGATACCGGTAACATTATGCCACCTAAAACCACCTGGTTCGAGCCTAAATTGCGCTCGGGGCTGGTTATTCACGAGCTGGAGTAGTGATGAATCACAAAGAATAAATCTATTTGAAAATGCCATTCTGATTGTCAGGGTGGCATTTTTTATTATATGTAACTAATGATAGAATTTGTCATTATCCCAATTTTTAGGATTGTTAATGATGTAATTTCTAATTCGTTGATATTCTGTTTTATTTCGGATGATATGGTCGTGATAACGGGATTGCCAGCCGAAATTTATATTGTTAATCCGTGCATAAATTGTAACACCTGTTTTATATCCACGAATTATGGATGCCAGGTTTTGTGATTGTGGTCCGAATTTGTTTTTTAGGTTTTGCGATTGTGGCGATTGTGGTAGAGACGCAAAATATTGCGTCTCTACGATACCACCCACGTTTCGGTTTTGTGTTGTTGTTCGTTTTTCATTTTTTGTGCCATTTCGACCATCATTGGGTTTGTCAATTGTAATAATGCCGTGTATATGATTTGGCATAACCACATGCACATCTAATTTAGCAAATGGGAAATGTTCAGGTATATTTATCCAATATTTATTAGCAATCTTACCAATTTCAGATAATATCATTCTACCATTCACAATATTGCCAAAGAAATACTGCCTACTTTGTGTGCAAATAGTAACGAAATAGTCAGCATTCCAACCATAATCCCAATTTTGCAAACGGGTTGACTGAATGCGGTATTTGTTTAGGAATTTATCCATTCAATAAAGATATAAAAATTTTGAAAAGTTGGTAATTGTGGAGATTACACCCATTAAGATTTTAGTGTGATTGCTTACAATAGTTCGTTAATATTTCTTAATATGCTGACAATGAATTGTTTGTGTTTTCACTATGTGTTTGTTTAAAATTCTGATATTTAGTATATTACAAACAAACCTATTGTCTCAAGTCCCAGATATCACGTTCTATTATACTTACATCAATAATGGTATTTCTCAAATGGCATAAATCGATTTTGCACCCCTTTCAGCTTTTTCTGTCTTTTTTCTTTTTTCTCGCCTGTCAAAACCAATTCTCAATTCATTTTTCACCCCAATTTGTTTCATATTTGTTAGTTTTGTATGAAAACAACGAATATGGAGACGATTACAAAAAAGCTTCAACGGATTCAGCAAAATATTCCCGATTATGTTTCGTTGGTAGCGGTTTCGAAAACAAAACCCAACGAGGCAATTATCGAGGCCTACGAAGCTGGTCAGCGTATATTTGGCGAGAATAAAGTGCAGGAGTTAACTCAAAAATACAACGACCTTCCAAAGGATATCGAATGGCATTTTATTGGTCATCTGCAAACCAACAAGGTAAAATATATTGCCCCTTTTGTTTCGTTAGTTCATACAGTCGATAGTATTAAGTTGTTGAAAACCATCGATAAGGAGGCGGCTAAAAATAAACGTATTGTCAGTTGTTTGCTTCAGTTTTTTATTGCCGACGAGGAAAGCAAATTTGGGCTAAATATGAAGGAGGCCGATACGCTGCTGCAATCGGAAGAATATCGTAAATTGCAACACGTGCGGATTACCGGCGTGATGGGCATGGCCACATTTACAAGCGATGAGCAAAAAATCACTCGTGAATTTCAAACTCTAAAACGAAATTTTGACGAACTAAAGAAACGTTATTTTTCAGATAACGATTCGTTTAAAGAAATATCGATGGGGATGAGCAACGACTATCTACTGGCTATTGCCCAGGGAAGCACCATGATTCGTATTGGTAGTACTATTTTTGGAGAACGAGAGTATCATTAGATTATAAAAACGTAAAATATATGGCAAATATTGAAACTGTATTCATGGGGCTGAAGCTCAAGAATCCGCTTGTAGCCGGGAGCTCAGGCTTAACCAATTCTGTAAAGCAAATTCAGCAATTAGAGAAAGCTGGTATTGGTGCCGTTGTGCTTAAATCGTTGTTCGAAGAGCAGATAATGCTCGACAGTGCTTCGATGTTGGATGTTGATAATGAGCAGAATATGTACCCCGAGGCTGAGGATTATATTCGCAACTACACGGAAATGAATTCTGTATCGAACTATCTTCAGCTTATACAAGATGCCAAACAAGCTGTCGATATTCCGATTATTGCCAGTGTAAGCTGTATGAGTGCCAGCGACTGGTCTGATTTTGCCCGTAAGGTCGAATCGGCCGGAGCCGATGCGCTCGAATTAAATATTTACGAATTACCGGTTGATAAAAACATTTCGGCCGATTCGTACGATAAAAAATACATCGATATTGTTCGGAATGTAAAACGCAAAGTGCGTATTCCGATTGCAGTGAAAATTGGTTCAAATTTCTCGAATCCCGTGCGTATTATCGACCAGTTAATGGCCAACGGAGCCTCGGCAGTAGTTTTGTTTAATAAATTTTATACTCCCGATATCGACCTCGAAAAACTCGAATTCGGTTCGGCCGGTGTGATGAGCTCTCCCAACGATATTTACCCGGGTTTGCGGTGGACCGGTATTGTAAAGGGAAAGCTTCCCAAGGTGCAGGTAGCAGCGTCAACGGGTATTCATAATGGCGAAGGCGTTGTGAAACAATTGCTGGCCGGAGCGCAGGTAGCGCAGCTTTGTTCAACATTATACCTGAATGGCTTCGACGTGGTGGGCGAAATATTATCGTACATCGAAGCGTTTATGAATAAAAATGAGTTTAATTCGCTCGACGATTTCAGGGCACGAATGAGTTACAAAAACATCCATTCGCCAGCCTTGTACGAGCGTACCCAGTTTATGAAATATTATTCGAACCGAAAATAAATTGAGAATGAGTTGTTTTAGATGTTCCGTAAATTCCCTCCTGAAAAAAAACGCTAAAACATGGCTGGTAATGTTTATTATACTTTTGGCTTTTGGAGCATGCGACGAATCGGGTTCTACAACCTTTAAGGTTGATTATACCGAGTTCGAAAAAGCCGGGAGCGATTCACTTGATGTGTACGTTACCGATATTGCCGGAAACCTGTGCATTAACGGGCACTTGAAGGTTGTTGATGGCCGTGTGGAGCTGTTAATGATTAACCCACAGGTCGATACGGTTTGGGTGGAGTTATTCGAAGCCGGCACCGATATCGATATTAATAAGCGTTTTGAAAAGCAATCCGGGAACTGGAAATTTAAATTTAGCTTATTGGACATTGAAGATGAAAGCCCATACGGAAACTACGAGTTTGAAATAACGTACGATAATTAAGGTGATGCACGGAAACGACGATTACCACCAACAGTTGGAACAGGCCTTTTTTAACGACGGGTATGCCTTGTGCAACACGGTTTTGGCCGGCGGGTTTACTCAAAGCGGTTTAAACGCCGCATTTCAGTTGTTTTACAAAAATGTGGATGCCTTTATTGCTAATTTTTTATCGGTAGCCGAAAGCAAGGGCACACCCTGCGAATGCAAAAAAGGATGCTATTATTGCTGTCATCAAACGGTATTGGCATCAACCCCCGAGCTAATTTATCTCGGCACGTTTTTAAAAAGGAAATATTCGCCACAGGCGCTTGAAAAGTTGAACGAAAAAATTGACGGAAAAGCTTCGTTAACCGAAGGGATGCCAATGAACAAGTTGTTGAAATTTAAAAAGGCTTGTCCCTTGTTGCACTCAACCGGAGGTTTTTGTATGGCTTACCAGGCTCGACCACTGGCTTGTCGTATTTATTTATCGCAAAGTGTAAAAAGTTGCATCGACGATTTGGAACATCCTGCCGACGATTCAATATTTCCCTTGTTGTACGACCTGCCCCTGCGTGCCGGACGAATGATGAACGAAGGATTTCTGTCCCGATTGAGAGAAGGACGGATGAATAATTTGCAAGTTTTTGAAAACACGATTGAGAGTGGGCTGAAAACAGTGTTGAATGATTTTACATTCGACCATTGGCTGTCGGGACAAAAGGTTTTTCGTAAAATTGGACGATAGTAATGAACGGTGGCTTGTTTCGGGATAATAATAACGGGATATACCCCAGGTGAAAAAGGATTTGCAGATGATAGATTTTAAGAGACATACTTTAGATAATGGATTGCGGGTAATTGCGCATACCGACCGAACTACGCCAATGATTGCCGTTAACGTGGCTTACGATGTAGGCTCGCGTGACGAAAATCCGGATAAAACCGGTTTCGCTCATCTTTTTGAGCATTTGATGTTTGGCGGTTCGGTGAATATTCCCAATTACGATACGCCGCTTCAAAATGTAGGTGGCGACAATAATGCCTTCACAACCAATGATATAACAAATTATTATTTGACCCTTCCGGCTCAGAATATCGAAACCGGATTGTGGCTTGAGTCTGACCGCATGTTGGGTCTGGCTTTTAGCGAAAAAGGATTGAATGTTCAGCGTAACGTGGTTATCGAAGAGTACAAACAGCGTTACCTGAATCAACCGTACGGCGATGTTTATCCCTTGGTTAAAGATTTGGCTTACAGGGTTCATCCTTATCGGTGGCCAACCATAGGAAAAGATATTTCGCACATCGAAAATGCAACGCTCAACGATGTGAAAGACTTTTTTTATCGTTACTATGCGCCGAATAATGCAGTGCTTACCATTGCCGGGAACATTGATTCCGACGAGGCTTTTCGGTTGGCAGCCAAGTGGTTTGGTTCGATACCAAGGCGCAATGTGCCTGTTCGCAACTTACCGGCCGAGCCTGCGCAGGAGCAATATCGCGAAAAACGAGTTGCACGTCAGGTGCCTTATCCCGGGGTTTACCTGTCGTTTCACATGTACGATAAGCTTAGTCCCGAATATTACGTTACCGACCTTATTTCGGATATTCTTTCAAACGGACAGTCGTCGAGGTTGTACCGCAACCTGGTGATTAACAATGCAGTATTCGGCGAGCTCGATGCCTACATTTCGGGCGATAACGACCCCGGCTTGTTTACCGTTGCCGGAAAACTGATAAACGGAGTGAGCATCGAAATAGCTCAGGCTGAAATTTGGCGCGAACTCGATAAAATTACCAACGACCGTGTGAATGCCGACGAGTTGCAAAAAGTAATTAATAAGGTAGAGGCTAATTTGTTGTATTCTGAAATTAATTATCTGAATAAGGCTATTTCGCTTTCGGCTTTTGAACTGCTGGGCGATGCCGGTTTGATTAACAGGCAAGGCGACTTTTACCGCGATGTAAGCCCCGGTAAACTTCGCGATGTAGCTCAACAAATCTTCAGAAAAGAAAACTGTTCAACCTTGTTGTACGAAAAAAACGAATTGAATGATTAACCGAAAAACAGCACCTGAAATTAATAACGTTTACGACATTAGCTACTTGTTGCCCGAAAAGTGGAAACTTTCTAATGGAATCGATATTTGGGGGCTCAATGCAGGAAGCCAGGAACTGGTGAAAATCGACTTTATGTTTGATGCCGGTTCGTGGTATCAATCGAGAAATCTTATTGCCGGTATTTCCAATGTGCTGATGAACCAGGGAACCCAAAAATATTCGGCTCAGCAAATAGCTGAGATATTCGATTTTAGGGGGGCGTACCTGCAACTTTCGACCGATCAGCAATATGGTAACGTAACCATTCTGACGCTGAATAAATATTTACCTGAAATAATTGATGTTACTGCCGATGTAATCCGAAATCCGGTGTTTCCCGAAAAAGAAGTAAAAGCACAGCTGGCTAAGAAAAAGCAGCACTTTATTATCGAAAACAATAAGGTGAAAACCATTGCGCAGAAAAAATTCTCGCAGGTGTTATTTGGAGAGGATCATCCGTATGCAAACACCAATGTAGTAGCCGATTACGAAATATTAACGCGCGAGGATTTGGTGCGTTTTCATACCGAACGTTATACTTTTGAAAATTGCAAAATCATTGTGGCCGGTCGTTACGACGAGCAGTTAAAGCGTTTGCTCGAGAACTATTTTGGCGATAGTAACTGGGGAAGTAAAAGTGGAACAATCAAAAGCCCAGTTTATCCGTTGGTGCCTTCGACTCAGATGGCGCATTTTTTCGAAAAAAAAGATGCTTTGCAATCAGCCATTCGCATTGGTCGGCATTTGCCTAACCGCAACGAAGCCGATTTTTTTGGGCTTAACGTGCTGATTACTGTTTTAGGTGGGTATTTTGGTTCGCGATTGATGATGAATATACGCGAAGATAAGGGCTATACGTACGGTATTGGTGCCGGAATGTTTTCGCAGCTAAATGCATCGTATCTTAATATTTTAACCGAAGTGGGAACCGATGTATGCAGCGCAGCACTCGACGAGATTTATCGCGAAATTGACTTGTTGCAGAATGAACCCGTGCCTGATGTCGAGTTGGAAGTGGTTCGTAATTATTTACTGGGCGAAACGCTGCGTAGTTTCGATGGAATTTTTGCCATGTCGGCCAGTTTAAAAACACTAATTGAGTCGAATTTAAATTATTCGCATTACGAGCAATTTATCGAAACCATTCGCAATATCACACCAGCCGAATTACAACGTTTGGCTCAAAAGTATCTTAACCGCGAAGAATTATTCCAGGTGGTTGCCGGAAAGATTTAAGTCAAAGCGAAGGTGTGTTGTATGTCGGCAAATTTTTAATCCTCAGGTTGTTGTGTCCGAGGTAGTTCGAAAAAGAAATTCGATCCTTTTCCTTTTTCGCTTTCCACACCTATCGTTCCTTTGTGAAGCTCAATTACCTTTTTAGTAATAGAAAGTCCGAGTCCGGTACTTTTTTCACCCCCCGTCGATTTGTTCGATGTGGTGCTAAAAGGCTTAAAGAGTTTGTTTATTTCGTCGGGCGAAATACCCATTCCGTGGTCAATAATTTCGGTTTTTACTTTATTTGCCGAACAGCTTACCCGAATGGCGATTTCTGTATTGGTTTCTGAATATTTTATGGCATTGAGAATGAGGTTGTTGAGTGCTTGTTCGATGCGAATAGGGTCAATGTTCAGTATCCCGTCGATACAGTCTGGAATTGGTATAAAATTGATTTGTATATTTTTGTTTTTGGCGAAAGCACTGTTTGTATCGATGCAATGCTGTATCAAATCGTTATAGGGTGTGCTTTCTATGTTAAGTTCTATTTTTCCCGATTTAATTGACGAAAAATCGAGTAAATCGTTAAGCAGAGCTAAAGCATATTTCGTATTTCCTTTAATAATATTGAAATAGTTAATAAGTTCTGAAGCCTGGTAGTCATCCTTATTGTCTGTAATCAATTCGGCAAGGGCAAAGGTCGATCCAATAGGGTTGCGCAGGTCGTGAGCCGCGGTTCCCAACAGTAAATTCTGGTTTTTCAGCGTTTCGTCCAGTTTTGCATTTGTGCTTTTTAGAATCGTTTTTTCTTTAATGACTTGGCGCTGAAGGTTATTTACCTCCCTGTTTAATTTAGCCAGGTTAATATTTTGATTGGTGATAGTTGTTGTGTCAACTTCGCCAACAATTAAAATTTCGTTGTTTTTTTGAAAGGCCATAATGTCAATCGAAGTGTTCGAGTCGAAACTGCTGCCTATGGTCATAATGCCTTCAAAATGAGATTCCTGGGTGATTGTAATTAGCTTTTCAAGAGTGGGGTTTATTAGGCTATCTTCGGGTGTGCCTTTAAAAAACATTTTCATAGCTTGGTTGGCATAAACCAGCTCCTTGTTGATGTTGAAAATAGCAATGCACAAAGCTTTGCTTGAGCCGATAAACGAAAGCAACTCTGTTTGCCAGTTGGTTATCAGGTGTGTCAATTTATCTTGTGTTTAGATTTGTTTTTCAATATTTTTTCGTCCGATAATTCGGTGAAAGCCGGAATATTTATTTGCATCCAGTTGTACAAAGGAACAATTTTTTGAGTGTTTTCGGTCGATAAATGCTCTTTAATTACTTTTCGCCATGTGTTTAGCTGGGCTGCCCAATAATTTGGGTGAAACTGCCGGCTTCGGTAGGCTCTGAAAACCCATAAAATGGTATCGACAAGTACTTCGGCATCAAAATTTTTCAATATCGAAGCTATAAAATAAGCATGATTACTATGGTTGTCTTTCATCATTTCGATGTTTTTTGACGAACCGGCTAGTTCTAAAATATCATCGCGATTGAGCATTAATTGGTTTAGACTGTTAACCATTTCAGGTATCTTAAGTTGGTATTCCTCAAAGGTTTCGTTTGTAAATGGTTGAATCTCTTTGGCGGTTTGAATTAGCCTGATTTTTTTATCTTTTGTGTTCATCTTCAAAATGTTTTATGTATTGTTCTGTTTCTGAGAGATTTCGTAATAAAATAATATTGTAATGTGCGCGAATTAGCTCTTCGCCTCCGTGAGTAAATGCTTGTCCGCCAACAATTATGGGTTTATTTGGGAATTCATTTCTTACATTTTTAATCAATTCTTCAAATGATGGCATGTGCGAGTAAATGCTTAGCGAAAGTCCAATCAGATCGGGTTCTATTTCGCGAATATAATCAATGAAATCGGCGTTTGGCGTGTTTGCTCCTAAAAAGAAAGCATCCCATCCGTGCATTTCAAAAACATCGGCAATCATTTTTACGCCAACCTGGTGTTGTTCTTTTTCGATGCAGCCTAGAACGATTTTGTAGGGCGAACGATTTTCAGAAATAACGTGTTCGTACAGTTCGTTCATAATCGATTCCGATACAGCCGTGGCAAGGTGCTCTGCGGCTACACTAATAATGTTGTATTCCCACATTTCACCCACTTTATATAGCGAAGGTTTGATGATGTTTTCGTAGAAATTTTTTATATCGCTATGGCTTTCAACATATTTTTTAGCTATCGCTGAGCCCCCTTTTCGGTCGCCTTTTAAAAGAGCTTCCAGAAATTTTTCCTTGTCATTATTATCCATTGTAAAAATATGTTTAGTAATATTGTTTCTCAGAAGTTTTCAAGTTAGTGATTTTTTAAGTCCGAATCGCTGCAAATGTTTAAAAGTCGGGACTAACCGACGTTTTTATTGCTTAAATTAAAACATTCATGATGAAAAAAGTGTGCATACTTTCCATCGATGGAGGTGGAATACGGGGAATATTGCCGGGAGTAATCCTTTCGTGTATCGAAGAGAGGCTAAGGCTAAAGGCTGGCGACGAGGTGCGTCTTAGCGATTATTTCGACCTGGTAGCCGGAACAAGCACCGGCGGCATATTAACTTGTTTGTACCTTACACCCAATGAGGATCGGCGACCCAAATTTGAAGCAAAAGATGCCGTTGATTTGTATTTCAAGAATGGAGGTGAAATATTTTCTATGCCTTTTTATAGGAAAATTTTGAACCCCTTTGGACTTTTCGAATCTAAATATCCGGCAACTAATATCGAAAAGGTTTTAAAGAAATATTTCAACAATACTGCATTGAACGAATTGCTAAAGCCTTGTATTGTAACTGCATACGATTTTTCAACCCGCCGCACTTATTTCTTCAATCAAAAAGACCCGCAGAAGGGGGAGGATCGTAACTTTCTGGTTCGCGATATTGCTCGTGCCACATCGGCTGCACCTACGTATTTTCCGCCTGTCGAAATTCATTCTTTTGCCAATAAAAAGCTATGCCTGATTGATGGCGGCGTTTTTGCAGGCAACCCGGCTATGTGCGCTTATGCCGAGGCTCGAACGTCGGTTTATAATAAGGGCGAAACAGCAAGTTCGAAGCCCGACTTTCCAACCGCTGCCGATTTGCTGGTGGTATCGCTGGGAACCGGTTTGCGTGAAAATGCTTATTCCTACCGAAAAGCTCGTCGTTGGGGCTTGCCCGGCTGGCTGCGGCCTATTATCGATATTTTAATGTCGGGGAGTTCCGAAACGGTTCATTACCAGATGAAACAGCTTTTTAATGCAGCCTCAGGAAACGATGGTTTTTATTTCAGACTTGAACCCCAATTGGGGGATGCCAATAGCTCACTGGATGATGCTTCGGAAAAAAACATGAATGCACTGAAGCGTGCCGGTGAACAGTTTGTTAGGGAGAATTCCGACTTGCTCGACCGGATTGTAGATTTGTTGATTGAGAATAAGTAGTTTAATTGTTACGGTTTAACGTACAGCATATAAAGTTTAGCGATTAGTATCAGGACAAAAAATGCGAGAATAGCTACCGGGGCAACAGGCACTATTTCCGGAGGGTCGGAATTGAAATACTGATGTTTATTGATTCTACCCGGGCTTTGTTCGGATAGTATCCATTCAAAGGCTTCGTAGTTTAGTCCCCATTTGTACAGTTGAACCGTTATGCCTGCCGGATTCGATGTTCGTTGTTTAATCGGAATATTATCCGATTTGTAACCCGTAGCCGATCCATCGGTGGCTGTAAATACCCCGTCGTAGCTGATAAACTGAATGATATGCCCGTCGTAGTCGAGGGCAAAACCATCGGGGCCGTTTTGAATCGAGCTGAAATTGCACGAAAATATCGTAAAACTGTCGATTGTTTCGCCGTGTGTAAAATCGTTAAGGTTTTTCGAATCGTAAACAGCGCCGTTCCCCCCGTTGTACAGCGATAAAGTTAATTTCGATAAATCGAAATCGGCATAATCTTCTATTACAATTTCAACAAACTCGTTGGAATCGATGCCGGCATTGTCGTAGTGAAATTCGTTAATCCACGCATTAGGCAGGTCAATAGGTTCGCTTACCGTGGCATTGCACGACAGGGTTTGTGCGGCAATACCGGTTGAGGTAATTTCAATTTCCTCGTTGTTGTAAGCGCCTTGTGTTAAACCGGCTGTCAGGCGTACCCATATTTTGCTTGAAGCTACTGCGCCGCTTGTGTGTGTAAGTGTTATTGTGCCAGGTTGAAAAGCAATGCCATCGGTCGATATTTCGTAGTTGGTAGGTGGAGTTATGGTGATGTTGTCGCTGAGTGACAGTCCGCTAACTGTAAAAGTTTGGGCTGTTCCGGGACCGTCGTTTTCCATATAGCCCATTCCACTTAATGAGCTTTCAGAAACTATAATTTGTGGACTTGCCGTGCCGTTGTCAAGCAGTTGCCCGGTATTTACGTCACCAAATGAATGAACACCAGATGCCCATGTGAAATCAGAGTATTCGCAACCGATTCCGGTAAGGTATAAAGAATTTTCTGCCGGGGTTGAACCGTCTTCTTCAATGCCAATGTTAATCGAAGTTGTACCGTCAGCCGAACCCAAGATAGCTTCAAAGGCACTTTCGTAGCTAATAAATTGGATAAGATGCCCGTCGTAATCGAGGGCAAATCCATCAGGGCCGTTTTGTAGTCCGCTTATATTTTTCGAGAACACTGTAAAATCGCCTATAGTGATTCCGGTGTCGAAGGTTGAAATCTGGTAGTTTCCATATGGAGATCCATCGCCACCGTTGTATAAACTCAGGGTGAAATCAGACAGGACGTATGAGCTTGCATTTTCGATAACTATTTCGATAGCTTCGCCTGAATCGGTACCAGCGTTGTCGTAGTGAAATTCATTAAACCATGCATTGGGTAGGCTTATTGGTGCACTTACTGTGCCATTGCATGTGAGGATTTGTGTGGTAGCTCCGGTTGAAGCAATTTCCACTTCTTCGTTGTTGTATTCGTCCTGAGATAAACCGGCTTTCAATCGCACCCAGATAGTGTTTGAGTCTACTATCCCGCTTGTATGTGTGAGGGTTATTGTGCCAGATAGAAACACAATGCTATCGATAGATATTTCGTAGTTGATGGGTGGCGTTATGGTAATGTTGTCGCTAAGTGACAGTCCGCTAACTGTAAAAGACTGGGCTGTTCCGGGACCGTCGTTTTCCATATATCCCATTCCACTTAATGTGCTTTCAGAAGCTATAATTTGTGGGCTAGCCGTGCCATTGTCGAACGACTGTCCGGTATTAACGTTGCCAAATGAATTAGCTCCGGAAGTCCACGCAAAATCGGTGTATTGGTTTCCGATTCCGGTCAGATACAGCGAATTTCCTACAGAGGTTGAGCCACCTTCTTCAATGTCAATGTCAATCGAACTGATGCCATTAGCCGGGCCTTCAGTGGCTTCAAAAGTGCCTTCGTAGCTGATAAATTGGATGAGATCTCCGTTGTAATCGAGGGCAAATCCATCGGGAGATCCGTTTTGTAATCCGCTTATATTTTTCGAGAACACTGTATAATTGCCCATGGTGCTTCCTGTGTCGAAAGTTGAAAGGTCGTGGCTCCCGTATGATGTTCCATTGCTGCCGTTGTATAAACTCAGGGTGAAATCGGATAGGTTGTATGAACTTGCATTTTCAATGATGATTTCTATGGCCTCGCCGGAATCGGAGCTGGTATTATCGTAGTGAAATTCGTTAATCCATGCATTAGGAGTGTCTGATTGTGAAAACAGCGTAGTGGACTGAACGATAAAAAACAAAAGTGTAAACGTAGTAATGGATTTGTTGTGAAGGATTTGTTTCATGATTTAAGAGGGTTTGATTAAAAAATGAAGTTAAAAATAATAAAAAAAAACAAATAACATTTATCATAGAGTGCGAATTCGATATTTGCTACTTTTGCACCAAATTTTAACATCGACAGTTCGTAAACCTCCTGTCGTTAAATAAAACTAGGCAATATGACAACAAAGAAGAAAGCGGTAGTACTGCTATCGGGCGGGTTAGATTCGTCGGTAGCCATTCACTTAGCCAAAAGCGAGGGATTCGAAGTATATGCCCTGTCGTTCGATTATGGGCAAAAGCACAACAAAGAACTGGAATGCGCTAAAGCAACTGCAAAAAAAGTTGGCGCCAAAGCCCACAATGTGGTTACATTGCAACTCGACCTTTGGGGCGGCAGCTCGCTTACCGATAAAAAAATCGA
>JAFGGY010000099.1 GCA_016930365.1 Prolixibacteraceae bacterium | reverse complement strand
TGTTATATATTTCATATTCAGAATAAAACGAAGAAAAGCACTGGAGCAATTTGGCTCGCCCGAAATTCTGGAACCACTTATGCCCAACGCGTCAAAAACCCGACCGGGCTGGAAGTTTACCATTATTTTACTGGCCATATCGTTGCTCATTGTTGGCCTTGCCCGCCCACAGTTTGGCTCCAAGCTTCAAAAAATTAAGCGCAAAGGTGTTGAGCTAATCATTGCCCTCGATGTTTCGAACAGTATGATGGCCGAAGATATACAGCCCAACCGGCTCGAACGGGCCAAACGGGCCATTTCGATGCTAACCGAGCGACTCAACAACGACAAAATCGGGTTAATTGTATTTGCCGGCGATGCCTACGTGCAAATGCCTATTACCACCGATTACACCTCAGCTAAACTTTTCCTTTCGTCTATTAACACGGCTATTGTGCCCAGGCAGGGAACGGCCATTGGTTCGGCCATCAACCTGGCAACACAATCGTTTACACCCGAGTCGGAAAGCAGCAAGGCTATTATTGTGATTACCGATGGCGAAAATCACGAAGACGATGCCATAGGAATGGCCGAAGCCGCATTGGAAAACGACATTGTAGTACACACCATCGGTATGGGCTTGCCACAAGGAGGTCCAATTCCAATTATTAAGCCCAACGGGCAAAGAGATTTCAGAAAAGACAAAAACGGCGAAGTGGTTGTAACCAAACTCGACGAAGAAATGCTGCAACAAATTGCTGCAGCCGGAGGAGGAAAATACGTACGCGCCAACAATACCGAGGTAGGCATTAATGCCATTTTTGATGAGATAGGAAAAATGCAGAAAACAGAACTCGAGTCGCGTGTGTATTCAGAATACAACGACCAATTTTTCTATTTTATCGCAGCGGCACTGCTACTGCTTTTTGTCGAATTGTTGATTATGGAACGTAAAAATAAATACCTCAAAAAGGTTCGCCTTTTTAAAGCGCCCCAAAACGAACAAAGCATTTAAAAACAAGCAGTTGCAAAAACCAAGAAAGACAGAACACATGATGAACAAAAAATACTACTTACAAATTTTGACACTCGCGTTTTTGTTGCTTGCCAACATTGCAGTTTATGCCCAGAAAGAACGTAAATTTATCAGGCGGGGTAATGATTTATATGAAAAAGCTATTGAAAACAGCGATTCAACAGGCATCGATTCGGTAAATTTTGTAAATGCCGAAATCGAATACCGAAAAGCCCTTGAAAAAAAGCCCAACGACATAAAAGCCGTTGCCAATATTGGCAATGCACAATTTAAACAACAAAAATTTGCCGAAGCAGCATCGCAATTCGAACATGCGCTAAACATAGCCGAAAGCAAGGAAGATAAAGCCAAGGCTTACTTCAACTATGGAAATGCTATGTTAGGACAGCAAAAGCTCGACGAGAGCATCGAAGCCTATAAAAATGCTTTACGCAATATTCCCTCGGACTTAGAGGCGAAATACAACCTCGAATTTGCACGCAAAATGAAAGAACAACAAGAACAGCAAGAGCAGCAACAACAGCAAAATCAGGATAAAAATCAAGATCAGAACCAGGATCAGAATCAGGATCAAAACAACGATCAGAACCAGGATCAAAACCAGGAACAAAACGATCAGAATAAAGACCAACAAAACAACGATCAGAAAAACGACCAGGATAAAGAGCAACAGCAGCAACCTAAAATCTCGAAACAAAATGCAGAGCAAATGCTGAAAGCCCTCGAAAATGATGAAAAAGAAACGCAGGAAAAAGTAAAAAAGGCAAAAGCAGAAAAAGCAAAATCGTCGAAACCCGATATCGATTGGTAATAGTTCCAATTCGTTATTTGTATCAACAGATGTTTTCTATTTTTGTATGTTATAAAAATTAGTCATGATAAAACGATATTTATTCATCCTACTTATGTTTGCCGGATTGGCATCGCTGGCACAAGACATCGAATTTAAGATGTCGGCGCCATCCATTGTTTCGGTAGGCGAACAATTTAGCCTGACCCTTACCCTAAATGCTAAAGGACAAGATGTCAAACTACCCGAACTTAACAGCTTCGATATTTTAATGGGACCCAGCGTATCGCAGAGTACCAGCATACAAATTATCAACGGTAAAACTTCGCGCAACGTTAATTACAGCTACACGTACATATTGCGAGCTCAAAAAGAAGGCACGTACACCATTTCGCCGGCATCGATAAAAGTCGATCGCGACATTATTCAATCAAACACGGTAACCATTAAAGCAATACAGGGCAAGCAAAGCAGTAGCGATAACTTTTTTATCGGCTACGAAACCAACAAAAAAACAGTTTACAAAGGAGAAGCCATTTACGCCACCTTTAAACTATACAGCCGGGTAAGCTTAACCCCTGTCGATATATCAAACCCATCGTTCGAAGGCTTCTGGACACAGGATATTGAAGTACCCGACGTAAATCAAACGCACACACGCGAAGCTGTTGACGGCATTATTTATAATGTATATACCTTCCAGAAAAAAATTCTGATACCGCAACAAACCGGGGTACTAACCATCGCTCCAGCCGAGATGGTAGTCGATGTTCAAGAAAAGGTAGGTTCGCAAAACATGTTCGACGATTTTTTCGGTTCGTATCGCAATATACGCTCCACCATCAAATCAAAACCGGTAAGCATTACAGTTAAAGAATTGCCGGCAGCCCCGGCCGGATTCGAAGGTGCTGTTGGTTCGTTCAATCTTTCGTCGTCGCTTAACAAAAGTGAAATAAAAGCAAACGAAGCCATTACTCTTAAAACCACCATCAGTGGAACAGGTAACTTAAAGCACCTTGGCACACCCGAATTTTCATTTCCTCCCGATTTTGAAGTTTACGACCCACAAACAAGTTATAATCATAAAGTTAGCGAAAGCGGCATTTCAGGATCAACCACCTTCGAGCAAGTGGTTATACCTCGTTTTGCCGGCGAATTCACCATACCTGCTGTAAAGTTTGTTTATTTCGACACCAGCTCGAAAAGCTATAAAATACTAAGCACGCCTTCGTTCGACATTAAAGTTGAAAAAGGAGACGAAGGGCAATCGTCAACGGTGGTAAGCTCACTCTCGAAGGAAGATGTAAAATACATTGGCAAAGACATTCGCTACATTAAGCAAAACGACATTAAGCTTAAAGAAAAAGACTTATATATTCACGGTTCGTTGCCATTTTACGGTTCGTACCTAATGGCTTTCGTTGCCTTTGTTGCCATTGCCTTCGTTCAGAAAAAACGAGCCCGCGAAAATGCCAATATTGCACTAACCCGAAATAAAAAAGCCAGCAAAATAGCCCGCAAACATCTTAAAGCAGCTTCGGCATGTGTTAAAAAGAACGAAAAAGAAGAATTTTACGATGCACTGCAACGCGCTTTTTGGGGATATTTATGCGACAAACTTAGCATTCCGCTTGCCGAATTGAACCGCGACAATGCTCGTGCAACGCTGCTCGAAAACAAGGTAAACGAAGAAACCATCGACGAATTCGTTACCTTAATCGACCATTGCGAAATGGCACGATTTTCCCCGTCGATGGCCGAACAGCCTATTGACGAGCAATACAAACAAGCCGAAAAACTGATTGGTAAATTTGAAAAACAAATACGCAAAAAAGCATAATCATGAACAAATTGTTCTTACTCATACTCTCACTTTTTGTAGTACTGATTAGTACTGCATCGCCAGCCGACTCGCTTCAAAAAGCCAACGAAGCTTATGCAGCCAACGAATTTGAAAAAGCCGTAAGCCTGTACGAAAGCATCTTGGATAGCGGTTATGAATCGAGCGAATTATATTTCAACCTTGGCAATGCTTACTACAAAAGCAACCAGTTGCCTAAGGCTATTTTAAATTACGAACGAGCCAGATTGCTAAACCCAAAAGACGAAGACATTCAATTTAACCTTGAATTGGCCAACCAGTTTGTGGTTGATAAAATTGAAGCCCTGCCTCGCCCCTTTCTTGCTAAATGGGGCAATAGCCTGGTAAATACATTCACTTCGAATCAATGGGCATTCACAAGCATAGCAAGTTTTGTACTTATGCTGACACTTGCATTGGTGTATTTACTATCGCGCCGAATTGGTTTTCGGAAACTGGCCTTTGCACTTTCAATCGTTTTCCTGTTGATTTCAATTGCAAGTTTTGTTTTTTCATATCAACAAAAGAACAAGATCATCCAGCACAATCATGCCATTATTTTCAACCCTACTGTAACGGTAAAAGCATCGCCCGACGATAGCGGAACGGATCTTTTTGTTATTCATGAGGGTTTAAAAGTTTCGATTGAACAGAAATTAGACAATTGGGTTGAAATCAAGATCGAAGATGGCAACAGCGGATGGATTAAAAATGAGGTAATGGAAGAAATTTAAGCAACTTTCCTACTTGCCTATTCAAATTCTTCAGATTATGATAATAGAATAAAATGTTATATTTTCAACATGAGACAAAAAAACATAAGCCTAATTCATTAAAATATAGAAGCTTAAATAATCAAGATATCAAAACGCAGGCAATACATTTTCGGTTACATAAAAAAATCTTTTTTTGAATGGCTCTATATGTGCAACAGATGTTTTAGAATTAAAAATATTTTCTATATTCGCACTAAATTTCAAGGATTTATTGTTAATTGAAAATTTACTATGTACTGGACACTAGAATTAGCCTCAAAACTGGAAGATGCACCTTGGCCTGCAAGTAAGGACGAGCTGATTGATTATGCAATTCGTTCGGGTGCTCCGCTGGAAGTAATTGAAAATCTTCAAGAGATTGAAGATGAAGGAGAGATATACGAATCGATAGAAGATATATGGCCTGATTATCCCAGCAAAGATGATTTCTTCTTTAACGAAGACGAGTATTAATCAATAAGAATTTATCAACGTATAAAAAGGCTGTCCGATTTTCGAACAGCCTTTGTGCTTTATATTATTTTGACAGTGGTTTATTATTGATGTTCCTGCTTCCATATTCACGGTTGTACCTGAACTAATTATAAAGTCTCCTGTATCTTGATGTTTATCGTTGCCCCATGGTTGCGTGTTGCTACCAACAGTATTTGAATTTGAGGCTTCAAAATCACGGTCTTAACCCACATTGCAGCCATAAGCTCCTAACTGTCTAATATTAAGAAGTATCATTTT
>JAFGGY010000010.1 GCA_016930365.1 Prolixibacteraceae bacterium | reverse complement strand
TTCTGTTTCATATTAGAATTTCATTTTACCTTGTTTCACATTCTTTTCTTTGATGTATTTTGATTGAGATTCCGCAACTGAAAATACGGCATCAGAACATTGATATTTTGTCTTTTGTTCTATCATTATATCAGCACCATATAAATCTTTAAGTTGCTGTAAATCAACATTAAGAATCTCCGCCAATCTATTTAGTTTTTCAAATTTGAATTTTTTCTTTCCTCGTTCAATTTTACTTACGTCTGTATAGGGTATATCTAAAATTTTCGAAAGCTTATCCTGAGTCATTTCTTTCTTTTCTCTTTCCTTCTTAATATAATCCCCAAAGGTTGACATATTGAGTACTTTACGTTTTACAACTTGATAATATTTTGGCAAGATATGAAATAATTTCTGATTTAGCATGTGCGGATAGGCAAAAAAATAGCTCGTTTAAAAATTTAGGAAGTGGGGCAGCCCGTGGGATTATAAAATATGCTGTTTGCGGGTTGGCTAATGTCTCTCTATAATAAAAGCTACAAGTAGGTGTTCATCCTGACTTCTTCAACTTACTATTCATAGAATTCCATTTTAACAAACACATGAATGCTTTGCATTTTCCTCTGAACATGTCATTTTTTTTGGACAAAGCTCCACTAGTGTTAAAAAGGAGAAACTCTGCCAGCTTGAGGCAATTTGAACATCATTACAGTCCATACAGAAGTGTCAATAACAAATACAAAAGATAAATCCCGTTTGTATGTTCACAGCCGGGATTTTTTCGAGGTACCTGGCGGATTCGAACCGCCGTACGCGGTTTTGCAGACCGCTGCCTAGCCACTCGGCCAAGGTACCATTATTCAACATGAACTGCACTGCCTTTTGGCTTAGCGGCTGCAAATATATTCAAAAAAAGCGTTTATCAAAAATCTATTTCAATAAAAAGCTCCATCTGCTTTTCACTTAAAAACAAACTTGTGTCCCTGCTTTTTCAGAAAACCTATTGGTAGCTGAATCCCCTACCATATATTGCTTTTACGATTCAGAACAATGCCCCCGGAAACAACCACGATGGCCAAAACCAGGTAAATTATTCCCGACTGGTATTCTTTAAAAATTATTTTGCCGGTTCCAAACAAGGCAAGCAGCACCAATATACATCCCAAAATCCAATTTGCAAACAAGCGTCCATAGCCGGTATCGCCCTTAACACCGGGCATTTGCACAGCAACAGGTTTCCAACCTATCCCCCCCGGATGTACCTTGGCATAAAACGATTTCAGCGTATCCATATGAGTGGGAGGTGTTAATAAGGTAACCAGCAACCACACTAAAGTTGACCACACAACAATTAGAATAAGGCTGGTTTCGAAATCGAGCTGATATTTATACTTCAAAATAGGATAAATAATATAAGGAGCGACCATAGCAGCCAGTTCGCTCCATGCATTTATTCGCCACCAAAACCATCGTAAAAGCAGAACAAGACCAATGCCACCGCTGCATGCCAGCACAAATTTCCACGCATCGCTAATTCGACTAAACTGGGTAGTTACAATCAGTGAAAAAAGCATCAGTAAAAAAGTGGTAATTCTCGAAACACGCACATAGTAACGCTCCGAGGCATTCTTCTTCACAAAAGGCCGAAACAAATCGTTTACAATATACGAAGTTCCCCAAACGGTTTGAGAGGCAATGGTTGACATGTAAGCTGCAAAAAATGCAGCCAAAAGCAAACCAAGCAACCCGGCCGGCATTAAATCGCGAATCATCATCACATACGTTGCCCCTTTGTCGGCTTCGTTCGGGTATAAAATTAATGCACATAAAGCAACCAGTATCCACGGCCACGGGCGCACGGCGTAATGAGCAACCTGAAACCACAGCGTAGCCAGCAGCGAATGTTTCTCGTCTTTTGCCGACATCATACGCTGAGCCACATATCCGCCTCCGCCCGGTTCGGCACCCGGATACCAACTGGCCCACCACTGAACACCCAGGTAAGCCACAAAAGCCACCACACTCATTTTTAACAATCCGCCTCTACCTGAAACTTCACCACGTCCCACTTCGGGAAAGAAATCGAAAACCCATGGCACCGACGAAAGCTGCTCTTTCACCTGTTCGATACCTCCAACCTGGCGAACGGCAAAAACAGCCAGCACAATGCTGCCTCCCATAGCCATCACAAACTGGAAACTATCGGTAATTGAAACACCCCAAAGGCCCGACAAGGCCGAATAAATAGCTACAAAAACCATAAGCAAAGCCACCATTACCAGGTGTGAGCTAAAGGTAATGCCCAACACCTCAAACTTGCTTTGCCCAAAAAAGGTCAGTTCGGGAAACATTACCTCAAGAATTTTCACCATAGCAAGGTTAACCCAGGCAATTACTACGGTGTTCATCACCACCCCGATATACACGGCCCTGAAACCACGCAAAAACCTCGCTTCGGAACCCGAATACCGGATTTTTACAAATTCGGTATCGGTTAAAATATCGGCGCGACGCCACAAACGGGCAAAAAAGAACACGGTAAGCATTCCGCCAAAGAGCATGTTCCACCACAGCCAATTACCGGCTATGCCATTTTGAGCAACCAGTTCGCTTACAGCCAATGGCGTATCGGCTGCAAAAGTAGTTGCCACCATGCTTGTACCGGCAATGTACCAGGGCAGTTTGCGCCCGCTAAGAAAAAAATCGTCTGTACTGCGTCCTGCCCTTCGCGACATGTAAACGCCAATTCCCATACTCACCACCAGGTAAGCAAATACAATTGCCCAGTCTATAAAACTTAAATGCATAGCTGAAAAAAATTAGATGTGAAAGAAGCGTTTCAAATCAGTAACTCGCTTTAAACGGTAATGAATAAACAACAAAATGGCCGACACCGACACCACCGAAACGAACAAAATAAGGCTCCATTGCAAATGAAACTGCTTATCCACTACTTTAGAAACAATGCCTTCGATACACATACAAAAAAAACTGGCCGTAAGCATAAAATAAGCCACCATATTTAAACCCTTTTGCCGCACTTTACCACAAATCAAAATATACAAGGCTGCCGATATATAAAAAGAAACCACAATGGGAATACCCAGTGTTATGCTCCAACCGGTATGATGACTGTACCAATCGAGCGCTAACAGCAACAACACTGCGGTTGCAAAACTGGCCAATGCCAGCACAAACACTCTTTTTTGCAAAAAGGTAAAAAATGCAATATTCGCCAGTAGAAATAAACCTATGGTTACGGTATATTTCGACCAGCTAACCTGCTTATTTCCTAGTAAATCGACAATGAGCGACACGGCTACTCCGGCCAATATAATGATAGCCGAAAGTTCCCATACAACCTTTTGTTTTTGCGGCTCGGTTAAATCGCTAAACCCATACGAGTCAGGTGTTTCGCTATTATCGCTTGTTTTTTTAACCGTTTTCGTATCCGACCTTAGCTCTTCATCGGCTTTTTGCCCGCACAGAGGGCAATAATTCATGGCGGTATCGAGTTCAACCCCACATTTTTTACATGTTTTCATTATGCTTTAATTTTTTATCATTTTCACCGGCACGCCCTGTTCAACCAAAAATCTGAAAAACCGACGTTCAAGTTCAGTTGATTTAGTGATGTTTCCAAAACTTAAAATCATCCTGTCGTGGTATCCAATAATTCCGCAACTCACCTTAATCAGTTTATTCGGTGGTGGTGGAATAACCGACAGATAATCAACTTGCTTCTGCATTTCATCGGGAAGCCTTACAAAGCCCAAATTGGTAATAACCCCGCTATACTGGCTGCTTCCGAGCGAGTAATAATTCATTCGAAGGAATAAACTTTTCACAAACAACGGAATGCTTCGAATAAGCCATTTCCGCTCGCTCCCAACATTTCGTGCCAGCATTTTATTTACTAATTTCACATCGGTTTCCAACTGCATTTGATGATAAACAGTTTTCACAATTTCTTCGAACGTATAATGCCCGAGGCTGCGGTCGATTTCAGGCATTACAAACAACGAAAAGTTACGCATCGTATTCGAGGAATACAATTGGCGTAAATTTACCGGCACTTCAACACAAAGCTTCTTGCGCAGTCGTTTTTTGCCAAGGCGTATTTCTTCTTCGAGTATATCTTGCAGCACCTTTAAATACACCGCCGTAAAATAAATCGTGATATTCACCTTATACTTATCGGCTTCGGCTTTAATCGCTTTAATGGGGATAGTAGCATTAAGCACACTAAAACGTGGTTTTAGTTTTAATTCAAAAGGCAGGTGAAAGGCTTTTGGCCTGCCCGACGAGGCAGGTACATTGTTTTTAAAATACCGGTTATACGCGTCTTCGAACTCCTCCTCGCGAGGTTCTTCTTCGGGTTTTATATGCTGAAAAGAAACGGGCACCGCACAGCCCTGCAACTCGCAATAAGCCACCAGCAGTGTTTTAAAAAACTCGAACGCTCCGCCACCATCGCTCAACACGTGCGAAAACTCAACAGAAACTTTCTTGCCGCTTACCAGTACCCGCAACAAGGGACCACGATTCGAAAATCGCCGACATGGAATTCCATCATCAACCACCACGGGTAATAAAAAGTCTATTGCCTCGAAATAGTACCAGAAAAACCCCTTTTTCAGAGCAACCTTATAGTACGGGAATCGGTTTTCGATGGCACGCACGGCTCGAAACATCGAACGAATGTTAACCGGATTAACCAGCATGGCCGACAGCCGATAAACCGAGGTTACTTCGGTATTGGTTATTGCCGGAAATATTTTTGCTGCATTATCGAGTGCAAACCACGAGGTGTTGGTTGTATTTTGAAGTATTTGAGCCATAGTATTTACGTATCGATGTAAAGGTATTATTCTTTTACGGCATTTAGCAATCTCACTTCAAATTATGCTTATTTCGAATAGCCGTATCAAACCGGCACACAAAAAAACCCGGTACTGCCAAAGCATCCGGGTTTTCAATATTATAGAAAAAAAGAATGGTTAATCTTGTGGCCCTTTAATGATTCCACGGTCAGAGTTTTTTACAAATAGAATAATTTCATCCCGTTCGGGGCTCATATCCATTTCAGCTTCAATAGCCGTAATTGCCTGGGTATTGTTCAACCCTTTTTGATAAAAATAACGATAAACGTTTTGAATCTCGTTTACTTTATCAATATCGAAACCCCTTCGGCGAAGCCCTACCGAGTTCACGCCTACGTACGACAAAGGCTCGTTGGCAACCAAAACAAACGGTGGAATATCTTTCCGCACCAGGCTACCTCCGGCAATAAACGCATGTTTTCCGATACGGCAAAATTGGTGCACAGCGGTATATGGGCTAATGATGGCATAATCGTCCACTTCGACTTCACCCGCCAAACCGGCATAGCTACCGAGGATTACATTATTACGAAGAAACGAATCGTGGGCTACATGCGAATACGACTGGAGGAGGCAGTTACTTCCAACCACAGTACGGCCTTTGGCTGCTGTACCACGGTTTACCGTAACAAACTCACGGATGGTTGTATTATCACCAATTTCCACAGTTGTTTTTTCGCCTTTGAATTTTAAATCCTGCGGAATACCGCCAATTACAGCGCCCGGAAAAATCTTACAATTTTTACCTATGCGTGCTCCGTCCATTATAACAGCATTGGGGGCAATCCAGGTTCCTTCTCCTATTTCCACATCTCCCGAAATGGATACAAAAGACTCGATGGTAACATTTTGACCAATTTTTGCATCGGGGTGTACATTTGCAAGTGCTTGCTTCATCCTTTTAAATTATGTGTTTTCAACTCTATTTATTTTCAACAATTTGCGCCATAAATTCGCCCTCCGACACCAGCTGATTACCAACAAAAGCATAGCCTTTCATTGTTGCGATTCCGCGACGGATGGGAGTTAAAAGTTCAACTTTAATAATGAGGGTATCGCCGGGAACAACTTTTTGACGGAACTTTATTCCATCGATTTTCATAAAGTAAGTTGAATAATTTTTAGTAGGATCTAGTTGATTTAATACATACAAACCGCCAACCTGCGCCATGGCTTCAATTTGAAGCACACCGGGGAAAACAGGTTCGCTAGGAAAATGGCCTGTAAAAATAGGTTCGTTGGTGGTAATATTCTTCACCCCAATAATATGCTTCTCTTTGATGTCGATTATTTTATCGACCATCAGAAACGGATACCGGTGTGGTAATAATTCTTTAATTTTTTGTACGTCAAGTAACGATTCTTTGTTGCAATCGTAAATAGGTGCTGCCGTTTTAGCAAACTGTTTATTCATTTCTTTTTGCAGTAACTTGGCAAACTGAACATTTGATGAATGCCCCGGGCGTGTGGCTATAATTTTACCTTTAATAGGTTTCCCCAATAAGGTTAAATCGCCAACCACGTCGAGCAGTTTATGGCGGGCCGGTTCGTTGTCGAAATGCAGCTTCAGGTTATTTAGTATTCCCTTATTGCCATTTAGCTTTATATGTTCATGATGAAATAAATCGGCAATTCGGTCGAGTTCATGCTGATTAACATCCCTGTCCATTATTACAATGGCATTATCGAGGTCGCCACCTTTTACCAGGTTGTTATTCAACAAAAATTCCAGTTCGTGTAAAAATACGAAAGTACGGCAGGGAGCTATTTCGGTTTTAAAATCTTTGAGTGAATTCAAACGTGCATATTGATTGTGCAATACCGGCGAATCGAACGAGATCATCACATCGATGCTGTACTCATCATCGGGCAAGGCCATTAACTCAGCACCGCTTTTTTCATCTTTAAAAACAATCTTCTTCCGAATTTTGAAATATTCGCGTTCGGCATCCAGTTCTGTTGTGTTGTTATCGCCAATAGCATCAACAATGACCTTTGAGCTACCGTCGAGAATAGGGGTTTCAGGAGCGTCGATTTCAATCAGCGCGTTATCGATTTCAAGAGCCGACAATGCAGCCAGAGTATGTTCGATGGTTGAAACCCGTGCTCCGTCGGTTTCAATTACCGTTCCTCGCGAAGTATCAACCACATTCGAGACATCGGCTTTTATTTCTGTTTTTTCATCAAGGTCAATTCGTCTGAAAACAATTCCTGTATTTTCAGCAGCAGGCTTAATGGTCATATTTACCGACAATCCTGTATGTAAGCCTTTTCCGGTTAAAGTTACTTCGTTTAAAATGGTTTTTTGTTTTGTTACCATGGCTTTTGTATTGATATTATTTCTACGAACGGGAATCAATGTTTCGTTTTAAAGTATAAAAATCGTGATACAGTTCGGGCAGATTTTTATATACAGCGTAAACACGTCTGAAGTTTCGGGCATCCATGGCCCATTCGCCCATCATCACACTATTATCTTTTACGTTATTTTTTACACCGGTTTTAGCACCAAATGTTACATTGTTCCCTATTTTTATATGTCCGGCAACTCCAACCTGTCCACCCAACACACATCCACTTCCAACGGTTGACGAACCGGCGATGCCTGTTTGAGCCGCAATAACCGTATTTTCTTTTATTTCAACATTATGAGCTACCTGCACCAGGTTGTCTATTTTCACCCCATGACGAACAATGGTTGCCCCCATGGTTGCACAGTCGATAGTAGTGTTAGCACCAATCTCAACATTATCCTCAACGATAACATTGCCAATTTGTTGCAATTTTTTATATTCACCGTTTTCCTGGGGTGCAAATCCAAAACCATCGGAACCAATAACAGCTCCGGCATGGATAATGCAATTTTTACCAATTTTTGTTTCAGGATAAATTTTAGCACCTGCAAAAATCACAGTATTGTCGCCAATAACGCTTCCCCTGCCAATCCATACATGAGGATAAATCTGAACATTTTTGCCCAGTACAACACCTTCGTCGATGTACGCGAACGCTCCTATATAGACTTCTTCGTCGTGTTTCGAATTTGCCGAAATATACGATGGTATTTCAATACCTTTCTTTTTGGGCAGAGACTGAACATACAAATCCATTAAACTTGCCAGCGCTTCGTAGGCATTCTGAACTTTGATGAGAGTTGCTGCAACCGGTTTCTCAGGCTTAAACGAGCGATTCACCAAAACAACATCGGCTTTAGTTTCGTATATAAAAGCATTGTATTTCGGGTTAGCCAGAAATGTTAGCGTACCGGGCTTTCCTTCTTCAATTTTTGAAACATTATTAATGGTTATATCCTGATTACCTACAACTTCTCCTTTCAGAAAAGCAGCAATCTCACGTACCGTGAATTCCATATCGTTCTTTATAATTAACCTGCGAAATAAATAAAAAAAATAGTTTTAAACTAATTCCTTCGGATAACACAAAAAGTATTTACTAACTTTTCGAGTCAGCGCCTGCAAATCGATGTCGGATGCTTTGTCCATGCTTTTTGCCTTCCCATCCTTTGCCAGCACCAATATTTCGTCGGTATTTGTTTCGTAAATATTGTTACTAATCTTCCCCGAAAACACAAAATAAGCAACATCTTGTTCGCTGATATTAAATTGCAACTGTGCCTTCTTTTTCATTTGGCTTTTCACCTTCTCGCCAAAACTTTTATCACTTATTTTTATTTTCAATAGTTTTCGTTTCACAATTGAATTTGATAAATAAGATAGAATAAAGTCTGAATCGTTACACCAAACTTTAATTGAACTTATCAAATCGCTGTCGTCGAGCTGAACAAAATGCATAAGCATCTCCCTTTTCTGTTCTTCATTATTTAAGCAGTCGAAGCAAAATTCATTGTTTAAAAACCAGCTCAATTGTGGCGGCGCAAACAATGTGTGGCCTTGCGCCGAAAGCTGTTTAGCCCGTTTCAAAATATGAATCAGGGTTTGTTCGGCTGCAATTACAGTTTTGTGTAAATAAACCTGCCAGTACATTAACCGACGGGCAATGAGAAATTTCTCGACCGAATAAATTCCCTTTTTTTCAACTACAAGTTTACCATTGCGCACATCAAGCATCTTAATTATCCGATCGGAACCAATTGTCCCCTCAACTACTCCGCTAAAAAAACTGTCGCGGCGCAGGTAATCCATTCGATCCATGTCGAGTTGGCTGGCCACCAGCTGATGCAAAAAAGGTTTAGGATGACGATTGGTGAAAATCCGGATGGACTGATCGAGCCGGTTTTCAAACTCGTTGTTCAATTCGTTCATCAACAACAACGACAAATGTTCATGAGTTACCCCTTTTACAATGGTGTGCTCAAGAGCATGAGAGAATGGGCCATGCCCAATATCGTGCAACAATATAGCAACCATAGCCGCCTCGGCCTCGTCATCGCTAATCGAAACATCTTTCGAACGTAAAACATCAATGGCTGAATGCATCAGATGCAAAGCACCCAGCGCGTGCTCAAAACGGGTATGATTAGCACCGGGGTACACCAGGTTCGACATTCCCAATTGCTTAATACGTCTTAACCGCTGAACAAAAGGATGTTCAATCAATTCGAAAATGATATCAGAATGTAAACTGATAAAACCAAAAACAGGATCGTTTAATATTTTTCGCTTGTTGATGTGCAAATCGGGATTTTCCTTTTCAGTATGATAATCTGTACCTTAAATTTGCCACAAAAATAGATAAGTTTTACCAATCTTTCATATTCAGCAAACAACAAATCCCCATAAATGAACCAAATATTATCAAATACCTTTCACCATGCGATATTTAACTTACTGATTTTGTTTGATTCATTAATTATTCGTATTTTTGGCGCAATTCTGTAAGTAACATTATAGGGGGCTGTTAGTCCCCTATTTTATTAACCTTGCAACATGATAAAAAAGGAACAAATTGAGAAATACGTACTTGATGCTCTTAGCGATGAATATTTCGTTGTAAGCATACAAGTAAAAAAAGGAAACGCAATAGAAGTGTTGATTGACGGAGACAAAGGCGTAAGCATTCAAAAATGTGTTGATGTAAGCCGCGCTATTGAACAACAGCTCGACCGCGATGCCGAAGATTTTGAACTCAATGTTTCGTCAGCCGGACTGGGAAAACCATTCAAAGTACACCGCCAATACCTGAAAAATATTGGTCGAGAAATTGAAGTAAGCCCTGCCGAGGGAAAACCGGTATCGGGCATACTAAAAAAAGTAGACAACAAAGGGTTTGACATTGAGGTAAACACACTCGAAAAATCCGACAACAAGAAAAAGAAAGTTGAAACAACCAACAACATTCGTTTTCAGTTCGACGACAAGCCCAAGGTGAAAAATATAATTTCGTTTAAATAAAAAAAGAAAATATGGACAACGTTAGCCTTATTGATACGTTTGCCGAATTTAAGGAGCTAAAAAACATTGACCGGGCAACCATGATGAGTGTGCTCGAAGATGTATTTCGGAGCATGCTTCAAAAAAAATACGAAAGCGACGAGAACTTCGACATCATTATCAATATTGATAAAGGTGACTTCGAAATATGGCATTATCGCGAAGTAGTGGCCGACAATGATTATACCGATCCGAATAAAGAGATACCTCTGTCGGAAGCGAAAAAAATTGACACAGACTACGAAATAGGCGAAGAAGTGAGCGACGAAGTAAAGCTACTCGATTTTGGACGCAGAGCCATCCTAAACCTTCGCCAAAACCTCGCAAGCCGCATTCTCGAACTCGAAAAAGACGGCATTTACAATAAATACAAAGATAAAATTGGAGACATTGTTACCGGCGAAGTTTATCAAATATGGAAAAAGGAAATACTGGTACTCGACGATGAAGGCAACGAACTGATTTTGCCAAAAACCGAGCAAATACCCTCCGACTTTTTTCGCAAAGGCGACAACCTAAGAGCAGTTGTTTATAAGGTAGAACTTCGGAATAACAACCCGCTCATTATCTTGTCACGTACTCAGCCTGCATTCCTCGAAAGGCTTTTTGAGCTCGAAGTACCCGAAATTTTCGATGGCCTAATCACCATCAAAAAGATTGTTCGCCAACCCGGACAACGTGCCAAAGTAGCCGTTGAATCGTACGACGAACGCATCGATCCGGTAGGTGCCTGTGTAGGTATGAAAGGCTCAAGAATACACGGAATCGTACGCGAACTTCGAAACGAAAACATCGACGTTATTAACTACACAACCAACCTGAATCTATACATTCAGAGGGCTTTAAACCCGGCAAAA
Organism: Prolixibacteraceae bacterium; assembly: GCA_016930365.1. Lineage (GTDB taxonomy): Bacteria > Bacteroidota > Bacteroidia > Bacteroidales > Prolixibacteraceae > Roseimarinus. The sequence goes on along the minus strand of JAFGGY010000010.1, from coordinate 6,884 downwards.
ATTTCGAATATCAAAATTAATGAAGAAGAAAAAAGAGCCGAAGTTTACCTAAAACCCGATGAAGTATCACTGGCTATTGGTAAAGGTGGGTTAAACATTAAACTGGCCGGCCAGCTTACCGGATACGAAATTGATGTATTCCGCGAAACCGAAGTAGATGATGAAGATGTAAACCTCGATGAGTTTACCGACGAAATCGAAGATTGGATTATCGATGAACTGAAAAGAATTGGTTGCGATACCGCTAAAAACGTTTTGAGTCTTACACGAGACGACTTAATCAAACGCACCGACCTCGAAGAAGAAACCATCGATAACGTAATTAGCATACTTAAATCTGAATTCGAACAATAATACGTCAATTCAGATTTTAAAAATTTAAGAATAAAATTTCGAAAGGTTAAATATGATATCTGGCAAAGGAACAAAACGACTAGGTAAAGTTGCAAGGGAATTCAACGTGGGAATATCCACTATGATTGAATTTCTCAATAAAAAGGGGCATCAGGTCGAACCGAATCCAAACGCAAAAATCGATGACGCAATGTACTCTCTGCTTCAGAAGGAATACAGCAGCGATATCGACTTGAAAAAGGAATCGGAAAAATTAAACATCCGCACGCATCGTCATCAAAAAAACGAAACGTTAACTATCGACGATTTGTCGGCTGAAGAAAACGACGACGACGAACTGTCTGATGACGAAAAAGATGATGATAACGTAGTATTCATCAAAGATCATAGCGCAAAAAAATCAGTCAAAATTGCCGACGAACCTGCAAAAAAAGTTGAGGAGATTAAAACCGAAACTCCAAAGCAAGGCGTCAAAGTTGTTGGCAAAATCGACATTAGCGGAAAAAGCAAAACGACACCTCAGACCCCTGAAATCGAGAAAACTGAAGCCCCTGCTCCAAAGTCCGAGAAAAAAGTTGTTCCTGCCTCCGATAAAACCGAACACAAAGCCGACAAAACCACTATTGAGCAACCGGCTGAAAAACAAAAACCGGCTGAGGTAAAAGCAACCGAAACAAAACCCGAAAAAACAGCTTCATCTGCCAAGAAATTCCAAAAAGAAGAACCAGCAAAAAAAGCTGAAAAACCTATCGAAAAAACAGCTGAAGAAATTATAAAACCAACTGCCAAAAATGAAGAAAAAGCACCTTCTGCAAAAGAAGATAAACCAACAAAAACCGACGATAACGAGATAAAAACAAAAATACCAAAAGTCGAAAACGATGTAAAGGTTATTGGCAGAATCGACCTTAGTAACATCAACCAGCTTACTCGCCCGCCTAAAAAAACTAAAAAACAACGCGAAGAAGAACGCAAGGCACGACAAACACAAAATAAAACAAGCGACAATAAAGGAACTGAAAACACCGATAATAAAAATACCGATCCAAAACGTCGCAAACGTAAAAGAATTAAAAAAGAAAGGGTTGACCTTAACAAAGGAGCCACTCAACCGGCAGCTAATGCAAACACCAATGCCTCTAAAAACAAAAACACACGCAATATTAAACGCAAACGTCCTATTCACAAGGAAGTTTCAGAGGTAGATGTTCAAAAACAGGTTAAAGACACACTGGCACGCCTTACAAATAAGTCGAAATCGAAAGGTTCGAAATATCGGCGTGATAAACGTGCAGCCATAAGTGAAAAAATGGCTTCGGAACAAGAAAAACTTCAGAAAGAACAAAACACGCTGAAAGTTACCGAATTTGTATCGGTTAACGAACTAGCCAATATGATGGAAGCTGACGTAACTAAGGTTATTGCAACCTGCATGAGCCTCGGAATGTTTGTTTCGATTAACCAGCGCCTCGATGCTGAAACCCTTTCGCTCGTTGCCGAAGAGTTTGGCTATAAAGTGGAATTTATCAGTGCCGATGTAATGGACGCAATTGAGGAAGTTGAAGATTCGGAAGAAAGTCTTGAACCACGCCCACCAATTGTTACAGTTATGGGCCACGTCGACCATGGTAAAACATCCTTGCTCGACCATATTCGCAAAACAAACGTAATTGCCGGCGAGGCTGGTGGTATAACCCAGCACATTGGTGCTTATAACGTCGAACTAAGCGATGGCCGTAAAATAACCTTCCTTGATACGCCTGGACACGAAGCCTTTACCGCTATGCGTGCTCGTGGTGCACAGGTTACCGACATTGCAATAATCATTGTAGCTGCCGACGACAGCGTAATGCCTCAAACGGTTGAGGCCATTAACCACGCATCAGCAGCCGGTGTTCCTATTGTGTTTGCCATTAACAAAATCGACAAACCAGGTGCCAACCCCGAGGCTATTAAAGAAAAACTGGCCAACATGAACTACATGGTTGAAGAATGGGGCGGAAAATACCAATCGCACGATATATCGGCCAAAAATGGCATTGGCATAGAAGAACTAATGGAAAAAGTACTGCTCGAGGCCGAAATGCTCGACCTCAAAGCTAATCCAAACCGCAAGGCCATCGGATCAATTATCGAATCGTCGCTCGACCGTGGTCGTGGGTACGTTGCAACAGTATTGGTCGAAACCGGAACCTTACACGAAGGCGACATTCTGCTGGCCGGTCAGTACATGGGTCACGTAAAAGCCATGTTTAATGAGCGCAACCAGCGTATTAAAGAAGCAGGACCGGCCGAGCCGGCACTAATTCTTGGTTTAAACGGTGCACCACAGGCCGGCGATAAATTCAATGTAATGGAAACCGAACGTGAAGCACGCCAAATTGCAAACAAACGCGAACAATTACAGCGCGAGCAAGGCATGCGTACTCAAAAGCATATTACACTCGACGAAATCGGACGTCGTATCGCTATCGGAAACTTCCAGGAACTGAACGTAATTATCAAAGGTGATGTTGACGGCTCAATTGAAGCACTTGCCGACTCACTCATTAAACTTTCGACCGAAGAAATCCAGGTGAATGTTAAACATAAGGCTGTTGGTCAGATTTCAGAATCAGACGTGATGCTGGCTTCTGCTTCGGATGCCATTATAATCGGTTTCCAGGTACGCCCATCGCTGGCTGCCCGAAAACTGGCCGAGCAAGAGCAAATCGATATCAGGCTTTACTCGATTATTTACGATGCAATCGAAGAATTAAAGTCGGCAATGGAAGGCATGCTCTCGCCCGAAATTAAAGAAGAAATTACGGGCACCGCCGAGGTACAAGAGGTTTACAAAATTACGAAAGTTGGAACCATTGCCGGTTCGATTGTTCGCGACGGAAAAATTGTCAGAAACAACAAAGCTCGCGTAATTCGCGATGGTATTGTAATTTACACCGGCGATTTGGGCTCGTTGAAACGCTTTAAAGAAGATGCAAAAGAAGTTAAAAGCGGGTACGAATGTGGTATCAATGTCGCCAATTTTAACGATGTGAAGGTAGGCGACACCATTGAGTCGTTCACTACGGTTGAAGTTGCAAAAAAACTATAAAAACAATGTATTAGAACACAAAAAAAGAGGCAGCTCGTTATGAGTTACCTCTTTTTTTGTATCACTATCCTTAGTTGAGCTTTCAACTTTATATAAAAATCTTTTATTTGCAATATTAACTATCTATAGTTTCAACAAGCAATATCAGAACACAAACAAGTTCGTAGGTCTTGATTCAGAAACATCAAACATACTGTTGTATTTGGCACTATCTTATAATCATAATGAATTTCACAGCATTAGATTATTTGGATTTTCATATATTTGATGTGCTTTATCAAAAATATATTCAATGATTAAAGTAAATAACTTGTTGTTTGCATACAAACAAAAGGATAAACCTACTCTTAAAACCATTTCGTTTGATGTTGCCACTGCCGAAATATTTGGATTTTTAGGTCCTAGTGGCGCCGGAAAAAGTACCACTCAAAAGGTACTTACAGGCGTACTGAAAAACTACAATGGCAGTGTGCAGCTAAACAGTATCGAAATCAAAAATATTGATAAAAAATTTTACGAAAACATTGGTGTTGCTTTCGAATTTCCGAACCTGTATCTGAAATTTACTGCGCTTGAAAACCTGCAACTTTTTTCATCGTTTTATACCTGCGAGCAATACAACATAAACGAGCTGCTTAAACGCGTTGGTTTGTGGAACGACCGGAATGTGAAAGTAGAAGCATTTTCGAAAGGAATGCGTATGCGGCTCAACTTTATCCGTTCAATTATGCACAAACCCACTTTGCTTTTTCTCGACGAACCAACCTCGGGTCTCGACCCAAGCAACAGCCGTTTGTTGAAAGATATGATAAAAGAATTGCGCGACTCGGGAACAACCATTTTTCTTACAACCCACAACATGGCCGATGCCGACGAGCTGTGCGACCGCATTGCATTTATGATTGATGGTGAACTGCCGGTAATTGACTCGCCCGAAAACCTAAAAATCAGGCATGGAAAAAAGAGTGTGAAAGTTCGGTACCGAAAGGATAATCGTTTATCGACCGACGAATTTGAACTGCTTGGATTGGGTGAAAACGAACAGTTTTTAAATTTAATCAGCAACAACGAAGTGGAAACCATTCATACGCAGGAAGCCACCATCGAAGATATTTTTATAAAGGTAACTGGCAAACAATTGCAATAAAAAGGAGAATGAATAATCCAAAACCAGATACACACCAACCGACATCACCATCGATTACTGTTTCACTTATAAAATTCGATGTGCGTTTTCAGCTTAAACAGGGCTTCTACCTGGTGTACGCCTTGGTAAGTGCTTTATACATCGTTATTTTGTTTTACATTCCGTTCCCGGTTCGCAGCAGTGTTACAGCTTATCTTATTTTATCCGATACTTCAATAATTGGAATCACTTTTATGGGGGCATTGGTATTGCTCGAAAAACAGCAGAATATACTGCAAAGCTTATTTGTTACGCCTGTTAGGCTTGAGCAATATTTATGGTCAAAAGCTGTATCGCTTACTTTGCTGGCACTATTGGCAAGCGCACTGATTGCTTTTGTTCCCGGTGGTTTATTATCGACATGGCCGGTAACTCTTGTGGCGGTTGCATTAAGCTCGTTGTTTTTTTCTTTTGTGGGACTGGGTATTTCGGCATCGGCACAAAGCTTGAACGATTACCTGGCGGGCATTATGCTGGGCGGATTGATTTTATGTGTTCCCCTGGTTTTGTATTTCTATTTTCCGCTGCTTTCGTTAATTTTTCCTATTAACTGTGTCGCCGATTTGCTTTTGCAAAGCCCCGGCAGTGTACCAATTCTGCGAATTGCAATAAGTTGCTGCATACTTGTTGGTTGGATTTTTATTGCTTACAGGTTTGCTTTTGCACAATTCAACAAGCATGTTATAAATAAATAACAATTACAAAAATGACAAGTTACCATCAACTAATACGAAGCGATTTTAAACTTATATGGCGCGACCCCATGCTGATTTTAAGTTTGTTGGCTCCGCTGCTTTATACCGCGTTGGTTGTTTGGGGAATACCACTTGTTGTTGAGTTGGTGTCAACTGAATTTAATACATCCATTGAGGAATATGTTCCATTTTTCAAATTCTTTTTAATGCCCATAGCTCCCATGTTGTTTGGTATGGTGTATGGTTTTATCCTGCTCGACGAACGCGATGGAGGTGTAATAAGTTATTTGGCAATAACACCTTTGGGAAAAAGCGGATATTTGGCTGTACGTATGATTATGCCGGTACTTTACAGCCTTATATTCAATATTTTCTTCATTTATATTAGCGGGCTCAATGTTTTTCTAAATAGTTTTCAGGCAATACTGTTATCGTTAATTATGGCTGCAGAAGCTCCTATGATGCTGCTTTTTCTGGGTGCTTTTGCCGGCAACAAGGTTGAAGGTATAGCCATATCGAAAAGCTTTGGAATACTGCTCATTATGCTCATTCCCGATTTTGTATTTCAAGGTAGCTGGCTGTGGTTTTTTTCGGTGTCGCCCATTTGGTGGCTGCAACGGGCATTGTTTCATCCAATGCATAGTTGGGTATATTTAATTGGTGCAGCAATAGTACATTTTGTTTTTATCTTTTTGTTGTACCGGCGTTTTAATAGGCGTTTCGATTGAATTTCGAAACAGATATTTTATTTGGGGCAATTTCTGATGGTGAATTGAATAGTGATTAACGACTTGAATAAAAAAAACAAAATTATGCAAAACATTATCAACCTGATTAAAACAGCGCTCAAAAATGCATCCGATGAGAAAACGCGCATCAGTGGTCAGCGTTTTTTTAAAGAGGAAATTATTTCGTACGGAGTAAAAATGCCTCTCGTTGAAAAAATTGGGAAAGAGATTTATAAAGAATCGAATTTACAGTCGAAAACCGAAGTTTTTCAGCTTTGTGAAGCACTGTTTCAATCGGGAATACTGGAAGAAACTATTATTGCCTGCCATTGGTCGTATTATGTGCATAAACAATACGAAGCATCCGACTTTTTGGTGTTCGAAAGGTGGCTTACAAGCTACGTGAACAATTGGGCCACCTGCGATACATTTTGCAACCATACGCTTGGCGAATTTATTGAAATGTATCCCGAATATCTACCTGAACTTAAAAAAATGGCCAAGTCGGATAATCGTTGGGTAAGACGGGCAGCAGCTGTTTCGCTTATTGTTCCTGCCCGTAAAGGAATGTTTTTACCCGTTGTTTTTGAAATTGCCGACATCCTGCTCATCGATAGAGATGATTTGGTGCAAAAAGGATACGGCTGGATGCTAAAAGTGGCTGCCAGCAAACACGAGCAAGCCGTTTTTGATTATGTAATTAAAAATAAAGCTGTGATGCCACGAACTGCACTGCGTTATGCCATCGAAAAAATGCCAAAGGAGATGCGAACAGTAGCCATGGCAAAATAAACAGGTGAGTTAGTCTTACATCAATCCGCGTTCTT
>JAFGGY010000098.1 GCA_016930365.1 Prolixibacteraceae bacterium | reverse complement strand
AATCAAGTGCTGAGGTAGATTATATTTTACCCTGGAAGGGAAAACTGATTCCCATTGAAGTAAAATCAGGTAGTATTGGTAAATTGAGGTCGCTACACCAGTTTATGGATCAGTCACCCCACGATATCGCCGTGAGAGTCTATCAGGGAGAATACCTGGTGCAAAAAGCCAAAACCATTGCAGGTAAGGAGTTCACCCTCCTCAACCTCCCTTTTTATATGGCACATCGAATTGAACGGGAGTTGGAGAAACTAAAAACTAAGGCTGGGGATTGAAGAAGAACTCCAGCATTTATGTCGAGGGATGAATACAATAAGAAATTATGGGCTTTAGCCCGAATAACAAGAGACTGAACAAATGATATAATGAATATGAATACCGGCAAACTAAAATATTCGCACAGCAATCGCGCCGCATCCTTATGGAAGGTGTAAAACAAAAACTCCGCTACTGGGGATTTAACGAAAATGGAGAAGTAATTGATGAACCCAATTCTTTAAACAACGCTGGGAGATACTGCAAAAAGAAACGAAAACCGACCTCACTATACAGGCGTTGTTGCAAAAGCTGGAACCCTTCCTGAACATCTTCTTTGCCCTTACCCGGAAATCCTAAGCCCACGGGTGTAATCAGCCAACTGATTAACCTCGGAATTGTCGAGTTGAGGATTAAATTGTCGAATGATGTTTTTACGCAATTTGATAAATGCCTGAGTCGAATCGCGTTCTTTTTTTCTTCAGTTTTTGTTTCTCAACAAATTCTGCCATGTGCTGTAATTTTATCAGTCGTTTCAGTATAAACAGATTTTCTGAATTGGTATTAGCTGAAAATTCAATTAAGAAATAACTGTTGATTTGGAGGGCTTGAGCAAACCAATTTGCCGGGTTGTAAAAGTGTTCCAGCATTACTCCTGAGAGTTTATTTGTGCTTTTCAAAAAGCAGGAATTTTATAGCAAATGTTTTTCTTATTTTTCTTTTAGTGCATTCCATCCCTGCGCGGTAAGCTCTATCTCGGTGCCTCCCATAGCTACCAGGTTAATGCCTTCTGATGCATCTACAATATGACCGATAACGGTAATGTCCGGATGGTTTCTGATTTTGTCGTGGTCAGATATTGGAACGGTGAATAACAATTCGTAATCTTCGCCTCCGTTTAGTGCAGCTACTATCGGGTTGATGTGCATTTCTTCGGCCATGTTTTTGGTTTCGTTGTCCATTGGGATTTTCTCCTCGTATATTTTTGCACCTACACCCGAGTCTTTGCAAATATGCATTACCTCCGACGATAAGCCGTCCGAAATGTCCATCATGGCGGTAGGCTTCACTTTCAGCCCTTCAAAAATTTTTTTCATGTCGGTACGGGCTTCGGGCTTAAGCTGGCGTTCCAATATATAATTGTATCCTTCAAGTTGAGGCTGAACGCCTGGGTTATCTTTGTAAACACGGTTTTCGCGTTCGAGAAGGTTGAGCCCCATGTATGCACCACCTAAATCGCCGGTAACGCATATAAGGTCGTTCTGTTGAGCTCCATTTCTGTATGTTAGCTCATCGTCGTTGGCCATGCCGATTGCCGTAACGCTAATCACCAATCCGGTCATTGATGAGGTTGTATCGCCACCCACCAAATCGACCCCGTATTTTTCGCAGGCCAGGTTCATGCCCTCGTATATTTGTTCAAGTGATTCAACCGAAAATTTTGACGAAACGGCAATTGAAACTGTAATTTGCGTGGGTACGGCGTTCATGGCTGCCACATCGCTCAGGTTAACCACAACGGCCTTGTATCCCAGATGTTTTAGCGGCACGTACATCAGGTTAAAGTGGATGCCCTCGGTAAGCAAATCGGTAGTAACTACAATTTTTTTGTTTTTCGATTCAATTACCGCAGCATCATCGCCTATCCCTTTCAATGTTGAAGCGTTTCTTATCTTTATTTTATTTGTTAACCTCTCAATAAGCCCAAATTCGCCTAAATCGGAAATTGGTGTTACTTTGCGTTCGTTATCAGTCATTTTATATCGGATATTTTGGTATGAATTACATTTTAAAGGGGCAAAAATAGGACTACTTTGCTATCTTTGCAACATTTTTTAAACTCTATGGTGAATCGCTTGTTATTTTATTCACTACAGTTCAAATTTAACACAATATGACAGAACAAGATAAGATATTAGAGAAAGTAACGAACGAGGAGTATAAGTACGGTTTTGTCACTGAAATAGAACAAGATATAATCGAAAAAGGCCTCAGCGAGGATGTTGTGCGGATTATTTCGGCAAAAAAAGAAGAACCCGAATGGATGCTTGATTTTAGGCTGAAAGCTTTTCGCAAATGGCAGGAGATGAAACAACCCAATTGGGCTTACCTTAAAATTCCGCCTATCGATTATCAATCAATTAGTTACTATGCTGCTCCCAAAAAGAAACCTCAACTCGACAGCCTCGATGAGGTTGACCCCGAATTGATTGACACCTTTAATAAACTGGGCATTCCGCTCGAAGAACAAAAACACCTGGCCGGTGTGGCTGTCGATGCTGTGATGGACAGTGTATCGGTAAAAACGACGTTTAAAGAAACCCTGGCCGAGAAAGGAATTATTTTTTGTTCGTTTAGCGAGGCGGTTAAAGAATTTCCCGATTTGGTGAAAAAACACCTCGGCAAAGCAGTGCCTTACGCCGACAACTATTTTGCGGCACTTAACTCGTCTGTGTTTAGCGACGGCTCGTTTTGCTACATACCCAAAGGCGTGCGATGCCCCATGGAACTTTCAACCTATTTTCGTATCAATGCAGCCAATACCGGGCAATTTGAGCGTACACTTATTGTTGCCGACGACGATAGCTATGTGTCGTACCTCGAAGGGTGTACTGCACCACAACGCGACGAAAACCAGTTGCATGCTGCCGTGGTCGAGATTATTGCCATGGAACGTGCCGAAGTAAAATATTCAACGGTACAAAACTGGTATCCCGGCGACAAAAACGGCAAAGGCGGTATTTACAATTTTGTAACTAAACGCGGTATTTGTCGTGGCGACCACTCAAAAATATCGTGGACACAGGTTGAAACCGGCTCGGCTGTTACCTGGAAATACCCTAGCTGTGTGCTGTTGGGCGACCACTCAAAAGGCGAATTTTACTCAGTTGCACTTACCAATAACCACCAGCAGGCCGATACCGGAAGCAAAATGATTCATATTGGTAAAAACACACGAAGCATTATCGTGTCGAAAGGTATTTCGGCCGGGGTAAGCAGCAATGCCTACCGTGGTTTGGTAAAAGTGGCTAAAAATGCCGACAACGCCCGTAACTTTTCGCAGTGCGACTCGCTTTTGCTGGGCGACCGTTGCGGGGCTCACACCTTCCCGTATATCGAATGTGCCAACAAGTCGGCTATTTTGGAACACGAAGCCACAACCTCAAAAATTAGCGAAGACCAAATATTTTATTGCAACCAGCGCGGAATTGATACCGAAGATGCCGTGGGCATGATTGTAAACGGCTATGCCAAAGAGGTGCTGAACAAGCTCCCGATGGAATTTGCTGTAGAAGCTCAAAAATTGCTCGCCATAAGTCTCGAAGGCAGTGTAGGGTAATTGAGACTTTGAGATGTGAGACTTTGAGATGTGAGACTTTGAGATGTGAGACTTGAGATTTGAGACTTGAGATTTGAGATGTGAGACTTTGAGACTTGAGACTTTGAGATATGAGACTTTGAGATATGAGATTTTAGACTATAGATAATGAGATAAAACATATTAGGCATTTAAATTATCACTCCAGTGACCAATGACTAATGACTAATGACTAATGACTTAGAAGATATGTTGACAATTAAAAATTTACATGCCACTGTTGATGGCAAAGAAATATTAAAAGGGATTAACCTGGAAGTAAAACCGGGCGAAATTCACGCCATAATGGGCCCAAATGGCTCGGGGAAAAGTACGCTGGCCAATGTACTGGCAGGCCACGAGAATTTTGAAGTTACCGAAGGCGAAGTGACATTTTTAAACGAAAACCTGCTTGAGCAGGCTGCCGAAGACCGTGCCCGCAACGGTTTGTTTCTGAGCTTTCAGTACCCCATTGAGATACCCGGCGTGAGCATGGTGAATTTTATGAAAACTGCTGTAAACGAGCAGCGAAAGCACCGGGGGCTCGAACCGCTTAAAGCTTCGCAATTCCTCAAAATGATGGAGGAAAAGAAAAAAGTGGTTGAAATTAGTTCGCAGCTTACCAACCGCTCGGTAAACGAAGGTTTCTCGGGTGGCGAAAAAAAGCGGAACGAAATTTTCCAGATGGCCATGCTCGAACCCAAACTGGCCATTCTCGACGAAACCGATTCGGGACTCGATATTGATGCACTCCGCGTGGTGGCCAACGGGGTAAACACACTCAAATCGCCCGAAAATGCAACCATCGTGGTAACCCACTATCAGCGCTTGCTCGAATACATTGTGCCCGATTATGTGCATGTATTGTACAACGGTCGCATTGTGAAATCGGCCGGTAAAGAACTGGCCTACGAGCTCGAAGAAAAAGGCTACGATTGGTTGAAAAACGAAGTGGAGCATTAAAAAAAGAAAGTTGTAACATGATTGAAAAAGTACAATATACAGCAGCCGAAGAGTTGATAGGCCTCTTTACCACAAATAAAGAGATGTACGACGAAGGCTGTCCCGATTATATGAACCGGGCACGTGAGACGGCACTCGAAAAATTTAAACAATCGGGTATTCCTTCGCGTAAGCACGAGGATTATAAATACACCGACCTGCGACCGGTTTTTCAGAACGATTTTGAAGTGGTGCCACGCTATGTTGAGCATAATGTCGATTTACACGAAGTGTTTCATTGCGATGTGCCCAAACTCAATACGCACCTCATCATCATGATAAATGGCTGGTATTACGGTCAAAACCGCAAAATAGGCCAATTGCCCGAGGGGGTAATTTGCAGCAGCCTGCAACACGCAGCTACCCACCACCGCGATATTGTTGAGAAATATTACAACAAAATGGCCGGCGAGTCGAACGACCCCATGGCCAACCTCAATACCACCATGGCCAAGGACGGGCTTTTCTTTTATGTGCCCGACAACGTAACCATCGAAGCACCGGTGCAAATTATCAACCTCATGTTTGGCAAGGAAAACACCTTTGCCGCCCAGCGTAATCTTATTATCATGGGCAAAAACAGCGAGGCACGCATTGTGTTTTGCGACCATACGCTCAATAACAATTACTACATACTCAACAATTTGAGCGAGAGCTACATCGGCCGCGATGCCCGCTTCGGATTTTACTCGGTGCAAAACCAGCATAACGGAGCCGTAAACATTACCAATTTCTTCGGAAAAATTGAAGGCAATGCACAGCTCGATACCGATGTGGTAACCCTTAACGGCGGCATTGTGCGCAACAACCTCAAGGTAGTACTCAACGGCGAGCATGCCCATGCCAATATGAACGGCCTCAGCTTTACCGACAACACGCAGCATGTCGATAATTTTACGGCCGTTGACCATGCCGTGCCCAATTGCACCAGCAGCCAGTTGTACAAAAATATACTCGACGATAAGTCGAAAGGTGCTTTTACCGGGCAGATACACGTATTTCGCGATGCCCAAAAAACCGAAGCTTTTCAGCAAAACAACAACGTGCTGTTAAGCGAAAACGCCGAGATGAACACCAAGCCACGCCTGGTTATCGATGCCGACGATGTACGTTGTAGCCACGGTGCCACCGTTGGACGTATCGACGAGGAGGCGCTGTTTTACCTGCGCACCCGCGGTATTGGCGAAAAAGAAGCCAGGCTGATGATTATGTACGCCTTTGCCGACGAAGTGCTTTCGCAGGTGGGTGTCGATGTACTGCGCGAAAGGCTCGAAGAACTGGTCGACCGCCGCTTACGTGGCGAGCTTGGCCCATGCCAAAATTGCTCGTTCAAGCACGGCCGACGATAAGAGAGAAAACATTAACGCAACAGAATAAAATCCGGAAGTGGGGCATTTTGCCCTTGCTTTTCGGGTTTTTTTGTTTTTTTGGGTGGCTGCCCGCCGCGCTTTTCAATTCAAATTTATTGCAATTAGCAAATATAAATCACCTTATAAAATGAGCAATTGTAAACCAAGCGGCGGCCACCGGGCTATCCGCTGTATCTTTTGCTCCGTAAACTCCGCAAAAGGATGCCGCTCCTATCCCTGCCACTGTGGCCGGTGCATATTAACATCAGTCAAAAATCTAAAGACCTATGCTGCAATATTTTAACACCCCAAGCAAACCTAAACGGACAACGGGTTTCTAACCCGTTTTACGCGAAGTTTTTTAATATCCAATAACCAATATCGAATAATGAATAACCAATACACAATACACTTGACCAATGACAAATTTCCCTTTGCGCCTCTGCGTCTTCTATGTTGAAAACCAAACAAATTTGCTAATAATTCTTTTT
>JAFGGY010000097.1 GCA_016930365.1 Prolixibacteraceae bacterium | reverse complement strand
CCAAATTTTATTTAGTTATTTTTAAATGCGGAAGCCCTGCGGCCATGGTGAAGTGTGTTGGTTTTTCGAGTATAAAAATACCTGTTGAGCATTCAGTTAGAGAAACTGGAAGGTATAGCTACACTTTTAGGAAGCTTGTTCGGTTAGCTGTTGATGTAATTCTTTCATTTTCGGACAACCCGTTGAGGCTAACCGTCAAATTCGGGTTTTACTTGTCGTTTTTTGCTTTTGTTTTTGCTGTCGTTATCTTAATACGTTTTTTGACTGGAAATATTATTGTCCCAGGTTATACTTCACTGATTGTGTCTGTATGGTTCTTGTCAGGTTTGATCATATCTTTGATCGGAGTTGTAGGTCTATATATAGGTAAAACTTTCGACAGTGTTAAGCACTGCCCTATATATATTGTTAAAGATCTTATTAATGTTGAAGAATGACAATGAGCTGTTGTATATGTTTTAGTGTTGATATGGTTAGAATTATAAAAAAGAGGAAGAATGATGGATTTTGAAATTTTAGAATGGGATTCTTCTTTCTTTGGTTATCCAGTTGCAACGATTATAAATATGCAAAGCAAATGGGTTGATGTTTTAGACGTATTGAAGAAAAACGGGGTGTACTTAGCTTATTGGCAAGTAAAGCCGGGTTGTGATAAGTTTTCAACTTTTGCAAAAAATAATAATGGACTTTTTGTTGACAAAAAAACAACCTATTCAAATTCTATATTGAATTATGAATTGTCAATGCCAGAACATGTTGAAATATATGAAGAGGAAAGTACTAATTCCGAATTATTAGATTTTTCGGTTCAATGTGGAATGTATTCAAGATTCAAAGTGGATCAAAACATAAATAACGAGAAGTTTGAGGGGTTGTATCGTCTATGGATGGAGACGTCAGTCGCAAAGCGAATGGCTGATGATGTATTGGTTTATAGGCTTAATAATCGAATTGTTGGTGTCGTAACAGTTTATGTTAAAGCTGCCACAGGTTATATTGGATTGATTGGTGTCGATGAACAATTTCGTGGACGAGGTATTGGAAAGGGCTTAATAAAAGCTGCCAAAACATATTTTGGAAAGAAAAGAATAAAACAAATTGATGTAATTACCCAAGGTCTGAATATAAGTGCTTGTACTTTGTACGAGCATGCAGATTTTTCAATAAAAGAACAAGCCGATTTTTATCATTTTTGGTTGACTAGGTGAATATCCAACCATTACAAACATACATGTTGAACAAATATGTATTCCAGAAAACATTAAAAATAAATAAAGCTACAGGAAAAATAAACCCGGATTTCTTTTTAGTTTGTTGGTGAAAGAGTAGAATTCCAATGGATAATGCAAGTAATATGAATCCTAAATCGCTAAAACCCCAGCTTGCACTGTACCCTGACATTGACATGGTGAAAATGCCAGCAAACAAAGCAAAAATGTAAAAGATAGATTTTGAGTTTGTGTTAATTGGCCTGACTTTATTTATCATAAAAAAAAGTTGAAAAAAGAAGAATGGTGTACATAGAATATATCTGTATAGTCCATTAATACTTCCCCCTTGGAAAAGTATGTTTGTTAAAAACATCCCAATTGTATATACAGCAGAAAGAAGCAGTAAATATTGTTCTTTCTGTTCTTTATCGTTGACAATACAATTTTTAGACTTGAGGATGAAAACTGATTTAATATATTCGATTACAGTATAGATGGAAAAAGGTACGACGAAGAATATTGTTGCAATACTTAGTCCAAATCCTTCATGTGACCAGTCTCGAAGCCCTCCTGATATGTTGAGTTTCCTATCCCATGTTTTAATTGCATCAACGTATGTAAATAATGATTCAGCTCCTGAAATTTTCTGATAAATAAGTACAGCTAATGTGCCTATAATTAGAGGCAGCGCGGAATAAAATATTCGATTAACCGACTGCATTGTTCTTTTGTTTTTTAGCAAGAAAAGAAGTTCTGTGGCAAGTAAGGATAATAAGACAATAGTTATAGCAGATCTGGTCATGGCGGTAAAAAAAGCACCAATAAAATATATCCAGTAGTTTCCTTTTAAAAAGCCTAAAAATGCAATTGTTATACTAAAAAAGAAAAGGGCTTCTGTATATGGTATTATAAAAGGTGTTATAAAAGGCAGATTGACAATGAATAATACAATCCAAATGTTTTTCATCATCTTTAATTGTCGACATAATAATATTACTGAGAACGAAAATAGAATATAATTTAATATGCTTATTCCTAGTGGGCTTAGCATTGTTAGTTTCCATAAGAGCGGGAAAAGTGGAAAAAAAGCGAATAAAAAAACGACATCAGCATTATAGCCTTCTTTGCTAATTATATTGTAATGGACAGCATCCCAATGTAACATGTTTTCATCAGTAAGCTTTTCGTAGGGTTTGTGAATCTTTGTTCTGTTTCCATCTGTATTCTCGTAATTCTTTATAATATGTTCCGTTGCAAATGTGTCGTATTGCAGTATTTTGTGGATAAAGAAAAAGATGAAAAGACTGGATGCAACAATAATAACGGCCTTTTTTATAGAAGCAAAATCCATAATTGTTTTTTTTGTAAATGCATTTTTTGAACAAAGATAAATTTTTGAACTAAATACAATAATGTTTTATGATTCCTTTTAACAAACCGTTACTATCTGGCAGGGAAACAAATTATATTGAAAGAGCTGTTGCATCAGGCAAAATATCTGGTAATGGAAAATATACTCAGGCATGCCAACATTTTCTTGAATCAATATATGGATTTAGTAAGGTATTATTGACTACTTCTTGCACAGATGCGTTAGAAATGGCTGCAATATTAATAAATATTGAATCTGGGGATGAAGTGATTATGCCATCTTATACTTTTGTGTCAACCGCAAATGCATTTGTAATGCGTGGTGCAAAACGGGGGGAGTAAAGTATAGGCGTGTTTTTCTCTGTTTTCTGTAAATGTATAGTAAGCCATGGAAGGCAATTGTTTTCTATTGCTTTCCATGGTTTACTATTGTATACAATTGCTTTCAGAAATCATTAAGAGTATAAGATGAAAGAATAACTGGTATTCGTGTTTATAGGTATGACATTCCCATATTAAAACCGAATATTAACCCCCACCAAAATGTTGGTGCCGGCTTGAGGAAAGTAGCCGTCCATTTTATAGCGTTCGCCGCCTAAGATGTACGAATATACCCAGGCGTTGGTTTCGTATTCTTCGTTTTATACCGGTTCGTTAATGACACTAGCAAGTAATTGCATAATATTTTCAAAATTAGTATTTTTAAAACATGGGAATAAGCAACAATACTCCTCTGATGAGCACACAACTAAAGTGAGTAAAAAATCTTTAAATTTGCAGTATGACACATATGATGAGAGACATATTAAGATTAAGCATTCCGGAAAGAATTCTTATGGTAGAAGCCATATGGGACAGCATTGAAGAAAAAGATGAACAGTTTGAGTTATCAACTGAAACAAAACAGTTGTTAGATGAAAGACTTGAAGCTCACATAAACAATCCTGGTGAAGGATCAAGCTGGAATGATGTAAAAGCCAGGATAAAAAAACAGTTCTGATGTATAAGCTTATTATTAAAACATTTGCTGAGTTAGATGCAATAGATGCGGCTAATTGGTACAATGATAAAAGAGAAGGCTTAGGAGAAGAGTTTGTATTAGCCCTGGATGCAAAAATTAATGCAATTCAAAGAAACCCAACTCATTTTCAGGTTGTTTATAGAAATATACGAAGGGCTTTAACAGAAAGGTTTCCCTATGGCATATTCTTTATTGTTGAAGATGAAATTATATATGTTTTGGCAATACAGCATACCAGTCGAAATCCAAAAATATGGGAAAAACGTAAATAATATCACTGCTGCGGTTTCACGTAATTCGAGAAATGAAGAATTCGTGGACAAAATTGATTTACAGCTGAGATTTCTCCTCCTACTGTCGTCAAAATGACACAATAAACTACGGGACGAACGATATGACATTGTTTTGGGTAAAAGATAGAAAGCCATGGAAGGCAATTGTTTTCTATCGCCTTCCATGGCTTTCTATTGTCTTCAATTGCTTTCAGATGTCACTAAAAGTATAAATTCTTCAACAGGTATGTTTCTGCTCTTCTAAAACCGAATATTCACCCCAACCAAAAAGTTGGTGCCGGCCTGTGGAAAGTAACCATCCATTTTGTAGCGTTCGCCACCTAAAATGTACGAATACACCCAGGCATTGGTTTCGTATACTTCGTTTAACAGGTTGTTGACCAACAGGCTGAATTCTACCTCATCAAAAAATCCGGGATAAATGGTGTAGGCAGCTTTTAGGTTGTTGACAAAGTAAGCATCGAGTTTGCGGTTTTCGTTGGCGCTGTTGTCGATATGCTGGTCGCCCACGTATTGCGAGATGAGTGCCAGCTCCAGGTTTTTCAGCGGTGTATAACCCAGTTGGCTGTTAGCCACTACCGATGGTGAAAAAGCAATGTCGGTGGTTCCGTGGTCGAAGGCTGTTTGCCCACCTTCGTCCCAGTTATCGACATACTCGGTAAAGTTCAGAATTTTGTTTTGGCTGAACGTGGCATTTACGTCCCATTTCAGGTCGTGTGTGATTTGTACCCCGGCAATGAGTTCAACTCCGGCACGGTAACTATCTTCGGCATTTTTAAATACGGCTGTGCCAATGTCATTGATTTCACCCGTCATAATGAGCTGGTCTTTGTAATCCATATAATACAAGTTTGCACCGACCGAAAAACGTGGTTGGCTGAAGGTGATGCCACCTTCAAAGTCCTTTAGTTGCTCGGCTGTTGGTGTTGGCTGGTCGGGGTCGGTGTCGGTAAATGTACTGCGGCTTGGCTCGCGATGCCCCACGGCATACGAAACATAGGCTTTCAGGTTGTTGCTGGGCTGGTAATACACCCCAAATTTTGGGTTCACAAAGCTAAACGGATGTCTGTTGGTGAGGTCGCGCAGGTCGTCGTCAATACCTTCGATGGTATATTGTATGTTGCGGTATTGCACATCGGCATACAGGTTAAAGGCCGGGGTGAGTGCATAATTGTACTTCGCATACACGTTGAAATCGGTTTTTTGCCCGGTGTTACGGTACCACTCGTAATCTTTTTCGTGGTTGGTCGCATATTCGGCCCAAATCACGTTACCAAAATGCCGGCCGTCGTAACGGTTCCATCCACCGCCCAGGGTGAAGTCCGAACGGTTTTTGTCGTAGTTGAGCGAGAAGGTAGCTCCGTAAAAGTCGTTGTCTAACCATTTTTGCCTTATCAGGTCGGTTGAGGTTAGGGTGTCGTTGCCAACAACCAGGTTGTTGAGTTGATAATCTTCGAAATCTTCGCCGGCCTTGTATTGCTCGTAATAGCCACTGCCATAGGTGTAGTGCAATGCGGCGTTCATATTTAGAGCGTCGCTAAAGCGATGGCTGAACATCAACTGGTAATGGTCTTGTTGATAGTTGTCGGTTTCGTTATCGTAGGTGTAAAGGTTGTAAGTACGGGGCGATTCGTCGGCTGCAATCATTTCTTCGGTTTCTTTGGCCGAATAAAGCCAGTGGTCTCCATAACGCTGCATGCCTTCAAGGTCGTTATTGAGCCGTACCGATGGCACGCCGTTCCAAGCCTGGTACGTATATTCTTTACCCGAGAAGATATTCAGTTTAACAATGGTATTGGCACTGTAATACCCACCCGAAACATAAAACGATTTTAAGTCGGCAAAAGCGCGGTCGATAAAGCCGTCGGAGCTGATTTTTGAGAGGCGTACATCAACGGCAAAATGGTCGTTGAGCAGTCCGGTACCGGCGCGTACCGTGTTTTTGAAGGTATTATAAGAGCCACCACTGCCGTTGTATTCGGCGTATGCATCTTTTTGCAGGGTGCTGGTTTGCATGTTGATGGTAGCCCCAAAAGCTGCGGCTCCTTGAGTGGATGTTCCCACGCCACGTTGCACCTGGATGTTTTCGATCGACGAACTAAAATCGGGCATGTTCACCCAGTAAACGCTGTGCGATTCGGCATCGTTTACCGGTATCCCGTTGATGGTAACATTAATGCGGTTGGCATCGGTACCCCGGATGCGGAAACCCGTGTAGCCAACTCCGGTGCCAGCATCGGATGTAGCAACGAACGATGGGGTAGTGTTAAGCAAATATGCTATGTCCTGCCCCATGTTTCGTTCTTCGATTTGTTGTTTTGAAATATTCGTATTGGTAACTGGAGTGTTACTTTTGGCTCGTGTGGCATATACAAAAACATTTTCGGTATAAATCGATTTTTCCTCTAATTGAATTTTTAGAGAGCTGTCCTTTTGCGGGTTGATTTTTTGGATATTGGTTTGGTAACCAATAAACGATGTTTTGAGGGTGATAATTCCCGGTTGCGAAATGTTCAATGAGAAAGAACCATCGTTGTTAGTAATTGTACCAATGTTTGTGTTGTTTATTGTAACACTGGCACCTGGTAGTGGGTTGTTTTGGCTGTCGGTAACGACGCCTTTTATTTGCATTTGTGCAAATCCGTTTGTGGCAAAAAACAGAGCCACGATAAATAGTAATGTACGCATTGTTGAAAGATTTATGGTTAACAAATAACCAATGAGGCAGGGTTTTACACCTGTAAACACCTTCCCTTCGCCGGTACTAACCGTGTCAGGTTCAGAGGGTTTGATCTCAGCCCGTTGTTTTGGGCACCCCATTGTGTGAAAAATACATTAAAAAAACGTTTAAGCCTTTGCCGGCTTTTTAACCGCTTTTACATTCACTTTTATCCAATTGGTGAATAAAAGCAGGTTTAATACACGACAAATTTATCTGATTTTATGGAGAAACAAAAACGATTGAAGAAAGATGATTGAATGTTATTTTTTGGTAAAGTAAAATTGTTCGGAAGCAATCATCAACAAAGGTCTAAACTCTTTGCTAACAGTTAAGCAACTCAGGTGAAATGGTATAAAACGAAACTTCCGTCAATGATGATATTTTTAAAAATAGTTACAGTTATATGACCGTAGTGGAAAATTGTAAATAAAATAAAGTGCTTTGTATGTGTTGCATAAATTGCATCTTGCGAAAATATGTAGTTTGTGGCATTGATTTATATCGGTGAAGCAATCTTTAGCTTTTACCTTGCATCAGTGTTCGTTTTTATTTCTTTACCTCATTCTTTAGTTCTTTTCCCATTTCAAAATCTAGTATATTTTGATAGGTTGTGGAAGTTATTTGCTCCAACGCTTCGCTGGTGAAAAATGCCTGGTGCGATGTGATGAGCACATTCGGGAACGAAATCAACCGCATAATTACTTCATCTTCAATAATGTTTTCGGAGTGGTCGTGGAAAAACAGGTTCTCCTCCTGTTCGTAAACATCGATGCCTAAGTAGCCCAATTTGCGTTTTTTAAGTGCCTTAATGGCGGCTTTGGTGTCAATAAGTGCACCACGGCTGGTGTTGATAATCATTACCCCGTCTTTCATTTTTTTGAAGGATTCTTTGTTTATCATGTGCTTTGTTTCGGGCGTAAGCGGACAATGAAGCGAAATGATATCCGATTGCCCGAAAAGTTCGTCAAGTGAAGTGTATTTTATGCCCATATTTTTGAGTTCCTCGTCGGGGTATAGGTCATGAGCCAGCACATTTGCCCCAAATCCGAGCATGATTTCACAAAAAGCCTTGCCTATTTTTCCGGTTCCAACTACTCCTACCGTTTTCCGGTGCAAGTTAAAACCGGTGAGCCGCTCAAGTGAAAAGTTCCCTTCCCGAATGCGGTTATAGGCTTTATGGGTTTTGCGGTTCAGGGTAAGAATCAGGGCTGTGGCATGTTCGGCTACAGCATTGGGCGAGTATGCCGGTACGCGTACCACTTTAATGCCTAACTCATCTGCTGCATCGAGGTCAACGTTGTTAAAACCGGCGCACCGCAGTGCCACTACTTTGGTGCCCTGTTCTTTTAGATGCTCCAGTACAGGGCGGTTTATTTCGTCGTTTACAAACACGCACACGGCATCGTAACCTTTTGCCAATTCTGTAGTGTCTTCATTGAGCGAAGCTTTGAAATAGCGTACTTCCACCTTATTCTGTGGTTTGAATCGCTCAAAATACTCTTTATCGTAACTTTTTGTACTAAATAATGCCAATTTTATCATCTCGGTTTTCTGTTTTGTTTAATATGCTTAACAAGCCGGCGTGGTGTTATGTTTATCGTTTTCGTTACTTCCTTACAAAAACCGGAAAAAGCAACAAGCACAACACCCCGCAGGTAAGAAGTTGCGATAAAGTCCCTTTTAGGGATTTAGGGTAAAAAGAAAAAATTAACCAAATGGTTAAAAACAACTAATTTTTTTTGGAAGTTAAAAATGAGCATCTTACTTTTGACCAAACAATTTAACCAAATGGTCAATAAAAAATGAACGCATTAAAGGTAGAAACTGAAAAGAAAATAATTGAAGCCGCCAAGGAGGTGTTTGTCGAAAAGGGGCTTCAGGGCGCACGAATGCAGGAAATAGCTGACAGGGCCGGAATTAACAAAGCCTTGTTGCATTATTATTTTAGGTCGAAAGACAAGCTTTTCGATGCTATTTTTGAAAATATCATGTCGCAAATGTTTGCTGTAGTTGCTGAAAATATACGTACCGACATGTCGTTACCCGAGTTGTTGGGAGCATTTGTAGAATTTTACAACGATTTTTTTCAAATGAATCCATTTTATCCGCAATTTATTTTTCATGAAATATGGCAAAACCCCGACCGGCTATCGGAAATAATGAAATCGCAGCAGATAGCTCCGGCTGAAATTGTAGAAAAAATTCAACAAAAAGTACCGGCTATTAATAATAGTGATTTAACAGCAGAGCACATGATTGCCAATGTTTTGGGGATGACGCTTTTCCCGCATATTGCCCGCCCGCTTTTCCAACGGGTGTTTTTTAATAACGACAACGACAAATATTCGCGCTTTCTCAGCGAACGTACCGATTTTCTGAAGGAATTAATGACAGGTGCTTTAATGGGGGCAACTTCAAGTGAAATGAATAATAAACCCGATGAAGATTTTTAAAGCTAAAACCATGAGAACATATTTTCTTTTAATTACTGTAATTGTGATGAGTACCGCGGCAAGCCTGGCGCAAAATGTTTATACGCTTGAAGGGTACCGCGAAATGGTTGTTTCAAATTTCCCTGAGCATAACAATAAGCAAATCAACCGGGAGATTTCACAGCTCAAAACTGAAAATATCCGTACTTCTTACCTGCCCGAAATTATACTGAATGGACAGGCTACATACCAGTCGGATGTTACTTCGGTTGACCTCCCCGAAACGCTTACTTCAATGGGTGTTGATATCGAAGGGGTATCGAACGACCAGTATAAGGCTTATGTGGATGTAAAACAGACGATTTGGGATGGCGGGCTTAAAAAAGCTCAACGCGAAATTGAAGCACTGGACCTCGATGGTGAACAGCAAAAAATTGACGTTGAGGTACACCATTTAAAACGCATTGCCGATACTTACTTTTTTAATGTGTTGCTGGTGCGTAAAAGTCTTGATGTACTGAAACTTCAAAATGAAGTTCTTGCTAAACAGCTTGAACGCTTGCAAAAATCATTAAAGCAGGGTGTGGTTACCCAAAAGGATGTGCTGGAGTTTGAGGTAGAGCAGTTGAAGGTGGAGCAGAAGATTACACAGGCTTCGATGCGCGAAAAATCCCTGCTGTCTGCCATGGGCGTACTTGCCGGCACCGGTTTTTCATCCAGGGATTCTTTTCAATTGCCTGAAGTGGATATTGTCACCGATTTGGCGAATAAACGTCCAGAGTTGCAACTTTTTTCGCTTCAACAAAAACAAATTGAATTGAGCAACAGCTTGCTGGAATCGGCACGCAACCCCAAGTTTTTTGGTTTTGGACAGGCAGGCTATGGCAAGCCCGGTTTAAATATGTTAAAAAACGAATTCGACACTTACTATTTGGCAGGTGTAGGGTTGAAATGGGAGGTGTTCGACTGGAACGAAACCAAACGCAAAAAACAAATGGCGCAACTGAATATCGAAAAAGTTGATTTACAAAAAGACGACTTCCTGCAACAACAGGATATGCAACTGGTGCAAGCTAAAAACGAGATTGAAATGCAGCGTCAATTGGTGCAGCAGGATGAGAAAATTGTTGAAATGCGCCATCGGATAACGCAAACGGCTTCTTCGGAGCTCGAGAATGGCGCAATAACATCAACCGATTACCTGACCGACCTGAATGCCGAAACCACTGCGCGAATTAATTACGAAATACATAAAATTGAATGGCTCAAAGCCCAAAATGATTACAAAACATTGTTAGGAAACTAAAATTACTACAAATGGTTACAAAAAACATAAACATTACGGTCCTGATTGCATTGGTGTTGTTTACAGCCTGCAATCACAGGGGCGACCTTGCCGATGCTTACGGTAATTTTGAAGTGGATGCCGCAATAATTTCGGCTGAATCGTCGGGCGTATTGCTCGGTTTTAATGTTGAGGAAGGTGAAAAACTTGAAAAAAGTGCCATGGTAGGGCTAATCGATACCGCGCAGGTTTATCTGCAAATTGAACAGCTTGAAAGCCAGATAGAGGCGACACATACAAAAACAGCCAACATCGAAGCTCAAATTGCAACCCAGTTACAGCAAAAAGAAAACCTGATGGTGCAGTATAATCGAGTGAAAAACCTTGTTGAAAGCGGGGCGGCAACCATTCAGCAACAAGATGACCTCGAAGGAAAGCTAAAACTTGTTGAAAAACAGGTGTCGGCACTCAAAACCCAGATTCGCTCAGTAAAACATGAGATAAAGGTGATGGAAGAGCAAAAAAAGCAGTTATTGCTCAAGCGTTCAAAATGTAACATTGTGAACCCTGTAGCCGGTGTGGTGCTCGAAAAATATGTAAATGAAGGCGAAATGGCTGTTGCCGGCAAGCCTTTGTATAAAGTGGCTGACTTGTATTCAATGTTTCTGCGCTGCTACGTTTCAGGTGCGCAATTGTCGGAGGTGAAAGTTGGGCAAAAAGTTGATGTTGCCATCGATGGGAAAAACGATGAAATGCAACATTTGAGTGGTAAGGTAAGCTGGATATCCGACGAAGCTGAATTTACGCCCAAAATTATTCAAACCAAAGAAGAAAGGGTGAAACTGGTGTATGCCGTAAAGGTAAAAGTGCCAAACGATGGACGGCTTAAGCTTGGCATGCCCGGGGAGATGCGTTTGACCAGTGACGATTGAGTTGTGAAAGCGATGGAATGATGGAATATTGGGTGATTGGGTGATTGGGTTGATGGGTCAATGGGTTGTTGGGGAGTTTAGTTTTAACTACGCTGCGCTCCGTTGATTTACGCTTCGCTCCAATTCGGGTTTGCCCCATGAAATGCGACGATAGGAGCCTATTTCATAGGGGTTTCAGATTCCAAGTTTCAGGTTGACAACTGATTACTGATTACTGATAACCGATAACCGAATACTGACAACCAATTACTGACAACCAATTACTCAATGACCAATGACTCAAAACAAAATGATAACAATTAAAAACATATCAAAATCCTGCGGCAAGGTTGAAGCGCTCCGCGATGTTTCGCTCAATATTAACCAGAACGAGATATTCGGGCTAATTGGTCCTGACGGGGCAGGAAAAACAACACTTATGCGTATACTTGTTTCGTTGTTGTTGCCCGATAAAGGCTCAGCATCCATGGGCGGGGTCGATGTGGTGAAACAATACCGGCAGATACGAAAAATTGTGGGTTATATGCCCGGGCGTTTTTCTCTGTATCACGATTTGTCGGTTGAAGAAAACCTGAACTTTTTCGCTTCGGTTTTTGGGACAACAGTCGAAGCAAACTACTACCTCGTGAAAGATATCTATCAGCAGTTGGAGCCTTTTAAAACAAGGCGTGCTGGCAAACTATCGGGTGGTATGAAACAAAAACTGGCTTTGTCATGTGCACTTATCCATAAACCCGAAGTGTTGGTGCTCGACGAGCCCACAACCGGGGTTGACGCTGTTTCACGGACTGAATTCTGGGACATGCTCGGCAAATTGAAGCAGTCCGGGATAACCATTTTTGTGTCAACTCCATACATGGACGAAGCTTCTCGGTGCGACCGGGTTGCACTTATCCAGGGCGGGGAGATTATGACGGTTGACCAGCCCGCAAGAATTGTGGAACAATATGGTAAACGAATATGGAACGTGAAATCAGCCGAAACGTATCGCTTGCTCAACGATTTGAAAGCATGGGAAAGCACAACATCGGTTTATCCGTTCGGGCAATATCTGCATTTGTCGGTTGACGAATCAACCGGAAAAGAGGATATTATTGCTTACATGCAATCGCAGAATCATGAACCCTATGTTTACGAGGGCTTCTCAATCATCGAAGATGTGTTTATGGATTTAATGGGCAAACAATAATGGAAGAAAATTGGAATAAATATGGACACAAGCCGCAAAATAATTGAAGTACAAAACCTGGTGAAGAAATTCGGGCATTTTACCGCCAACGACAACCTTACATTCGATGTTTTTGGCGGCGAAATTTTTGGCTTTCTGGGTGCCAATGGTGCCGGCAAAACAACGGCAATGCGCATTTTGTGCGGTTTGTCGAAGCCTACTTCGGGAACACTTCAGGTAAATGGCTTCGATGTTTATACGCAAAGTGAGAAGATAAAAAAAACCATTGGTTATATGAGCCAGAAGTTTTCGTTGTACGAAGACCTTACCGTGGCAGAAAACATAAGGTTTTATGCCGGGATTTATGGCATAGGATATCGCGAACGCAGAAAAAGGCAGCAGGAACTACTGGAAAGACTAAAAATGCCCGAAATAAAAAACCAACTGGTGAAAAGCCTGCCTTTGGGGTGGAGGCAAAAACTGGCTTTTTTGGTGGCGGTTATGCACAACCCGGGTATTGTTTTTCTCGATGAACCCACCGGCGGGGTTGACCCTGTTACCCGCCGCCAGTTTTGGGAACTCATTTACGAATCGGCTGCACGCGGGGTAACTGTTTTTGTAACAACCCACTATATGGACGAAGCCGAGTATTGCGACCGTGTTTCGATTATGGTGGATGGCAAAATTGAAGCCCTTGATACACCCCGGAAGCTCATGGAACAACATAACGCACAAAATATGGAGGAAGTGTTTTTGCATTTGGCGAGGAATTAGAATTTCAGGTTACAGGTTACAGGTTACAACTGATAACCGATAACCGATTACTGATTACTGACAACCGATTACTGACGACCAATGACTAATGCTGGGAGCCCAAGCGACCAGTCCCGATGAGAGTAACGATATCGGGAACCAATTACTCAATGACTAAAATATGAACAGCTTTTTAGGTTTTATAAAGAAAGAGTTTTACCACATTTTTCGCGACCCGCGGACATTGATGGTGATTTTGGGGATTCCCATTTCGCAAATGCTGCTTTTTGGCTTTGTGATTCGCACCGAAATTCAGGATGTGAAAGTGGCCGTGTTCGACCAGTCGAACGATTACATGACCACCCGGATTATCGATAAACTCGAATCGTCGGGGTATTTTAGTGTTGAAGAATACCTTGAAAACACCAATGATGTTGAGGCGATGTTTAAAAAAGGCAATATTAAAGAAGTGCTGGTGTTTGAGCCCGGTTTCGCCGAAAAAACATTGCGCGATGGAACTGCAAGTGTTCAGCTTTTGGCCGATGCCAGCGACCCAAACATTGCCCGGATGGTAACCACTTACACACAAAATATTATCCGCTCGTTTGAGCATGAAGAGTTTCAGCAGCAGACGGTCCCGATGCAAATTAACGTTCAAAACCGGATGTTTTACAACGAAGAGGCCAAAAGTGTGTACATGTTTGTGCCCGGGCTTATGGCCATGATTATGATGTTGGTATCGGCCATCATGTCGTCGGTTTCCATTACCCGCGAAAAGGAACTGGGCACCATGGAGGTTTTGCTCGTCTCGCCCCTCCGCCCTTTGCAAATAATACTGGGGAAAGTAACACCGTATTTGCTCGTGGCATTTATCGATGCTGTTTTAATCGTTTTGATGGGCAACCTGGTTTTCGAAATGCCCATAAACGGTAGCCTGACTTTGCTGCTCAGCGTTTGTTTTTTGTTCATTTTTCTGTCCCTAAGTTTGGGAATCCTTATTTCAACCATAGCCCCCACACAGCTTATTGCCATGTTCATATCCATGATTGGCCTTATGTTGCCCACGATGTTGCTATCGGGGTTTATTTTCCCAATCGAAAATATGCCCAAAGTGTTGCAATGGTTCAGTGCCATTATGCCAGCGCGCTGGTTTAACGATGTGGTAAAAGATATTATGCTGAAAGGCTCCGGTTTTTTTAGCATCATAAAAGAAGTGGCCATTTTAACCGGAATGTCAGTTTTGTTTGTTGTAGTTAGTGTAAAGAAATTTAAAATCAGATTGGAATAAAAAGACGATTAGATATTAGACATGAGATTTTAGATTTCATGATGAGTTAAATGAAAAAGGTATTGCGATATGGATTTTAAGGAAATACATTCAAAACAGAAATCGTTTTTTAATTCGAACCAAACCAAAGATGTAGGGTTCAGAATTGAACAACTAAAAAAGGTGAAAGCCATACTTAAAGCGAACGAACCGCTTTTGTACGAAGCTATTTATGCTGATTTTGGCAAGTCGGAATACGAAACTTACCTCACAGAGTTGAGTTTGTTGTATCACGAAATAAATATTTTTATAAAGAAAACGCGGAAGTGGAGCCGAAAAAAGCGTGTGGCAACCGGCATCACAAACTTTCCGGCCAGAAGTTACATCATTCCCGAGCCGCTTGGGACAACGCTTGTAATCGGGGCGTGGAATTACCCGTACCAGTTATCGCTTTTGCCGGCTGTTACTGCCATGGCTGCAGGAAATACCGTTATTCTGAAGCCCAGCGAACTGCCCTCGCGAACTTCGGAAATTATGGCAAAGCTCATTAACGAAAACTTCCCCGAAGAATATTTGCATGTGGTTGAAGGAGGTGTTAAGGAGACTTCTACTATACTGGAATTCCCTTTCGATAAAATATTCTTTACCGGAAGCATTCCTGTTGGAAAAATCGTTTATCAGGCCGCCGCAAAAACGTTAACGCCCGTTACGCTTGAGTTGGGTGGCAAATCACACACTTTTGTGTTGCCCGGCTGCAACCTCAAAACTACAGCCCGACGCATTGTGTGGGCTAAATTTCTAAATGCCGGTCAAACTTGTGTGGCGCCCGATTATGTGCTGGTTGATAAAAGCATTGAGCACGAATTTATCGAAGCCCTAAAAAATGAAATCAATAAGCAACACCCGGAGAGTGGCACATTGCGCGAAAATTATCTCCAGATTATCAATACGAAGAATTTCGACAGGCTTACCGCGTTAATCGATGATGAAAAAGTTTGTTACGGCGGACAAACCGAAAAAAATAAACGTATCATTCATCCTACGGTAATGCATAATGTAAGTTTCGATGATAAAGTAATGGACGATGAGATTTTTGGCCCTATTCTGCCTGTCATATCTTTTACCAGTCTGGATGAAGCCATTGCAAAAGTAAAAGAGCGGTCCAAGCCCCTTTCGTGCTACATTTATACAAACAACAAGAAAACTGTCAAGCGCCTTTTGCGTGAACTTTCGTTTGGTGGCGGTGCGGTGAACGACAGCATTATGCACCTCTCGAACAGCAACCTTCCTTTTGGCGGGGTAGGGTTCAGTGGGATTGGAAGCTATCATGGCAAAGCCGGTTTCGATACTTTCACCCACTATAAAAGCATATTGGATAAACCCTGTTGGTTTGAACCGCCCATGAAATATCTTCCATACACCAACGGGAAACTTAATTTGATAAAGAAATTGTTAGGTTAAAAGTCATTATGCGAACATTACTATACATATTGCAAAAGGAATTCATCCAGATTTTGAGGGATAAACGGATGCTCGGGATAATTTTATTTGTGCCGCTTATGCAAATGCTTATCTTGGTTTACGCGGCCAGTTTTGATATAAAAAATGCCGACATACTGGTTGTTGATAACGATATGGGCACAGTCTCGCACGGACTGGTGAATAAATTTTCAGGTTCGCCGTTTTTTACCATTACCGGTACAACCTTTAGTGAAGAAAAAGCCAATGAATTGATTGAAAATGATGAGGCTGATATCATCCTTTCAATTCCGGCAGGTTTTGGGGAGGATTTAATCCGCGAGAACAGTGCAAGTATTCAGTTGATTGTGAATGGCATTAACGGGACTTCGGCAGAAATTGCAGCCGGCTACGCGCAGAATGTTATCATGAGCTACAACAAGCAAATAATCACCGAGACAATGGGAGTGCCAAAGCAGAAAAATGCAGGTGTCATTCAAACTGTTTCGCGCTTTTGGTATAACGATTTCCTCGATTATAAACATTACATGGCGCCTGGTATTTTGGTCATATTGGTTACTATAATCGGTATGTTTTTATCGGGTATGAACCTTGTAAAAGAAAAAGAAATTGGCACTACCGAGCAGTTAAATGTGACCCCCATTAAGAAATATCACCTTATAGCCGGTAAGCTCATCCCGTTTTGGGTTATTGGGTTGTTCGACCTTGCTTTTGGGTTGATAATTGCCCGCGTGGCTTTTAGCCTTCCTGTTGAGGGTAGCCTGTGGGTGTTGTTTGCTTTTGCAGCTGTATATCTCGTTGGTGTGCTTGGGGTTGGCCTCCTTATTTCAACTTATGCCGACACCCAACAGCAGGTGCTTTTTATCGGTTACTTTATCATGATGATATTTATTTTAATGGGGGGCGTTTTTACCCCGGTTGAAAGTATGCCCCAATGGGCACAAATAGTCGATATTTTCAACCCGGTATGTTATTTTATCGAAGTAAACCGCATGGTGTTGTTAAAGGGCTCAGGCTTTACCGACCTGGCATCTCATTTTATTTTTGCCATTTTATTTGGGCTCACCATGTTGGTGCTGGCCATTTCGAAATATCAGAAGAGGGTATAAATTTAGAAGAACTGCTTTGTTAAAAGTGGTTCTACGCTAATTTTATACAGTTCTTTTTTTTAAATGAAGAAGCATTAAATTTCAACGTCATTGATAGCAGACTGTTTGTGTTTTGGTAGTGTTTTTTAAAAAGATTGTTGACATTTAGGATGTACAATGCAGTTTTCTATTGTCTCATTTCTTTTATCTGACGTTTCAAACGTTAGAACTATAAATATGCCATATAGCGGCAGAGATATCTAACAATCTATTTTGTAATACACTATTAACCGACTAAACTCAAAATCAGTCGGTTTTTTGTTTTTATGTAATAGAAAATCAACAGGATAGACAATAGTGTTTCTGTT
>JAFGGY010000096.1 GCA_016930365.1 Prolixibacteraceae bacterium | reverse complement strand
AAATCTCAAATCTCAAATCTCATATCTCAAATCTCATATCTCAAATCTCATATCTCATATCTCATATCTCAAATCTCATATCTCAAATCTCAAATCTCATATCTCAAATCTCAAATCTCATATCTGATGTTCTGTCGAAGATTGTTTCAATTTTTAATGATCGGCATAAAGGGCAGCATTTTTTTTCAATTTTGCGGGGGATGGTAAAACGCGAATGGCACGAATTGCATAGAAACCATTTTTGGTCGCTAAAGCTGTTGCCGCTTATGGTTATTATTTCGCGGGTTTCGACCAGGGCGCGGGCTATTTTTCGACGTGCTTTTTCGTATATCCGGGCAAAAGTAGCACGCGAAACCCCCATTAAAACAGCAGCCTCCTGATGGTTCATCAGCTTGTAATCGGCCAGCTTTATGGCTTCGTATTCTTCGTACAGCAGTTCAATCGGGTTTTCATCATGATTTACACAGCCATAAGGCTTAAAACCTTTGAACCGGGGAGGTGCAATAACTTTTCGCTGTAATTTGCTCCTTGGCATTTTTATTAATTTTGCTGCAAATATAATGAGAATATTCTCACAACAAAGTTTCAAAACAATTATTTCCGTAATCTTTTATACCGCGAACAGAATGGCTAAATTTTGATGAATTTAAAATGTTTCGCATTTTTTTGTTGTTTGTTTGATTTTGGGCATATGTTCGTTATATTTGTTTGCATAGATAACGTTATGGCCAGACCACGAAAACCAGGTAAAATACAAACGCCACCACGCGCGAAAGCTTTTATGCCGGTAGGGTATTACAAAAGTAGCTCAGAGGCGGTTCAACTGAATATTGAAGAATTTGAAGTGTTTCGTTTGCTCGATTACGAGGGTTTGACCCAGTCCGAAGCTGCCAAACTAATGCAAATTTCACGCTCGGGGGTGGCACGCATTTACGAAAAAGCCAGGTATAAACTGGCTAAGGCCTTAACCGAGGCTAAAAAAATTGATATTGAAGGAGGAAGCAACCTTTTTGATAACGATTGGTACGAATGCGAACGTTGTAACAGTAAGTTTAACAGTCTGGAAAGCGAATCGCCAGGAACTTGTCCGCTTTGCAATTCGACCTATATACACATGGTAAATAATTAGGAAATATGAGAATAGTAATTCCAATTGATGATAATAGTCTTACATCGAACGTGTCGGATACCTTTGCACGGAGCAACTATTTTGCCCTGGTAGATAAGGAAAATGGCAACTTGAAAATGGTTGAAAACCCCTTTAAGGCTATGACCAAAGGGGTAGGGGTGAAGCTGTTTGAATGGTTAGTTGATACCCATAAAATGAATGCCCTGCTGGCTTTCGAAATGGGCTACAAGGTTCAGCAAATGGCCAGCGAGGCTAATTTGCAAATCATAATTGTAAACGAGCAAAATAAAACACTCGAAGAACTATTGAATTTTATGGGTATTGAACCCGACAGTAAAATATGAACATAAAACCAATATTTACTAACTCAAAACACATATAAGCATTATGGAAGCGAAAAAAATTGTTGTAATTGGTGGTTCGGCTGCCGGTCCAAAAGCGGCGTCAAAAGCCCGCAGGCTCGACGAATTTGCCGACATAACCATCATTCAGAAGGATGCCGAATTGTCGATGGCATCGTGTGGATACCCATATTATGTGGGTGGTTTTTTTGATAACCGCAACCAGTTATTATGTACGCCAACCGGGGTGGTGCGCGACCAAAAATTCTACCTCAATGCCAAGGGAATTAAAGCAATGGTAAATACCGAAGTAGTGAAAATTGATAAAGCACGTAAAGTGGTTGAAGCACTTGACCTGCCTACGGGCAAAAAGGCCGAAGTGCCTTACGACAGCCTTATTATTTGCACCGGCGCATCGCCCAACATGCCGCCAATCGAAGGTGTTGATCTCGACGGTATCACAACATTGCAATCGATGCGCGATGCCGACTATCTGCGTAAAGTTCGCGACGAGAAAAAGATACAAAAAGCGGTAGTTATTGGCGGTGGTTTAATTGGGATTGAAACAACCGAAGCGCTTCACCTGGCCGGTATTGAAGTTACGGTGGTAGAGCTTCTGCCACAGTTGCTTACATTTCTCGATTATAGCATGGCTAAATTGGTGGAAAACCATGTGAAATCGAAGGCTAACGTAATAACCAGCAACGGGGTGGCTAAATTTGTGGGCGAAAACGGTAAGGTGAAAGCAGTAAAACTTCAAAATGGGATAGAAATACCTTGCGAACTGGTTGTTGTAGCCA
Source organism: Prolixibacteraceae bacterium (assembly GCA_016930365.1). Taxonomy (GTDB): domain Bacteria; phylum Bacteroidota; class Bacteroidia; order Bacteroidales; family Prolixibacteraceae; genus Roseimarinus. Next base: position 7,198 of record JAFGGY010000096.1, on the reverse strand, counting down.
TAGGGGTACATCCAAATGTGAAACTTGCTCAAGAAGCGGGTATCGAAATTGGCTCGATGCGTGGAATTGTTGTGGATGAATACATGCAAACTTCGGAAGAGGGCATTTATGCTGCCGGCGACTGTGTTGAAATTACCAACTTAATAACCAACAAAAAAGTGTTGGCTCCGTATGGCGACCTGGCGAATTTGCAGGGTCGTGTTGCCGGCGAGAACGCTGTTTTAGGCAACTCTGTTACCTTTAAAGGTACCATCCAAACCGGTATTTGTAAGGTTTTTGAATACAATGTAGGCGCCACAGGCCTGTCGGAAGCAACTGCACAAAAAAACAATATAAAGATTGAAACCGTGATAAATGCAAGTCCTGACAGACCGGGATTTATGCAGGGAAAACTTCTGGTTACCAAGCTGGTGGTCGATGATGATACCTGCCAGATTCTGGGTGCACAATGCATAGGCCCCGGCGACGTAAGCAAGCAAATTTCAATTTGGGCTATGGCCATACAGGCAAAAATGTGCGTTGACGATATGATAAATGCCGATTTCCCGTATGCTCCACCATTTTCGTTGGCAATCGACCACAGTATTGCAACGGCACACATTATGCAGAATAAACGTAAGGGGCGCTTTGTGGGCATCAAACCACGCCAGGTAAAAGAAAAGCTCGAAAAGAATGAGGAATTTTTCCTTATAGATCTTCGTGGGTACGATGAGTTTGTCGAAATGCGTTTAGGGGTAGGCGAAACACTTATTCCATTGGGCGAATTGCGTAATCGTTTGAATGAATTACCCGAAGATAAGAATGCTGAAATTATAACTTTTTGCAAAATCTCACTTCGTGGTTACGAAGGCGCAACCGCACTGATGGCGCATGGATATAAAAATGTTAAAGTGATGGAGGGCGGAATCATGGCCTGGCCATACGAACGCGAAAAATAATGAATCGAATTATTTCTGAATCAATAACCCGCAGGGTGCGTTATAGCGACACCGACCAAATGGGCTTTATGCACCATTCAAATTATGCTCGGTATTACGAGGATGCCCGAACAGCCTTGTTTCGAAAACTGGGATTGCCATATTCCGAAGTCGAAAAAGAGGGGCTTTTATTGCCGGTAGTTAAAATGGACGCGCATTTTAAGCAGCCCTTGCGTTACGAAGAAGAATTTACCGTACGCACATGGCTCGAAAAAATGCCCGCTTCAACCATTTCTTTTTATTACGAAATTGAAAATGAGAATAACGAAGTGGTGCATACCGCAAAAGTAGTATTGGCTTTTTTGTCGGCAAATACCGGAAAAGCCTGCCGCCCACCTCATAAGTTATTGAATCTGTTATCGGGTAATAACATTACGGAGCATTAAGTTATGACTCATTTATTGTTGATTGATAAGTAACTTGCTACTGATTATAGGCTAATGGCTGCTGGTTATTGGCTGCTGGTTATTGGCTGCTGGCTAATGGCCAACTTGATTTTATAGATGATTAAAAAACCGCTTTCTGTGTAAGTAGAAAGCGGTTTTTTTCGGGCAGGCTTTACTATTGTTTTAGCAGATTGCTACATTTGTAAGCTTAAAAGCATATTGTGTTGAAGAAGATAAACTTTACAGGCGTTAATGCCTTGCAGTTGTTTCAGTTAATTCGTTACGGAACCTTATTTTTGATTGGAATTCTGCTTTCGAAATCGGGTATTGGGCAAACGGCTATCGGACAGTACGAAATGTTTGTACTCATAACCGGGGCATTTACCTTTTTTTGGGTGAATGGTTTTTTGAAGGTGCTGATGCCAGTATGGGTCGAAAAAGATGAAACAGAAAGGCCGTCTCTGCTTTTTAATATCTTTATTTTATTGTCGGTTTTTTCAGCTTTAGCTGCTTTGTCCTTGTTTTTTTTAAAGGATGTTGTTTCGCAACTGTTGCTTAATGGGAGCGAGGTTCCTTTGCCGGGTGTGCTGGCCTTGTATATTTTTATTAACAGCCCGGCTTTAATGGTCGAGTATGTTTATTTGTTGAAAAACCGTTCGGGACGCATCGTGTTGTATGGCGTTGTTACTTTTGCTTTGCAATTACTGGTAGTTGGTGTACCCCCGTTTTTTGGCTATGGGCTCGAAACCATTTTATACGGATTGTTGGGCGTTTCGGTTTTGCGTTACCTGTGGTTGCTAATTATTTTAAAACAAAATGCCAAAGCGCGCATCGACACTGCTTGCCTTAAAGAATACATTCACTACGGCTACCCACTGGTTTTATCCACCTTACTTGGCTCATCGGCACGTTACATCGACGGGTTTATTATCACTTCGCAGTTTACCCCCCGCGAGTTTGCCGTTTTTCAATATGGTGCCCGGGAGCTTCCGTTGGCTTTATTGCTCAGCAACTCGTTGAGTATGGCTATGTTATCTAAATTTGCCCGAAAAGATATTGCATCGCCACTGGCCGAGTTTCGTTCCGAAGTTTACCGCCTGCATTGGTATCTGTTTCCGGTAAGTATTGTTTTAATGCTCACCTCGCACTGGCTGTTCCCGATACTTTTTAACAGCAGTTTCGAAGGCAGTGCCACCATTTTTAATATTTATTTGTTGTTGCTGTTTAGTCGTTTGCTGTTTCCGCAAACTATAATTACCGCTAAAAAGATGAACCGTTACATTGTGCAGGCATCATTTTTCGAAATTGTGCTCAATGTGGCACTGAGTGTAATTTTATCGAAAACCATGGGTATTGCAGGTGTGGCTTATGCAACAGTTGTGGCCTATATTTTCGAAAAAATATATCTGTTGGTTATTTTGAAGAAGAAACTTCACATAAGTTTAAACGATATTTTGCCGGTGAAAATTTTTACGGTAATGAGCATGTTGTTGCTGCTGTCGTTTATTTTAAGCGAATTTTTAATCAGATAATATGGAAATACTTATTGATAATCCGGAAACCGAAAGAATATTCAGGCAAATTGTAGCTTCAATTCCGCCAATGCAAAACGGAATAACTGCCGAAAGCCTTGTGAAACGAGGCATCGTTTACGAAAAATCGTACGGTACTTCGATCGTCGATTTGAAGCAGTTTGCAACTCAGTTTGAAAACAACCACCTATTGGCCCTTAAATTATGGAATAAAAAATGGCGCGAAACCATGATTTTGGCCAGCTTGCTCGATGAAGCGGCAAAAGTTACCGAAGAGCAAATGGATTTTTGGTTGAAAACATCCGAAAACAGCGAAATTGTCGAGCAGTTGGTGAGCAACTTGTTTGTTCACACTCCATTTGCTTTTGTGAAAGCGCTGGAATGGTGTCGCGGTAAGAAACATCTGGTGCGGGTGGCCGGCTTATTAACGATGGGGCGCTTGGCTTTAATTTCCGAAAATGCGATTGACGAAATGTTCGAGAGTTTTTTCGATGTACTGCCGCCCCTGGCTAAAGATGAAAGGCTTTCAACTGTGTTTTATCGGTCAATGTGTCAGTTGGCACGCCGAAGCAAAAAATTGCACCAGCAATGTGTCAGCTTTACTGGTGAACTTCAGTCTTCGGACGATGATAAAGCGCGTAAAATTGGAAATGAATTACATACAGAAATTACCGGCGAGTATTTTACCGATTTGATTAAACGATAGTTGTTAAATTCTGTTAAACCATTTCGAAATTGCATGGTAATTGACCAATTTGCGGTCGAAAAAATAAATGAATTAGTATGAATTTGACCAAATCATCGAACCCGGTTCTCGGTTCGCGTATGTTCGAAAGAGCGCAAACAAGCTATGTTGGCGACGAGCGAATGACGCTAAACGGAACCATTAATAAAACAGCTCTTGTTATTCTTTTTGTATTTGCCTCGGCATACTATGTGTGGCAACAGTTTTTTGGTGTCTTCGATCCGGCAAACCCGGGTGCAGCAAGCGGTAGTGTTACTCCATTTATACTGATTGGCGGTATTGGTGGTTTTATTGTAGCCATGATTGCCTCGTTTAGCCCTAAACGTTCGGGTATTTTAACTCCCGTTTACGCTATACTCGAGGGACTTTTTCTCGGTGGCTTGTCGGCTATGTTCGAAGCTCGTTTTCCGGGATTGGTGGTAAAAGCGGTTGCGCTCACTTTTATGGTATTTCTGTCGATGTTACTGGTTTACCGTCAGCGTATTATTAAAGTAACTGGTAAGTTCCGGCGCGGAATGATGTCAGCCATGATGGGGCTTCTCTTTTTCTACCTGGCAAGCTGGATTGCCGGTATGTTTGGCGCAAATGTGTCGTATTTAAGCGGAGGTGGCTCTTTTGGTTTGATTTTTAGCCTTATTGTTACTGCCATATCGGCTTTTAGCCTTTTGCTCGATTTCGATTTTATTGAACGCGGAGCAGCTGCCGGAGCACCAAAATACATGGAGTGGTATGGCGTTTTCGGCCTGTTGGTGTCGTTAGTTTGGCTGTATGTGAATATTTTGCGTTTATTGTCTATTTTTGCCAGCCGCGATTGATGCTTTATTTCGCATTAAGCGGAAAAAAGTTTTGTACCTTCGTTTTCGTTGCGATTGCTTTGCATTAATTCGGTTAATAATTGAGAGTTGTAAAAGTCAATAGTTCGTTAATGTTTTTATGTCATTGACAATGAATTTTTTTGTATTTTGCTGTCTTGATTGTTTAAATTATTGATATTTAATTTGTTAAAAATAAAGTTCAATGTCTCGAGTCTAAAATCTAACGTACTATTGTAAAAGTGTTGCACATTATTAATAGAACCAAAACCTAAATACTGTAGCTCATGAAGCTTTTAAAGGTTAAAAACCGACGAACCCGAAAATTATTTCATAAACTCCCCAGAATACTCTACAAGGACGATCCAAATTTTGTTTGTCCTTTAACCCGGATGGTTGAAGAGACTTTCGATCCGCGTAAAAATGCTTTTTTCAAGCATGGAAAAGCTGTTCGTTGGGTGCTAACCGATGGCGACAAACCCATTGGGCGGATTGCTGCCTTTGTTGATTTTGATAAGGCCGAAGTGTTTGAGCAGCCTACTGGGAATATTGGTTTTTTCGAATGTGTAAACGATGCCGAAGCTTCTTCAATATTATTCGACTGTGCAAAAAAATGGTTGAGAGAGCAGGGGATGGAGGCTATGGATGGTCCTGCGAACCTGGGCGAAAATTATATGAACCATGGCTTACTTACTATGGGGTTTATGCAACAGGGTTTTGGAATGCCCTATAATCCGCCGTACTACCTCGAATTATTCGAAAATTACGGGTTTAAAACTTTTTACGAGCAGTACAGCTATCATCTCGATTATACCCAACCTTTTCCCGAGCGCTTTTGGAAAATAGCCGAATGGGTGGCCACAAAGCCACAATACAGTTTTGAGCATCTAAAATGGAAACAGATTGATAAGTACGTTGACGATTTTGCCAAAGTGTATGACGGGGCCTGGCGAAAACACGAACATTATAAGCCACTCGACAAAGACGAGCTGAAAACGTTTATTAAATCGTCGAAATTGTTGCTCGACTCCGAGTTTGTGTGGTTTGCCTATGCCGATGGCGAGCCCATTGCCTTGTTTGTAATGTTGCCCGATTTTAACGAAGCGTTGAAGCATTTGAAAAACGGCAAACTCAATCTTTGGAATTTAATTAAACTATTAAGATTTATAAAGAAACAACGTTTTACCCGAACAAGAATTATCATTATGGGTGTGGTTGAAAAATACCAACGCTCGGGTATCGAATCGGCAATTTTTTGGCAACTTGATAAGAATGTTATGCCGAATAAGCCCAATTACAAAGAAATTGAGCTGTCGTGGGCAGGCGATTTTAACCCCAAAATTATATCGTTGTACAAATCGACTGGTGGTGAACACCGGAAAACCCATTACCAGATGCGCTATTTGTTCGACAGGCAAAAACCCTTTGAGCGAGCAAAGACCATTGAATAATTTTTTAAAAATGTTTTGTAAGTATTTTTTGAATGTCTATATTTGCAACCCGTTAGAAAATAATGACAAAAGAGCTGAGCGGTGAAACATGTTGGGCAAAATGCTTCAAATGATGTTGAATCGAAAGCCTTAGAAGATATTTAAAAATATTTATCAAGATGAAGAAAGATTTACATCCGGAAAATTATCGTTTAGTGGCGTTCAAAGATATGTCAAACGACGAAGTTACCATTACACGTTCAACGGCTTCTACTAAAGAAACAATTGAAATTGATGGTGTTGAATATCCATTGTTCAAAATGGAAATTTCAAGCTCATCGCATCCGTTTTATACCGGTAAGATGAAATTGGTTGACAGCGCTGGTCGTGTTGATAAGTTCATGAACAAGTACAAAAAGTACAGCGAAACCCGTAAGTAAGAGAATGTAAAAGTATATAAAAGAGCCCTGCCTTTAGCGGGGCTTTTTTTATGGGCAAAAGCTCAGACCAGCGTTAAAATTGATAAGATTTTTGTTTTCTTTTTATCGAATGAGAAAGGCGAATAGCGAGATGGTACAATTCTTGTGTTTCTCATTGCTTTTAACCCTCTTAAATTTTTTAATAATGAGAAAAATTACAGTAATTCTATCCGCTATTTTATTTATCCTCTCTTTTAATTCTATTAAAACATCAGCTCAAAACACACCTGAAAAAAGGTGGAATGTTGCTGTCGGGTATTCATCTTTCAGTAAGTCAGTTTTAGAACTTTCGGGAAGTAAGCAAACGGTTTTTTACCCGCAGATTCTCACAAACGTTGGTTACAGGTTTACTGAATACTGGGAAATGGGTGTGGGTTTTGGATATGCTCATCGATTAAGAATCAGGACAGAAGAAAGATCGTACAACGATAACAGTACTAATTATGCCGGATGGGTTTATACAAAATTACAAGTATTGCCACTGCTTATTCAAAATAACGATTTCCCGTTTGATGTATATTTATCAGGAAAAGCCGGAAGGTATTTAATTAATTATACGTTTGACAATGATAGATACAGAAACTGGCATTATGGTGTTTATGCCGGTGCTTCATTTTATTTTCTTAAAAAAATGGGTGTTTATGGTGAAATCGGTTACGGAAATGAATCGATATTTGAGGTGGGGCTAAACTGGAGATTTTAATCTAAAATTAACTCACTGGTTTATTCAAACTTATAAAACGATATGAATGTTCGTTAAGGTTATTTTATTAACTCGCGTGTAGTATGCCGTAAAAATATAATACTTAAGTTTAAATAATATTTGTTTATTGTTTT
>JAFGGY010000009.1 GCA_016930365.1 Prolixibacteraceae bacterium | reverse complement strand
CTCAATTAATAGATAAAAAATCCCCCATTCAAACCTAAAAATGATTATTTTTCAAACAAAATTATTTAGCTGCGGATTTGAGGTATTAAAAAAAAAGTGATTTTTAAATGGAATATTTGGGGTCATGTTTATGCAAAGGAATTAAATTTAAAGTTATAGGCGACTTTGAGCGTTTTTATTTATGCCATTGCAGATATTGCAGGAAAGACACAGGGTCTTCTCATGCTGCAAATTTGTTTTCCACAACAGCTAAACTGGAATGGATAAAAACGGAAACTGAAATAAAAACATTTCAACCACCAAAAAGTAACCATGTGAAAGCTTTTTGTACAAATTGTGGTTCAGCTTTGCCCAATTTACAAATGGACGGTAACCTTTTAGTTGTACCAGCAGGATGTTTAGATACTAAATTAGAAATACGACCTAATGCACATATTTTCACCTCCAATAAAGCAAGTTGGGATGAGTCGTTGGAAGATGTAAATAAATTTGAGCGTTTCCCTGAATAAGAAATAAATACAAATAATTTATTTGTTTAATGCATCAAACAGCTTTTCTTTGAGCTGTTTTTCGTATTCTAACTCGAAGTTAGCAAACATAAAAAAGAACTGCTGTAATATTCAAATCGTCAATGATTTCTTTATCTTTGCATAAAAGGATTGAATATGAAAGGAATGATAAATATAGAATATCCAGAATCATTAGCTAATACGCTGAGACTTAGTGGTGAAGATTTTGCATTAGAAATGAAAAAGAGTTCTTTAGTAAAACTATATGAACTTGGCAAAGTTTCATCTAGTGTTGCAGCAAAGGTTTTAGGATTATCAAGACTTGATTTTTTTGAATTGCTTGCCAAATACAATGTTTCAGTTCTTGGAGGATACGATACAGATGACTTAAATGAAGACATTGCAAATGCCTAAGACTGTCTCAAATACCACACCGATTATATCTTTATTAAAATTAAATCGGCTGGATTTATTACAGAAACTTTATACCCAGATTTATATTCCAACCGCTGTATATAGCGAAATTGAAGCAGGAAAAGCAAAAGGATATTACAAAGATTTATCCCGTATTGATTGGATAAATATAATTGAAATTCAAGACAAACAAGCTGTTAAATACTTTTTGGATTTAGATGCAGGAGAAGCGGAGGCAATTGTGTTAGCAGCAGAACTAAACGCTGATTTAATAATACTTGATGAGAAACTTGGTAGATTTCATGCAAAACATGCAGATTTAAAAGTTACAGGAACAATTGGGATTCTTATAAAAGCAAAATCAGAAGGATTGATTGAGAAAATAAAACCTTTGTTAAACGAGTTGACAAATAAGGAAGTGTGGATTAGCGAAAAACTTAAAACCGAGATTCTTAAGAAGGTTGGAGAAGAATAATTACGTTTGCTAACATGCGGTCATAAAACATTGCGCGGATAGTGCTATACTTAAGCGAAATAACATTTAATAAACGGTTTAGCGGGCTGATAAGTTTGTGTTTCAAAATGCGCAACGTTTCATACCGCCACCGTTAGGTGTAAATATTCCTTTTCCCAGGTTGTCTTCAATTTATTTGCGAGTCCAAAACTTGCCTCCCTGCACTTCGTCCGAATGCAGGTTGATGCTTTTATAATCGTGGGTGATAAACGAATATACCATTTCGCGTTCAACTTATTGTTTCTTGCCTTGTGACGCCCTGAATATTGAAATAGACTTCCACGTATCTCACATTTCATATTAATATGAGATAATAAAAATGCTGTTTCAAGGCAGGGATTGGCCTGAAAATTTTTGTCAGTCGGGTCGTGATTTAGACCGTGCGAAGGGTCTTGAGCATAAGGAAAGGTGTTTGAGCGAGCACGTATGAAATCAACATTAAATGCATGGTAGCAAGTTTGCGAGTGAGTTCCTTTCCGGGGTGAGGAATAAATCGCGGATACCCGTCAACAAAAGTTTTTGAGCCTTGTCCCGATAACCATCGCGGATTGTTTCGTCCCGAAGTACATCGGGATGAAAACCCGTCTGGTAAGACTATGGAGTCATATCATTATAAAATACCAACAAATTGTTATCTGCTTTGTTAGGACTGAGTATTCTGAAAGTATTAAAAACAGGAGATGGGTTATTTTAATGCATCAAACAGCTTTTCTTTGAGCTGTTTTTTGTATTCCAACTCAAAGTTGGGCGTAAATATTCCTTTCCCAAGGTTATTTTCAATTTGCTTGCGTGTCCAGAACCGGCCTTCCTGCACTTCGTCTGAATGCAGGTTGATGCTTTTATAGTCGTGGGTGATAAACGAATATACCAGTTCGCGTTCAACTTCGCTTTCGAAAAGATAAGTTCCTATTGGACGTGCCGAAAAATTCTGAAGACCGATTTCTTCGTAGGCTTCGCGTTGCAGCGCTGTTTTTACATCCTCTCCAAAGGCAATGTGCCCACCAACAGCAGTGTCCCATTTCCCGGGTTGAATAATTTTTGTGTCGGGGCGTTTTTGCAGAAAGAGATGCTTGCGATGATTCATAACATGAAGATGAACCACCGGGTGTAGTAGTTTTTTGCCACTGTGGCATACCGAACGGAGCGCTTTGCCTGTTATTCGGCCTTGTTCGTCCACTATCGGCAGCCACTCTTCATCTTCGTGCTGGATTACACCTTGTTTTTTTGCTTTTCTTTTTTGCATTAAAAATTCATAAACAAAGTACACTCCGAAAAGAATATAAAACAATCCGCCGCTGATAAATGCCCATGCTTCTTTCGACATGTAAAATGCCGAATACAAAACCAATAAGGTGTGCACGGTAAATATCCAGAACATCACCTTGAGGGTTTGCTTAAATTTTTGCTGAACGGTATCGTTCATTTCAATGCCTTTCATGTATCGTTGCGACATGCCACCTACAATATCGACCCTGGTAAAAGCCGAAACGGCAAGTATTACACACATAATGCCCTCGATTACCGCAGGTTTTATTTTGAAAAATATTTCGTTATGAAGCAGAAGCGAAACGCCTCCCAGTGATAGCAGCAGGGCTGTATCGAGCAGTATAAATTTATCGAAACGTTTTTCTTTGAGATACGTGTAAATCAGTTCGGCAAGGCCCACGGCAAGTGCCACGATAAGCCCGATTTTTGTGCCCCATATTTCGTCGGCAGCAATAAATACAAATAAGGGAATAAACCCGGGCAGCAGTTTCTTTACTAAGTCGATTCGTTTCAAAATAGAAGCTTTTATTCGATGCTTGTGTATAGTTGTTCTTTATAAGCGGGAAGCAGGGATTCGAAATATTGAATGGCCTCTTCGAGTGGAAGATTAATTTTTCCTCCTGCTGCATTGTCGTGTCCGCCTCCGTTGCAGTGAGCACGGGCAAAATCGTTAACCGAAAATGTTCCTTTCGAGCGTAACGAAACTTTCACAAAGTCGTCTTTTTCGATAAAGAGAACACAAAAAACTATGTCTTTTACCATTAGAGGGTAGTTTACCAGCCCCTCGGTGTCGCCGGGCTGATGGTCAAATTGTTCGAGTTCTTTTTTGCTTAGGCTGATATAACCGGTTTTGTGCTCGGGCATAATTACCATTTTTTCTTTCAGGCTGTGCCCGATAAGCCGCCATCGATTCGACGAAAAGGTGTGATATACATTGGCATGAACCTGGTCTTTGTCGATTCCTTTTTCGAGCAGTGCAGCTATAATCCGGTAGGTGTTTGGCGATGAGGCATTGTAGCTGAAATTTCCTGTGTCGGTCATCATCCCGGTGAAAATAGCTTCGGCTGCATTTTTGTCGATGTAGGTGTCGAAACCGATATCGTGCATAACCCTGAACAGCAATTCGCAGGTCGAACTGATTTCGGTATGCGAAATAATCACATCGCAGGGTGCTACAGGCATAGGGTGGTGGTCAATCATAACACTTTTGCCTTTATACTTTGCCAGTGTTTTGGCCATGTTTTCGCTGCGTTCGAAATTGTTAAAGTCGAGAACAAAAAGCAGGTCGGCTTCTGAAATGGTTTTTTTGGCTGTTTTGGTGTTTCCTGAAAAATTAATGGCTTCGTTGCTGCCGTCAATCCATTGCAGAAAATCGGGAAATTCGTTTGGAATAACCACTGTTGCATCTTTGCCTGCATTTTTTAGTATGCGCCATAAAGCCTGGCACGAGCCAATCGCATCGCCGTCGGGATTTACGTGTGGAACAATAGCAATGTGTTGACTGTTACGGATAAAGCCCAGAATGGTGTTCGCGGTACTTTTGTTTATAAGATGTTCCATTTTTTGAATGTTTCGGAAATTGAACCACAAAGATAAAATAACCGTACCGAAAAACAGAAAAAAACCGGATTGTGAGCTTCAAATTTCATTTCGGCTCTTATTTTTGTTCAAAAGTTGACTTTATGTTATCATTTTTGTTGAATGAATGAATTGAAAATACACTTTTTCATTCAAACAAGTAATTTTGTCATATTTATGCAAATTTTAGGAAACACTTAAAAAATATAGAAAAATGAAAGTTTTCAAATTTGGAGGAACATCAGTGGGTTCTCCCGAGAATATGCGGTCGGTTATGAATATTATCACCGATGGAGAGCCTAAAATAGTTGTTTTGTCTGCTATGTCGGGCACAACCAATACCCTGGTTGAAATTAGTAATTGCTTATACAATGATAAGAAGGACGAAGCAAGAATTATAATATCCGATTTAAAAGCCAAATACGCAAAGGTGGTTGCCGATTTATACGAAACAACCGAGTACCGGGCAATGGGGCAAAAAATAATCGATGAGCAGTTCGATACCCTCGAAAGTCAGGTTGATGGCGAATTTGGACCAGTTAAAGAGCAGATTATTCTGGCTCAGGGTGAATTGATTTCAACTGCGCTGGTTACCAATTTATTAAAGGAAAATGGGCACAAGGCAGTGCTGTTGCCTTCGCTCGAATTTATGCGCATCAATGCCGATAAACAAGCCGACCTTGCTGCAATTAAAGATTTAATTAAGCCGATTTTGGAAATCAACAGCGGCAACGATATTTATATTACCCAGGGCTTTATCTGTCGTAATATTTACGGCGATATTGATAATCTTCAACGCGGTGGAAGCGATTATACGGCAACGCTTATTGGTGCTGCTATTGACTCCGAAGAGGTACAGATATGGACCGATATTGATGGATTCCATAACAACGACCCCCGTTACGTAGAAAATACACAAAAGATTGATAATTTGTTGTTTACCGAGGCTGCTGAATTGGCTTATTTTGGTGCTAAAATTCTGCATCCGCTTACTATTTTGCCGGCACGCGAGGCAAATATTCCGGTACGGTTAAAGAATACCATGAACCCCGAGGATAGTGGTACGCTAATTTCGAACGATAAAACCATTGACGGCTTAAAGGCCGTTGCGGCAAAAGACAATATTATTGCTATAAAAATCCGTTCCGACAGAATGCTGATGGCTTATGGTTTTCTTCGGGCTGTTTTCCAGGTGTTTGAGAAATATAAAACTTCAATCGATATGATTACCACTTCGGAGGTATCGGTATCGTTAACCATCGATAACGACAAATACCTGAATCAGATTCTTGAAGAATTAGACGAGTTTGGCGATGTAGAAGTTGACCGCGACCAAACCATCGTTTGTATTGTTGGCGATATGATTTCTGAAGAAAAAGTGTTTTCGAAACAGGTATTTGAAGCCATCGAAGGTATTCCTGTTCGAATGATTTCGTATGGTGGAAGCCGCTATAATATGTCGGTGCTGATAAAAAGTAAGTACAAAAAGAAAACCTTGCAAAGCCTGAGCGATAGTTTGTTTAACGATTAATTGAGGCGTAAGAAAAATAAAAAGGGGGCTGTACAAAAGCAATTGTATAGCCCCTTTTTTTATAGTCTGAATTGATTGATTCTACTTAATGCCTAATTTTTTGGCAATGCTTTTCGGAATAGCATCTTTGTGTACCATAAAATCGATGGTACGCAAAGCCACGTAGGGTTTCGAAGCATAAAAATAGCCTTCATGGTCGTTGTAGTCGCCCCACGAATTTTTCACAATGTAATAGGGGGTGTCGTTTTGGTCGTTGGCAACTCCAATAATGTGCATGCCATGGTCGTCGGTCGATGTGTAATTATCGAAGTCGATTTGGCGCATGGCTTGTGTTATTTCTTTTTCGGTGCCCGGGCCGTCAAGTTTGTAAAGCTCATTTTCTTTTTCGGTTTCCGATAAGTTTTCCCATTTCGATAACTCCGAGTCGTCCATTTCTGTGATATCCACATCCGGAACTACGGCCACGCCTTGCTTTTTCGAAGCAAAACCCTTATCGCTTACATCGGCTCCCCAGGCAATGCTGTAGCCGTTTTCGAGTGCATAGTCCATAATTTCTATCATTTCGTTAAGCGGAACATTATAAATCTCATCCCATAACCAGTTGTCGGGTATCTCAATAATGAACTTTTCGTAAAACGGATGGTGGGTAAACGACCCGATTTCAACATAATCGTCGGGATTGATATCCATATAATCGTTTACAAAACTCAGTGGGGTATATTCCTTGCCTTCGTAATCAAATTTTTCGGGTAATTGCCCTAAATAATTCAGCAAAAGGTCGTCGAACGAGTCGTGCCATACGGGGCTCAGCTTCTTGTTTTTATTTTTTACTATTGCTTCTACATGGCTTTTCAGCACTTCGTCCATTTCGTTGTGTACCGGTTTATCTTCTTCAATGGCTAAGCCGGTAAAGGCAGCCTGGGGAACCATTCCATAATTTTTCATTACCCAGGTTACATCGTGAAAGGCGCCTCCGGGGCCAAAATTGGTGTTCCCGTGCATTCGTACATACTTTTCGGCTTTTTTGCTGTAGCAATGCCATACCACAAACATTTCGGAGAGGTCAACCTCGGGCTTGCCCATACGCATCATTTCTGACTCGATAAACGATAAGCCTGAATACGACCAACATGTACCTGATTTGTGCTGATCTTTTACGTCGGTAGTCGGTATTTCAATTACAGGAGTAAAAATGTACCCCTTGTTTGAATCCGTTACTTCATCTTGTGCCGAAGCATAACTTAATAAGAGGGAACATGCGAGCAATACACTAAGAAAATATTTTACCATTATGTAATTCTTTAATAATTATTTTTTTCGAGCGATAAAAATAGCCTATTTCGTTGGCTAAAAAAGTGCAATTTGTCACGTATTGTGTGTTTTTTCCAATTCTCCATGCCTGAAACAACCGGTCAGGTGGTCGTTCACCATGCCTGTAGCCTGCATGTGGGCATATACAATGGTTGGACCCATAAAAGTGAAACCACGTTTTTTCAAATCGGCAGATATTTTTTCTGAAAGTGTTGTTTTTGCTGGCACTTCGGCCATGGTTTTAAACTGATTTATAATGGGAGCGTGGTTTACAAAAGCCCAAATGTAGTGACTGAAACTTCCCAATTCATCCTGTATTTTTCGAAAAGCACGGGCGTTATTTATGGCCGATTCAATTTTACGACGGTTGCGTATGATGTCGGCATTTTGCATCAGCTCTTCTACTTTTTTGTTGTCAAAGGCAGCAACTTTTTCAGCGTCGAAGCCTGCAAATGCGTTGCGATACCCTTCGCGACGTTTTAAAATGGTTAGCCAACTTAATCCGGCCTGTGCACTTTCGAGCAGCAAAAACTCAAACAGTTTCTTGTCGTCGTAAACCGGTACACCCCATTCGGTGTCGTGATATTCGCGGTATATCTCGGGCGATTGTCCCCAGTCGCATCTATTGCACATGTTGTTTCTTTCCGGTTAGCTTTTCAAAGATGATGGTGGCTATTATTTCTGCACCCTCGGCATTGGGGTGAATCTCATCGGGAAACAAATTGGCTTTTTCGGTAAAGTGTGAATACAAATCTATACAATGAAGATCGAATTCTATGGCAAGTTTTTCAATCATGGGATTTACTTCATCCTTGATTATACTGCCGTTGATGCCCCATCGTCCCGAAAAGGCCGGAACAGCTTTTAACAGCACGACTTCGGGCGACGAATCCAGTTGTTGAAACGATATGATTAATTTGCGATAATCGTTCATGAAATCGTCTTTGTTAGCCCAATTTTGAGGTTTTGTGTCGTTGGTGCCCAGTTTGATGAGCACTACATCGGGTTGAAAACTAATAGCGTCCTGGTAAATCGGTTCGTTAATCCAGGGTAAGTCGCCACTGCTCATTAGTGTGCGGCCGCTAACTCCAAAATTTTGTACTTCCCAGTCTGAACCCAGCAAGCGTTGCAACTGTGCCGGGTAGCTCAGGCTGTCGCGATGTTCGATGCCATGCCCATAAGTTATGCTGTTTCCTACACAGGCTACTTTGATGGGAGTTTCGTAATCCGATTTGTTAATAATCGCTTTGTTGTTCGTAGTGCAGGATACAACAAACACACTTAATAGTAAAAGAGAGAGAAACTGAATTTTTATTTTTCGTAACATAGATAAATTTTTCATCCAAAATTAGAATAAACGAGGAAACATTTCTCTTCTGCACTTAGATTTTTTTTTCACTGTTGTCCGTATTATTTTTGAAGATTGTGAGCGTAGAAAAGTAAATTTTATCTTTCTACCGGGCAGTACTGATTTTTAGTGGGAAAATAAAACTTTTATGGTTTGTTTTGTTTGCAACAGTTCGTTAATAGTTTTTAAGTAATTGAAAATGAATTTTTTGTATTGAGTTGGTGTAATCGAGTAAATTACGGATAATTAGTTTATTACAAACAAAGTATAGCATCTTATATCAATAATCTAACGAGCTGTTTTTTCTGATTTAAGATAATTGACGTTTCAAAATAAGATAATATTAAACTTTAAGCTTGTATGTTTACTCTCAAATAGCAAAAAAAAGCCTTATTTTGGGTTAAAATCTAATAGTAATATGAAACGAGCATGTAAAACGATCGCATCCAAGAGGATGATTAAATTCATGCGAGTTCCACGGTCATTGATAATCACAACTTGTCTCATTTAATATATTTAATTGAAAAACAAATGTATAACCTAACTTTATTATAGTGAAAACGATACTTACTCTAATACTCCATTTATCATTGGCT
Organism: Prolixibacteraceae bacterium; assembly: GCA_016930365.1. Lineage (GTDB taxonomy): Bacteria > Bacteroidota > Bacteroidia > Bacteroidales > Prolixibacteraceae > Roseimarinus. Next base: position 31,937 of record JAFGGY010000009.1, on the reverse strand, counting down.
GTGTATGTCATGGCTGGCGATCTGAAACCATTCCATTTGTCGGATGTAAAATTACTTGATAGCGAGTTTAAACATGCACAGGATTTGGATGCTGAATATATTTTGGCTCACGACCCCGACCGCTTGCTTGCTCCTTATTTGCTTGGTGCTGGCCTTGAACCAAAAGCCGAACGCTACGGAAACTGGGAAAACACAGGGCTCGATGGTCATATTGGTGGCCATTATCTTACCGCCCTGGCTCAAATGTGGGTAACTACCGGAAATCCCGAAATGCTTGACCGTTTAAACTACATGCTCGATGAGCTTGACCGTTGCCAGAAAACCAATGGAAACGGTTATGTGGGCGGAATTCCCGGAGGTATGGAAATGTGGGCCGACATTAAGGCCGGAAAAATTGATGCCGCTGGATTTTCGCTTAATGGTAAGTGGGTGCCGCTATACAATATTCATAAATTATTTGCCGGTTTGCTCGATGCTTATCGTATAGCCGAAATAGATAAAGCCAAAACCATGCTGGTTGACCTTACCGACTGGTTTTACGAGATGGTTGCCGGTTTAAGTGACGAACAAATACAAGATATGTTGCGCTCGGAACATGGTGGTTTGAATGAAATTTTTGCTGACGTGGCAGCCATTACCGGCGATAATAAGTACATGGAACTGGCGCGTCGTATGTCGCATCGTGCAATTCTCGAACCTCTCTTAAAAGGAGAAGATAAACTTAACGGGCTACATGCCAACACGCAGATTCCGAAAGTTGTTGGATTCCAGGAAATTGCTGCCGTCGATGGCGATGAACAATGGCACAAGGCAGCTCAATTCTTTTGGGAAACCGTAGTGCAGCGACGCACAATTTCAATCGGTGGAAACAGTGTTAGTGAACATTTTCACCCTGCCGATAATTTTTCGTCGATGGTTGAATCGCGCGAGGGACCCGAGACCTGCAATACTTACAATATGCTGAAACTTTCGAAGCAATTGTATTTTTACGATGAATCGTTGCGTTACATCGATTATTACGAACGTGCTTTGTACAACCATATTCTTTCGACACAACACCCCGAACATGGAGGGTTGGTGTATTTTACAACCATGCGACCGCGGCATTACCGGGTATATTCGAAACCCGAAGAGGCTTTTTGGTGCTGCGTCGGCTCCGGTATCGAAAATCATGGAAAATATGGCGAGCTAATTTATGCGCACGATGATGAGAATTTGTACGTGAATTTGTTTATCCCTTCTGAGTTAACTTGGGACGAGAAGAATATTAAAATTACACAGCAAACTCGTTTCCCCGATGAAGAAACATCGGTGTTTACTGTAGCTTTAGATAAACCTTCGCGCTTTGCACTGAACATTCGTTATCCGCGCTGGGTAAACGAAGGCGAAATGACTATAAAAATTAATGGTAAAAATGAAAAAATTAAAGCCAGTCAGGGTGAATATGTAGAGTTGAAACGAAAATGGGAAAATGGCGACAGGGTAGAGCTTGTTCTTCCTATGCATGTTGAATTGGAACAGCTTCCCGATAAATCGGATTACCTCTCGTTTGTTTATGGGCCAATTGTTTTGGGGACTCGAACCGGTACCGAAAACCTCGATGGGTTAATTGCCGATGATAGCCGCATGGGACACGTAGCTCATGGTAAGCTTTATCCGGTTGACGAAGCTCCAACGTTTATTGCTAAAAATCTATTGGCAGAATTAAAACCGAAGAAAATTGAAGCTTCAGCCTTAAAATTTTCAGTTTCGGGAACAGTTTATCCTGAATCGGACAACGATTTGGTGCTCGAACCATTCTACCGCATACACGATGCGCGTTACGAGGTATATTTCCCGTTTACCACTCCCGATAATTTTGCACAGCGCCAGGCCAATTTGAAAAAGCAAGAAGAAGAACGGCTGGCACTTGAGGCAAAAACAATCGATTATGTGTCGCCGGGCGAACAACAACCCGAAAGCGACCATAACTTTAAGGCAGAAAATACCGAAGCAGGCGTTCACCTCGACCGTCATTGGCGTCATGCACGTGCTTGGTTCAGTTACGATTTGAATGACCCGAAAAAAGAAGCTAAAAAAGTACGAATTACCTACGCTGGAGGAGATAGAGGCCGACGTTTTGATATCCTGGTTAATCAGAAAGTTATTTCGAGCGTAACCCTTGAAGGTTCACAAAACGAGAGCTTTTATTCCGTTGAATATGAACTGCCTGAAGAAATTGTTAAAGAGAGTAATGGTATTTTAACCATTAAATTTCAGGCTAAACCGGGTTCAATTGCTGGTGGTATTTTTGGGGTGCGGTTAATGCGATAGCAATTGCAATTTGTGCTATTTTTTCAAGATGAAGCTTTCTGAAAGGCTCTCATGTTCGGTTGTTTGTATCGAAATGTGATAGATACCGTTGCTCCATTCGTTATCCATGTTTACCGTAATTTGACGGTTTACTATTGATAAATTATCCGAAAAAATCAGTGCACCGATTTGATTGTATATGGTAACTCTGGCCTGATTGGAGTTTGTAAAAGCACTGCTTTCGACTGTGATATCGTTTTTAGCCGGTTGTGGATATATTTTTAGATTAGGTGTGTCAATTTGCTCGTTTATCTCGATTTTAGTCCCTTTTTCTTCGGTTAATTCGATATAAAAATCGCCTTGAATATTGCCCTGGCTGCCATCGAACTGAATCCAGTATGTTTGTCCTTTCTTAACATCTACCGGTTTTATATACGATGTGTAATCGGAAAGGCTGGCATCGTCGTTGGCTGCAACAATGGTGTAATTTCCATCTAAAATATTCTGGTACGAATAGGCTTCGTAAAGGGCAATCTGGCCATCCATTCCTGTAGCTGCAATCGAAACGGCACCCGATTCGGGGCCATCAAAGGTAAACCACACGGTATTAGCCAGATAGTCGTCGCCAGTTCCAAATTCGTCGCACCATTCATTTTGCGATACACATTCGCCGGCTGGTGGTATCGGTTCGTTAGGTTCAAGTCCGGCGCAGGTATTGTTGAACGGCCCGTTTATGCCTGGTATAATGTGTTGAGCATTGGCAATGTTGTCGCCGCTTGCAGTAATGATCTCAATGTCGAAATAGCTCGAATCGGAGCATGTTCCGTGGGTTCCTATAACGATACCGGTGAGATGGATGGTTGAGTCGATATATGCTCCGGGCTTTTGGGTAATGATAATGGTTTGAGAGTCGGGGTTATTAACGTTGAACCATTCCTGGCTGTTGTTGTCGAACGTCCATTGGTAATTGCTTGCCCCCAAGGCTTTAATGCTAAGTGAATCGGCATCGGCAAGGCACATGCTGTTTCCCTCCAGTGTTTCGTAGGCTACTTTAATATTATTCCCGACCAGTATGGCATCGTTGTATGTGCGAACATCTTTGCCATAAGCATTCTCAACAGTGAGCTGTATAGTGTAAGTGTCGGGAGCGTTAAAGCGCACAATGGGCGATTGCGAAGTGGGCGATGTGCCTTCGATAAAGGATACAGTTGCAGGCGAAATTTCCCATTTCCATTTGTTAACATCAAACACCGAATATTCGGTTAAGGTTACCGGTGCTCCGGTACACACGTACTTGTTTTCGATACCGATTATAGCCTCGGGCAGGTTTTCTGGTGGATAATAGCCATCTATAGCAAGAGTACTTGAATCATTTGACAGAAATTCTGCCAATTCATCGAATCTGAATCGACCTGAACGTGTGCTGTTTTCCCACGAGTAGCTGATTTTTCCGTAGTATGAATCGTAATCACCTCCACCATGTAGCTGACCAATTATTCGTCGGTTTTCGTTGAAAAGTGGTGAACCCGATGAGCCACTGCCGGTCATGCCGGCATCGAAATACACTTCCCAGTGTGAGTTTAAGGGCGTAGCTGAGTTGTCTTCCCAAAAAATCAACTCGTTGTACGATACAGGTGGATGATATTCAAACGATATTTTTTTTCGAAATCCTTCCGGATGATGAATGGAAACTGCCGATTGAGGGTTTTCGTTTAAATCCCAGCCTGCATAATAGGGTTGATATTCGGGCGGGGGAGTGGTTTTTAGTTTTAACAGGGTGAAATCCGATTTGTTGCCGGTAGTTAGCAAATCGGCTCCGCTGAGTGTTTGACTGTTGGGTTTATTCATCATTCCGCAGCCCAGCGATTCGTAATTGAAGTAAGCCGTAAGGGTTTGTGCTGCATCGCTGGTGCTGACACAATGATAGGCCGTTAAGAAATACGGTGTGCCATCAAAATTTTCGTTGTTTATTAAAGCTCCGCTGCACGTGTAACTGTAGCCCTCTTCCATAAATGTATATTTAGCCACAGCATGCTTTTCGAGCTGCCAGTTCAGGCCTTCGCCACAGTTCACATCATCGTACGAGCTGTCCTCTGTATTTTCCGAAATCAGCTCCGATAAATTGCGGTATGCCTTACTGATTTGTTTGATGCGTGCTATACCTTCGAACGAAGCTTTGTTGGGTTCGTAATATTCAATAAGAAGTTCGCTGCCGGGAAAATCGGCAACGACAAAGCTGAATTCAGGGTTTACATTACAGTGAGTATAAGCTCCGTATATGGTTGAATAATCGTGGTTGTAAACAAATAGTTGAGCACCTTCGGGAATGTGAAAATCGGAAAAGAATAACTTTAAAGAATAGGCGCTGGGGGCAATAACCCGGTAACGCCAATACTTTCCAGAGTCGGTTGTGGTTTCGATGCCGTTTTTTAGATTTACATCAAGATCTTCAACTATCCCATATCTCGAAGGGATGCCAGTTATACGGTCATTCTGAATAAGGCTGTCGATGTTTATTTCGCGTAGCTCAACGGTTGGAACCTGCGTGAGCGATTTAAGGTTTTGGTGATACGAAAAGGGCATGCCGCCTTCCGATATTTGTGCACTTAGATGGATTGATAAGACCCCAAATGCCAAGCTTAATATAATCGATAATTTCTTCACATTAATGTTTTTCTAGTATTCCGCTTTATGTTACTTCTTCCCTGCTTGAAAAAACAAATTTTTAGCCAAATTTGAACACTATTCGCGTTTGTATTTTTCTTTTAAATAATTGTACGTGGCAATTTGAGATTGCACTTTTTCGTGCTTGTTCGAAACCCTGATATTTTCCATTTTTGAACCTATTTCGCTGGCTTTCACATTGTCAGAAAGCTGAATGTTCAGAATGTCAATCAATTCATTTTTAAGATTTGTGTCATATACCGGGCATACGCATTCGATACGGCGATACAGGTTTCGTTTCATCCAGTCGGCCGAGCCAATATAAACTTTCGGATTACCGTTATTATGAAACACATACACACGGGCATGTTCTAAAAATCGGTCAACAATACGAATTACCCGTATATTCTTACTGTAGCGTTTCCCGGTTTTCAATATGCAAATTCCTCGTACAATAAGGTCGATTTTTACCCCTGCCTCGCTGGCACGGTAAAGCATGTTTACCATGTGCGGATCTTGCAATCCGTTCATTTTTAAAATTATATGTGCTTTTTGTCCCTTTTTTGCATTTTGAATTTCGTTGTTGATCAGTTTTCCAAATTTCGAAATGAGGTTGAACCCGGGAACGAGAAGGTGTTTAAATTTAATCTTTTCATCCTGGTTTTCGAGATAGTTGAACATGGCTTTCAGGTCAGAAATTATTCCGTCGTTGGCTGTAAACAAACCATGGTCGCTGTACAAACGAGCCGTTTTCTCATTGAAATTTCCGGTTCCGATGTAAGCCTGATCAATCGCTTCGGGGTATTTTTCTTTATCGTGTAAAACTATAGCTACCTTAGCATGAACTTTTAAGCCTGGAATGCTGTAGAAAATGCGAATTCCGGCTTTCGTCATTTCGGCAGCGTATCGCAGGTTCATTTCTTCGTCGAAACGAGCTTTCAGTTCAACGAAAACGGTAACTTTTTTCCCATTTTCAGCAGCATTCATTAAAGCGTTAACCACAGCCGAACGTTCGGCAACGCGGTATTGTGTGGCTTTTATTTCGCAAACACTGTCGTCGATGGCTGCCTGTTCGAGAAAACGTAAAAAGTAATCGTACGATTGATAGGGTACCGTAATTAAATGGTCGTTGGTTTTTATGGCGTCTTTTATCAATCCGTGTTCTTCGAGTGCCGGAATGCGCAGGGGCGCCAGTTTTTCGTTTTCAAAATTGGGTGACAGGGGGTTGGGAAAGCTGAAAAAATCTCTGAAGTTATGATACGTACCGCCCGGTACAACAATGTCGTTATCGAGCCTGAAGGTATCTTTCATGTATTTAATAATGTGATACGGCATTTGCCTGTCGTACAAAAAACGGTTTGGTTTGCCCAGTGTTCGCGACGAAGAGAGATTTTTAATTGCGTCAATCAGCTCTTCTTCTTCGTATTCGTCGTATTCAAAGTCGGCATCGCGGGTTAGTTTTATGGTGTACCATTCTTCGACCACGTACCCGGGAAAAAGTTTGGTAATGTGTTTCATAATAACATCTTCGAGAAACATAATAAAATGGTTCCCGTTGCTTGGGCTTAGTTCGATAAAACGCGAAACATTGTGGTCGGTTGGTAGTTTTATCAGTCCGTACCGCTTTTGCTGGCTTTTGGTAGTTTCGTTGGCGTGTTCTTTAACAATCATTTCGATAATGATATACACCTGGCCTGTTTTCAAAAATGGTCTGATGCGTTTTTTGACCAACAAAACCGGTTGAAGCAGGCTTAAAATGCTGAAGGTGAAAATTTCATTCACTTCTTCCTCTTGCTCGGGGGTGAGTTTCGAGTTTTTGTTCAGCAGAATGATGTTGTTTTTTTCGAGCTCGGGCACAATCTCGTCGTCGAAAATACGGTGAAATTCAAGTTGATATTTCGAAACCGTTTCGTTTATCTGATGGATTATTTTTGCCGGGTTTACCTCTTCAATTTTGCCGGGCATAAGTTGGGCATTCTTCAGCAATTGACGATAATAGCTTACCCGTACCTGGTAAAATTCTTCGAGATTGTTGGAGTAAATGGCTAAAAACTTTATTCTTTCGAATATAGGTACATTCGGGTCTTTAGCTTCTTCTAAAACCCTGTAGTTGAATGATAACCAACTTAGGTCGCGGTTGAAGAATTTGTATTTGTTAAGGTCTTTAGTCATGGTTTACAATTTTGCAGGCTTACACAATTTACTCTTTTTTTTAGCCGAACGTTGGCATTTTTTGCATAAAAACTTCGGATTCTCTGGTTCCGAGTAGTCTTTTTTTTCGCATTTCTTTTTACCCATCTTGATTCCAATTTTGTTTTTCTGTGTGTATCAAAACCACGCTTACAGGGTATTTGTTTTCAATATTCCGGGCAAAAATTTCGGCATTGTAAACCGAACGGTGTTGCCCCCCGGTGCAGCCAAAACTTACACAAAGATGCCTAAAGCCACGTTCGATATAGTTTTCGATGGTGGGCGAAACCGTGTTTTCTACATTTTGAACAAAGTTTTTTACCTCTGGATATTGTTCGAGGTATTCAATTACCGGCTCATCGATGCCGTTAAGCGATTTATATTTATCAAGTCGTCCAGGATTGGGCAACCCACGACAGTCGAACACAAAACCACCTCCGTTTTCCGACGGATCGTACGGATATCCTTTTCGGTACGAAAAACTCACCACTCTGATGGTTAGTTTGGTGCTTTGGCCGTTGCTTTGTTCGGCATACGGGCTTTGCAGCAAATGTTTCAAACACTTTTGTATTTCAGGAAAAAGAGCAGCGTCAATTTTATGTTCGAACAAATACGACAGGTTTTGCAGGGCAGTGGGTATGCTTTTTTTAAAACCGGGTTTTTGCTCAATAATTCCCCGAAAACCATAGGCACCAAGAGCTTGCAATATGCGCGCCAGGGCAAAAAGGTAAAACGTGTGGGTAAATTGTTCGCGGTTGATTTGTTGCAGCGTTTCAAGTTGGTCGAGGTAAACATCCAGCAGTGTTTCGCGTTGAATATTGTTAAGTCCGGTTTTGGGGCTGAATAATATCGAAGCCAAATCGTATTGCAAGGGTCCCTTTCGTCCACCCTGGTAATCGATAAACCACAGCTTGTTGTTGTGTAACATGATGTTACGGGTTTGAAAGTCGCGATACATAAAATAGCCGGTCGGTGCTTTTAGCAGCTCATTGGCTAGTGTGTCAAAATCGTATTCAAGGGCTTGCTCATCAAAATCGGTGTGGGTAATTTTCAGAAAATTGTATTTGAAATAATTCAAATCCCACATGATCGATTGACGGTCGAAATATTCGCGGGGGTAACACATCGAAAAATCGATATGTTTGCCGCCTTCAGTTTGGATTTTCAATAGGTCGAGAATAGCATTTTTTACCTGGCATAAAGCCTTGGGGGCGTAATTTGCTTCTTTTAAATAATTATACAGGGTAGTATCGCCAAGGTCGCTAAGCAGGTAGTGCTTACGGTCTTTGGCAATAGCGTAGATTGAAGGTACAGCTACTCTCGATTTAGCCAGTGAAAGTGTGAAGCTGAAAAATGCTTCATTTTCGCTGATGTTGTTATTAAAAACTCCGATAGCACTATTCGAAACACCTGTAATGCGGTAATAAACCCGTTCGGAACCCGAAGAGGCGAGTTGGTGTGTTTTAGTTGCCTTTTCGTTAAAGTGAAGTTCGAAAAGTTGCTGCAAAATATGGATGCTGGCTTTGTTGGTCATGTTGGTTCAAAATTATGCAAATAAGAAAGCTAAAATAACTGAAAATACAAGTGCCGGCAACAGGTTGATGATTTTTATTTTTTTAATATCCATAATTGATAAGCCCAGACCTGTAAGCATAAGCCCACCAGTAGCAGTCATTTCGTTAATTACCGCATCTGGCATTAAATTGCCCATCCAGAACGATAACAAGGTAAGCCCTCCCTGGAAAATGAAAAGTGGAATGATGGAGAAAATTACGCCTAAACCCAGTGCCGAAGCCAGTGCAAGTGCGCCAAAACCATCCATCAGCGATTTGGCAATCAGCAATTCAGAATTGCCCTTTGTGCCTTCTTCAAAAGCCCCCAGGATGGTCATCGATCCCATGCAGAACAGTAGAAAGGCACTAATCATACCCTCGGAAAACGATTCGTTGTCCGATTTAATTTTTCGTTTTATCCACAGGCTGAAACGATTGATGTACTTGTCAATGTCGATCCATTCGCCAAAGGCAGCTCCCAGTATAATGCTGAATACAAGTATAATAAAGTTGCTTGTTTTCGAAGCCATATCGATACCGATGAAGATGGTAAACAGACCAATGCCCTGAAATATCAATTTCAAAATTTTTGGTGGCAACTTCGAATGAAAAAAATAACCGCCCAAACTGCCTGTAATTACAGTAATAATATTTACTATTGTGCCAAATAAAATCATATAAAATCGTTCAAATACATTGGTAGCGAAGGTAGCAATTTTTAGAAATTATTCATTTTGATTATTAAGAATGGTTTTATTCTAATCAAAATGTTATTTTTCGCTCAAATTTATCAGATACATGAGAAAAGTGATATTGATTACGGGCATATCTTCCGGTTTTGGCAAAGAAATGTCGAGAGTTTTAATCGAAAAGGGGCATATTGTTTATGGCACCATTCGAAAATCATGCGATGTTGCGCCAGGTGTTAAAACTGTTTTTATGGAACTTGCCGATAGCAATTCAATACGCAATGCTGTAAACACTGTATTGCAAAACGAAGGCAGCATAGATGTGTTAATCAATAATGCCGGGATGCACTCAGGTGCGCCTATCGAAGATGCTCCCGAAGAAATGTTCCGTAAGCAAATGGATATTAATTTTCATGGTTGGATTAATACCATTAAAAATGTATTGCCCGGAATGCGTTCGCGTAAGAGTGGTCTGATTATCAATATCAGTTCTATTGGAGCCTTAACCGGCTTGCCTTTCCAGGGTGTTTACACTTCGGCAAAATTTGCGGTCGAAGGCTTAAGTTATGCCTTGCGACTTGAGTTGAAACAATTTAATATTAAAGTTGTTGTGGTTAATCCGGGCGATTTTAGAACCCGAAATGTCGAAACACGCGAGATGGCTCTTGCCGAAAATAGTGCGTACGAAAAGCAGTTTAAAAAATCGTTAGCCATAATCGAAAAAGAAGAAGGCGAAGGGAAAGATCCTGTATTACTGGCACGCAAAATCAGTAAAATAATTGATAAAAAGAATCCAAAATACCGCTATCTGGTTGGTTCGGGCATTCAAAAGGCAGCTGTTTGTTTTAAGAAAATAATGCCTGAACGAATATTCACATTCCTGATTTCGAAATATTATGGCATGTAAACGCCGCTCAAACCTTTTAGAAAAATAGCTTACGGGCATTATTTGGCGAAATAGTTTGCCAAATGGTTTGATGGGCAATATTTTATTGCTATTTTTGCGCGCTCAATTCGCCGAATCCAAGTAACCGATTTTATTACCGGTCGTTTGCGTGAATTGAAAACGAGAAAAATAAATAAAATAAAATTTCTAAAAGGTAATTTATTATGTTGAATCAGTACGAAACTGTATTTATTGCTACTCCTGTATTGTCGGAAGCACAATTTAAGGAAGTAGTAACAAAATTCAGTGAGCTCATTACCAGCAACGGTGGTGAGATCATTAACGATGAAGATTGGGGGCTGAAAAAGCTTGCTTATCCTATCCAGAAAAAATCTACAGGTTTTTATCATTTGTTCGAGTTTAAGGCCGAGCCTTCGTTTATCGAAAAACTGGAATTGCAATACCGTCGCGACGAGCGCGTTATTCGGTTTTTAACCTTCCGTTTGGATAAATACGCTATCGAGTATAGCGAAAAACGCAGAAACAAAGTTAAAGCTAAAGCAGAGGAGAAATAAGTTATGGCAGCAAATCAATCAGAAATCAGGTATTTGACTCCACCAACCGTGGACATCAAAAAGAAAAAATATTGCCGTTTCAAAAAGAACGGAATTAAGTTTGTCGATTACAAAGACCCCGAGTTCCTGAAGAAATTCCTTAACGAGCAGGGTAAAATCCTGCCTCGCCGTATTACCGGCACTTCATTAAAGTATCAACGTAAAGTTTCGCAGGCCGTTAAACGCGCCCGCCATCTTGCTTTACTGCCTTATGTAACCGATTTGATGAAATAAAAAAGGAGGATAACTGATGGAAATTATATTAAAACAAGATGTCCAGAACCTCGGTTCGAAGGACGATATGGTAATCGTGAAAAAAGGCTACGCACGCAATTACTTAATTCCCCAGGGAATGGCTGTAGTTGCTACCGAGTCGGCCAAGAAAGTTTTAGCTGAAAACATTCGCCAAAGAGCGCATAAAGAAGCCAAATTGAAAACCGAAGCCGAAAAAGTTGCCGAAAACCTCAAGAATGTTAAGGTAATTATTGGTGCAAAAACCAGTAGCGCCGGTAAAATATTTGGTTCAGTTAACAATATTCAGCTTGCTGAAAAAATTGCCGAACAAGGCATTGAGATTGAACGCAAAAACATTACAATACCGAAAGACGGCGTTAAAGAAGTAGGTACCCACACCGCAAAAATCAAACTGCACCGCGAAGTGGTGGTTGATTTCGAATTTGAAGTGGTATCTGAATAATTTTTAACTCACTTTTCGAACACATTTTTCAAACAAACAGATAAAAATCCATACCAGTCGGTATGGATTTTTTTATTCTTTTCCTTCTTAAGTGAATTTTTACTCGCTTTCCATCTCTTTCAGCGCATTTTCAACTTCGTGCTGTGTTTTGTATAGTTTTTCTTTGCACTGGTTGAGCAGTTGGGTAACCTTTTTTACTTTCTGCGCCAACTCGTCAACATCCAGCTCGTCATTTTCGATACTCGCCAGTATTTCTTCTATTTCGTTAATAGCTTCGCGGTAGCTTTGCTTTTTTTGTGCCATGTTGTTGTGCCTTTTTGCTTGTTACACGGTAAAATTAAGAATAATGGTTCTACTACCAATAATTTAGCGAATGGAAATAATATTTTTTTGTTCATGCTCATAATCGTTTTAGTAGTACCAATAGATTAAAGTCGTTTCAATTTTTTTTGTTGTCGTTCACCCCCTTTTTTTCGCCATTTACCGTTGTAAATCTTCTGTTTATCGATAGCCTAAAACTCATTTGTAACATTTTGAAGCCGAATTGGTCATATAAAGCGAAACACAAAGCTTAACAATTTTTTTAAACTTTAAAATATCATAGTCATGAAAAAAATCGTAATTATTTTAGCAATGTTGGTAGCCGCAGTTGCAGTGTCGGCAACAAATTCGAACGAAACGAAACTACAAGGTGAAAGCAATACTGAATTTGGTGCTTACACGCTTACTAAATCGGATGCAGCCACCGTGATGAACAATGTAGCTTATCAAACATGGACGTTGAAATACAGCAACAGTCCCGATGAATACTGTATTTTATATGCCCCCGGCCTGGAAGGAAACTGTTGCTTTATTGTACGTTGCGACGATTTTGAAGTTCAGTATTCGAAAGATGAAAACGGCTTTGGAGCGTGCCTTGTCGATACCGAAATGCGAAAACTTACGAAGCGCGAAGTGCTGAAAAAGATTGATAAAGTACGCTTGTCGAGCCAGGAATGTTTAACTTCGAAAGAGAAATCTGTAGATGAATACCTTATGTTGATAGCCTGTTATATTCCACAGTTGATCGGATAACGAATAGCGCAATATTTCTGATTTATATGCATTAATTATTTTGAACAAAAAACTGCCTGTACTCACCGGGCAGTTTTTTTGTTATTTATATGGTAATGCCTGCGAATACTATTTTCCTATCATTCAATTTATCTTTATCTTTGCTCATTCTTTTATTAATCCTAAAAATTGAACAGATTGTCAACTAAGTATATTTTTGTAACAGGCGGTGTTACGTCCTCATTAGGAAAGGGGATTTTAATCGCTTCACTGGCCAAATTATTACAGGCTCGCGGGTATTCGGTTACTATTCAAAAACTTGATCCATATATCAATGTCGATCCGGGTACGCTTAATCCATACGAGCATGGCGAATGTTATGTTACCGACGATGGCGCCGAAACCGACCTCGACCTGGGGCATTACGAGCGCTTTTTAAACAAGCCAACTTCGCAGGCCAATAATGTAACCACCGGCCGCATTTATCAATCGGTTATCAACAAAGAGCGACGAGGCGATTACCTGGGTAAAACCGTTCAGATTATTCCACACATTACCGACGAAATAAAGCGCAACATCAAATTGCTTGGGCGCAAAGGAAAATACGATTTTGTTTTAACCGAAATAGGCGGTACGGTTGGCGATATGGAATCGTTGCCCTATATCGAAGCTGTTCGCCAGTTGAAATGGGAATTGGGTAAGTCGGCCATGGTTATACATTTAACGCTGGTGCCATTTCTGAATGCCTCGGGCGAATTAAAGACCAAACCTACTCAACATTCGGTTAAAGCCCTGCTCGAAAACGGGGTTCAGCCCGATATACTGGTTTTACGTACCGAACACGACCTGGGCGAAGGAATTCGTAAAAAAGTGGCTTTATTTTGTAACGTTGACGAGCAGTCGGTGGTGCAGTCGATTGATGTGCCCACCATTTACGAGGTTCCGATAAAAATGAAAGAAGAAAAGCTCGATGTAACGGTGCTTAATAAATTTGGAATGGAGCCCGATAAAGAGCCGAACCTCGAAGCCTGGATTTCATTTCTCGAAAAACATAAAAATCCCAAACAAACCGTAAAAATTGCCCTGGTGGGTAAATACGTCGAATTACCCGACGCCTACAAGTCGATAGCCGAATCGTTTATTCATGCCGGTGCGGTTAACGAGTGCAAGGTGAGTCTTGAATATGTACATTCTGAAGGGATTACGCATCGTAATGTTGAGACGATACTTAAAAAATACAACGGAATTCTGGTGGCTCCGGGCTTTGGTCATCGAGGTATAAAAGGTAAAATAGAAGCTACACGCTATGCCCGCGAGAATAATATTCCGTTCCTCGGTATTTGCCTGGGAATGCAGGTTGCTGTTATCGAATTTGCCCGCAATGTACTTCAATTCGATGGAGCCGATTCAACCGAAATGAACGAAGTAACCAAATATCCGGTTATCGACCTGATGGAAGAACAGAAAGGCATTACCAATATGGGCGGAACCATGCGTTTGGGCGCTTTTGCCTGTAAAATTAAAAAGGGAAGCAAACTTTACGATGCTTACCGAAAAGAACTTATTTCGGAACGCCATCGCCATCGTTACGAGTTCAACGATAAATATTTGAGCGAATTTGAAGAAAACGGAATGATTGCCGTTGGAGAAAATCCCGAAACCAACCTGGTTGAAGCTGTCGAGCTTAAAAATCATAAGTGGTTTGTTGGTGTTCAGTATCATCCCGAATACAGCAGTACCGTTTTAAAACCCAGTCCGCTTTTTGTGGGATTTGTAAATGCATGTATAAATAAATAACCAAATACATAAAATCGAAACCAATGGATAAAAATACAACGATAGGTCTTGTTCTTATTTTTCTGGTAATGATTGGATTTAGCTATCTGAACAAGCCATCGCAGGAAGAAATTGAAGCGGCAAAGCGTAAACGCGATTCAATCGAAATCGTTCAGCGACAACTGGAGCAGGAATTACGCGAGCAAGAGGAACAAACCAACCTTGAAACTGAAACAATTACCGATATTGAAAGTGAAGTCGACTCATTGGCTGCCGATTCGGAATTGTTTAATCTTTATGGCGACTTTAGTGTGGCAGCTAAAGGCGAAGAAGAGTTTATCACTCTTGAGAATAACTTGTTGCGCGTGGTGGTATCGACCAAAGGAGGCCGTGTATATTCAGTAGAGTTGAAAAACTATAAAAGACACGATTCAACAAAATTGATGCTTATCGAACCTGAAAAAACGATACATAATCTTTCGTTTTTTGCTCAAAACCGAAGCATCAAAACCGACGACTTATTTTTTGAACCTCAGCTTAGTGGTTCAAATATAACGGTTAGTGGCCCCGAAGTACCTGTTGGACGCGAAGGCCGGATTAAGTTTAACGAAGAAAACCCCGGCGAAAGCAACGAATTGGTCATGCGTCTGAATGCCGGAAATGGCCGCTACATCGACTATGTTTATACCATAAAACACAACTCGTATGTGGTCGATTACGACATCCGAATGAATGGTGTTGAGAAAATTATCAATACCAATACCGGTTTTCTGAATTTGAATTTTAGTTATGAAGTACCCCGGCAAGAACGCCAGTCGAAGTTTGGCGAAGACCGTTATACAACCATTTACTACAAGTTTAAAGATGCTGATTTGGATGAGCTGAATCAAAACAAAGACGATGAGGAAACGCTAAATACACCAATTAAATGGATAGGTTACAAACAGCTGTTTTTCTCTACTGTTTTAATGGCCGACGAAGCTTTTGACAATGCTGAAATTAAATCGGATAAGTACGATACTGACAATACCGAGGCGTTGGCATATTTCTCGTCAGATATAGGCTTGGCTTTCGATTCGAGGCAGGAGCGAAACTACGGCATGTCGTTTTACTTTGGACCGAACCACTACCAAACCCTGAAAGAACATGGCTACGAGCTCGAAAAATTAATTGATCTTGGATGGCCGGTAGTTCGCGAAGTAAATAAGTTTATCATTATCCCAACCTTTAACTTTTTACGCCGCTTTATCGATAATTTTGGGGTTATTATCCTCATCCTTACGGTGATGATTCGTTTAATCGTTTTCCCGTTTACCTATAAATCGTATGTTTCGCAGGCGAAAATGAGAGCCCTGAAACCCGAAATTGATGAGATTAGTAAGAAATACCCCAAAGAAAAGGCTATGGAAAAGCAGCAAGCTACCATGGCTTTGTATAAAAAGGTAGGAGTAAGTCCAATGGGTGGGTGTTTGCCAATGCTGTTCCAGTTTCCGGTACTTATTGCCATGTTTTACTTCTTCCCCGGCTCTATCGAGTTGCGCCAGGAAAGCTTTTTGTGGGCAACCGACCTTTCAACCTACGATTCAATACTGAATTTACCCTTTACCGTACCTTTTGGCTATGGAAATCATGTAAGCTTGTTTACCCTGCTGATGACCGTAACAACTGTTTTTCAAACCCGACTTACCAGCCAGACGCAAGATACCAGCGCAATGCCCGGAATGAAATACATGATGTATTTTATGCCGGTGTTCTTTATGTTTATATTGAACTCGTACGCATCAGGACTGAGTTATTACTACTTCCTTGCCAACGTTTTCACCATTGGACAAACCTACATCATTCGTAAATCGATTGACGAGGATAAGGTGCGGGCACAGTTGCTTTCAAATAAGAAAAAACCAACTAAGAAGAAAAAATCAGGTTTCCAGAAACGCCTTGAAGATATGCAACGCAAGCAGGAAGAAATGGCACGTCAACAACGTAAAAAATAAAATTCAGCATTATGATTGATTATTCTTCTTTTACAAAGTTATCGTACGGCTTGTACATTATTGCCAGCGAGTACAATGGACAGAAAGCCGGTTATGCCGGAAATACAGGCTTCCAGGTTACGGCACAGCCCGAAACAATAGCAGTAAGTTGCAATAAGGATAATTATACTACTGAATTTATTCAGAAAAGCCGAAAATTTTCGTTATCGGTGTTGCAAAAAGACCTCGACGTGGCTATCGTAGGCGATTTTGGCTTTAAATCGGGGCGCGATATCGATAAATTTAAGCATTACGACTATAAAACAGGCGAGCTCGGCATTCCGATAGTTACCGAATCGTGTGTGGCTGCTTTTGAATGTAAGGTAGTAAACGAGGTTGATTGTGGTACGCATATTTTGTTTATTGGCGAAGTGGTTTCAGCCGAAAAGCTTAGCGATAACGAAGCACTTACGTATAATTACTATCACGAACATTACAAAATGCGTTCGCCTAAAAATGCACCTACTTATATTCCACCCGAAAAACTTGGTGAAAACAAAGAAGAGAAAGGCGATGTTGAAACAAAAGAAAAGCTTGAAACAACTGGTGCACCCGTATCCGATTATGTATGTATAATATGTGGTTATACCTACGATCCCGAAGTGGGAGAGCCATCAATGGGAATACCTCCCGGTACACCTTTCGAGGATTTACCCGAAGATTTTTTATGCCCGATATGCAGCGCATCGAAAGAATATTTTAGAGAGGTTTAAGCACCATAAACAACGTTTAAGAGATACTACAATCCGGTTTTTAATGGGTTGTAGTATTTTTTTTTGTCTGAATCTCATCTTGTCAAAGCAAATATGACTTCTATCACGCCAATTGGTGTGTTCATCAAATTGTATTGAAATTGTATTGAAAAGTCACATCTTAAATATACATTTGAAGTAGATTAAAGTTATATATTTTATATATAGAACATATACTTAAACAATGTGATATGGATGCTGTTTTGAGAGGAATAATTGTCATTTTGTGTATAGGACTACCTATTGCGTATTTGATTTTGAAAATTTCGTTTCGAAATCATTTATTATTTCGAATCGGTTTAGTCTGGATGATAAATCTTTTTATTGTTGCTATTGGCACTCGTGTAAGTGCAACAATTCCCGATATATATCCTCAGTGGTTGTCGTTAACCGTTATTATTTTAGTTTCGTGGCTTTGTATTTATATTACACATAAAAGTATTCAACGCCCATTAAATAAGGTCGAAGACAGGCTTAGGCTAATGGCAAAAGGCTATACCCGGTTTAATTTTTCTGAACATGATTTGAAACGAAAAGACGAAATAGGTGCTTTGAATCAGTCGGTAATGACACTTTCAAATGAATTGGGTAGCATAATGCGTACTGTACAGGATGTATCATTACAAATTAACCAAGCTAGTATTCAGCTTAAAACAACGTCCGACGATTTATCGTCGAGCGCTGGCAACGAAGCGATATCCATCGAAGAAATTTCAGCATCGATGGAAGAAATGGTAAATAGCATTGCTCAAAACTCCGATAATTCGTCGAGAACCAGCAATATTGCTGAAAATGCGCGCGAATCGATTCGCAGCAGCAACTACTCAGCTCACGAGGCTATTGAGGCGCTTAATCGGATTGATGAAAAAATTAAGCTAATAAACGATATCGCCCTTCAAACCAATATACTATCGTTGAATGCTGCCGTTGAAGCTGCACGATCGAAAGAAAACAGCTCGGGATTTGCTGTGGTAGCTGCCGAAGTACGGAAATTGGCCGATTTGAGCAAAGATGCTGCTCTCGAAATAAAAAAATTGTCAAACGAAGCTTCAGATATTTCGCAAAATGCCAGCAATCAACTTGGCGAAACGGTTGCACTTATTAACGAAACGAGCGATCTTGTTTCGTTGATTTACAAGGCCAGTAGTGAGCAAGACCTTGGCGCACGCCAAATCAATAATGCAATTAACGAAATGAATATTCACATTCAGGCCAGTGCAACCACGGCCGAAGAAATGTCGGCAAGTGCTGAAGAGCTTCAGCATTTTTCGGATACGTTACGTGAAAATACAGGTTTTTTCAAAGCTACCGAAGTTGCTGAGGCAATAACTTCAGAAAGAAAGAAGAAACCAAAATTCTTTAAAAAGAAAAAGTATCGTTTTTACAAAAAGGCCAGTTAAAGTTTAATGGGTTAAAAAAAAGGGGGTTGGTTGCCATTAGGCAGTCAACCCCTGATTTTATCTTTCGTAAAAAAGAGTATTAATAGTTAAAGCATTTAATTTCGAAGTGTGCCTGAGGATGGTCGCAGGCCGGGCATTTTTTGGGAGCCACTGTGCCTTCGTGTAGGAATCCACAGTTACGACATTTCCATATCACTTTATCTTCGCGTTTGAATACCATGCCAGCTTCGAGGTTGTTGTAAAGTTTTCGGTAGCGTTCTTCGTGTGCCTTTTCAACTTTGGCAATTTGCTTAAACACATTGGCAATTTGCTTAAACCCTTCTTCTTCGGCTATCTTGGCAAATTCGGGGTAGAGATCTGCCCACTCTTCGTTTTCGCCATCGGCAGCAGCTTTCAGGTTTTCGAGTGTGTCGCCAATAACACCGGCCGGGTACATGGCTGTAATTTCAACCATTCCACCTTCTAAAAATTTGAAAAAACGCTTGGCATGTTGTGTCTCGTTGTCGGCCGTTTCTTCAAATATTCCGGCAATTTGCTCCAGCCCTTCTTTTTTGGCTTGTTTGGCAAAATACATATAACGCTGATAAGCCTGCGATTCGCCTGCAAATGCTTTTAACAGATTTTGTTCGGTCTTTGTTCCTTGTAAACTTGTCATAATTTCTGATTTTTTTTGATGAATGCTAAAATACGAAATTAGCGGAATTTGGCGAACTGAATTATTGTGCCATGCTTAATTTGTATTAATTCTATATATGATGTGGGCTGTTAATGGCTGAAAAGTAATTTCATTAGAGCATGCTTGAGTTAAAATATTACCTGGATTCCACGGCGAATTATTTCAATATCGATGGTTTTTACATCGTTGAGTATTTCGCCATCTATTTGAAAAACCTGGGGCTTTCGAAGTTTTATCCGGGCTTGCGATGCTTTATAAACACGCACATAGCGCATACGATGAAGTTTGCCGGTGAAAAACGAAAACAGCAGCATAAAACCAGCCCACCAGGGATAAGGTTTAATAATTACCATTTCGAATTTCCCATCGTTTAAAATTCCCTCGGGGTTAATTTGAGCACCGGTTCCAAAAGCCCTGGCATTAGCTATAACAATTATTTCGGCTCTCGATTTTTTTACAAATTTTCCGATGTTTAGCTGGTATTTAAAATGGGTTTTACCGGCAAATAGTTCTTTGAAAAGTTGTTTGCCGTAGCCACTTAATCCTTTCGAGTTTTCTTTCTCGAAACGTTTCACGGTACGGGCGTTAATTCCAATATCGCATAGGTGCAGTGAATAGTGTTGTTTGTTGATTTTTAAAACATCAACCGGGTTTGCTGTGGCGGTGAATATAATTTTCATGGCCTGGTCGATATTTACCGGTATTCGCAAATTATAAGCAAATCCGTTAGCCGATCCCATTGGGATAATTCCTAATTTTATGGTGGTTTTGAGCAGCAAACGGGCTACAAGGTTTATGGTGCCATCACCACCGGCAGCCACAACAATGCCGGGTTTAAAATGCCTGATTTTTTCGCTAATGGCTTGCTCATCGTTCGTACCTTTGGTGAAATAAAGCTGCCAAACGTAGCTGTACATTTTCGAATAATCTGAAATGTATTTGCTTAATCGTTCGCTGTTGGCTTTCCCCGATTTTGGGTTAGCTACGAACAAAACATGTTTGTTGCTTGTATGTTTTGAAGCTCCTGTCATTTTTAATTATATTGGTAAAATTAAAATGGCAATGGCATTTTAACTAAGGTATGAAAAAAATGGAGTCGTTGAAGCCGCTTAAGCCTGTTTTTCGGTTTATAAAAAAGCCTTTCCGCCGTTTATTTGTTTGGGTAAAACAGAAGGCCGGATGGCTGGGTGTGCCTAAGATTATGGCATTCAGAGGTTATGGTACCAGTTCGGAACTTTATCTTAAGGGAATGGTTATCGAAGACAAAGGTTTGGCAAAACCGCATTACCAGCAAAAAGTTTGGCATAACATTTTAGCTACTATAAAACGTTTTTCGAGCGATGGAATACCTGGTGTTCGGGTTAAAATTGTTTTTGGAAGCAATACGGCCTATACTTCAACCGATGAGTACGGGCACTTTTCTTTTCACTTTAAATTACCAAGGCATGAACATTCGAACTATAAAAACGGGGGCTGGCATCACGTTTATTACGAGCTACTCGACCAGGTGGTTGCGAACCAGCCGACGGTGTATGCACGCGGGCAGGTTCGTATTGTTGCCGATGCAAATCGTCGCATATTGGTGTCCGACATCGACGATACGGTGTTGATATCACATTCGACCCAATTGTTGCGAAAATTGCGCCTGATGTTGCTCAAAAATGCGCATACACGATTGCCTTTTCCGGGGGTGGCAAAGTTTTACCGTTCGTTGGTTAAAGGCGCCGATGGGCAACGCAGTTATCCTTTTTTTTATGTTTCGAGCAGCGAATGGAATCTGTATGACTTGCTGACCGATTTTTTTGCTATTAACCATATGCCGGCAGGCGTTTTTATTTTGAAAAAACTGCATCACAATATTCTGAAATTTTGGAAAACGGGTGGGGGCAATCATTTTCATAAAAAAGAAAAAATTGAAAGCTTGTTGAATTTATACGAGGGTCATGAATTTATTTTAATTGGCGATAGCGGTCAGCGCGATCCATTTATTTATAACGAAATTGTTAAGCAGTATCCGGGTAGGGTTAAAGCCATATATATACGTTGCGTAGGCCAAAAAAACAGGAAAAGACAGATGCGAAGAATCAAATCGCAGATAAAGCCATCTGAGCCAGAAATGGTTTTTGTGAATAATACGGCAGAAGCCGAGATGCATGCCCTGAAAAAAGGATTCATTAATCTCGAAAATCTATAAGTCTCGGAGTTTATTTGTTATTTTCTAAAAAGCCATTAATCTATTTTTTTTGTCGTTGATAATCTGATGTAATGCTTCAATCCATTGTTCATCAGCATTTAAACTTTCAACCAAAGTGAGTTTTTCGCCTCCTGCATTTTCGAACATCTTTCGGTATTCATCGGCAATCTCAATGCTTGTTTCGAGACAGTCGGCTACAAAGGACGGCGCTGTTACCAATATGCGTTTTTTGCCCATAAGAGCCAATTCATTTAGTGTAGAATCGGTAAAAGGCGACATCCAGTTTTTGGATAAGCGCGATTGAAATGCGGTGCTGTAAGTGCCTTCATCGAGTTGCAGTTTTTTAACCAACAAACGGGTTGTTTCGTAGCAGGCTGCTTTGTAACAGTATCTTCCGTGTGCGGGCATTTCTTCTTTACAGCTACATTCCGAAGCTTTAATCTCAGGGTGAATCGTATTTAGCTGACGATTCGGAAGGCCGTGATACGAAAAAACAATATAATCGAACTGCCGGGGATGATGGCTTTCAATTTTTTGAGCAAAAGCATCGATAAAAGCAGGATGTAGATAAAACTGCTCTATAGTCCTGATTTCGGGAATAACATTCCATTTGCCAATAATTTTTAACGCGGCTTCGATGGCTGTACCGGTGGTCGATGAAGCATATTGTGGAAATAAAGGAAAAAGGGTAACCTTGTCGTAGCCCTCTTTTTTTATTTGTTCCAGCGTGTTTGGTATCGATGGATTTTGATAGCGCATGGCGGCAAACACATCGATATGGGGAGGTAAAAGCGCTTGCAGCTTTTTTTGAACTTCGAGCAAGTTGGTGAGCAGGGGCGAGCCCTGGCTGGTCCATAGTTTTTGATACAAACGAGCCGATATAGGAGCGCGAAACGGAACGATAATGGCGTTAACCAATACTTTTCGCAAAAGCCATGGTAAGTCCATTACCCGCGGGTCGTTTAAAAACTGGCTGAGGTAACGTTGTACAGCTTTTACCTTGTAATTATCGGGTGTGCCCACATTAATTAAAACTACCGCTTCTTTTACCATAATGAAATTTGCTTAAACCTTAAAGTCTGAAATCTGTTTATACATAAATTTTCAGACTAAAATAAATTACGAATATACATGAAACCCGATTTCGAAACAACATGGAAAAGCCCTTCGAATATTGCTTTGGTAAAATATTGGGGAAAACATGGGGCGCAACTACCTAATAATGCGTCGCTTAGCCTTACTTTGAAAAATGCACATACCATTACCACATTAAAAGCATACCGATTACATAGTGGCTTGCAGGTTAAGTATTTATTTGAAGAAGAGCATCGTCCCGATTTCGAAGCAAAAGTAAAACGCTATATCGAAACCCTTCGGAATGAAATGCCTTTTATCGATGAATATGCTCTTGAAATTCAAAGTCGCAATAGTTTTCCACACTCAGCAGGCATTGCTTCTTCGGCTTCGTCGATGAGTGCCCTGGCCTTGTGTCTTGTGTCTTTGGAGTATGCTTTGCAGCGTAACCCAACTCATACACCGGCATTTTTTAATCGGGCTTCGTTTATTGCGCGTTTGGGGTCGGGTAGTGCTTCGCGCTCGGTTTTTGGTCAGTGGGCAACTTGGGGTAAAATCGACGGTTTGCCCCAAACATCCGATATTTATGCTTCGCCACTTCGGGTTAAAAATGCACCCTTATTTCAGCAAATGCGCGATGCTGTATTGTTGGTCAGTAGTTCACCCAAAAAAGTTTCGAGCAGCATGGGGCACAGCCTAATGAATGTACATCCTTTTGCCAGCGCACGCTATCGGCAGGCAAACGAGAACTTACAGGCTCTAATGTTTTCAATGCAGGTGGGCGATTTCGAAACCTTTGCTTCGATTGTTGAAAACGAAGCGCTTACCCTGCATTCGTTATTAATGACCTCGTCGGACGATGGTTTGTTGCTTAAGCCCGGCTCTCTTCAATTGCTCGAAGAAATACGTCAATTTAGGGAACAAACCGGTGCCAGGGTTTGTTTTACGCTCGATGCCGGTCCTAATATTCATTTGCTTTACCCCGAAAGCGAAAAAGAAATTGTACACGGGTTTATTCGAGATTCTTTGCTTGGGCATTGCGAAAACCAGCAATGGATTGACGATGAAATGGGAATCGGGCCTGAGCAAATTGAACCGAAACGCAAATGATTTTTCCGTCTAAAATATTGGTATTGGGTGAATATGCCCTGGTTGCAGGTGGCAGTGGGCTGGCTATTCCATTTTATCGTTTTTCGGGAGAATTAAACTTTTCATCAGTTAATAGCGAAATTGCGAACCATTCAATATATGAATCAAATTGTTCGCTACGCAATCTTTTTCATTTTTTAATATCGAAAAACGAAGCATTTTCGTTTTTGAATTTGGCAGCGTTTAAAAAGGATATTGAGAAAGGTTTATGGTTTAAATCGAACATTCCCGAGGGGTATGGATTGGGTAGCTCGGCAGCCCTGGTTGCAGCATTGTATCATAAATATGCCTTAAATCGAAACGTTTCAATTGAGGAATTGAAGCAACATTTGGCAAAGGTCGAAAGTTATTTTCATGGTCAAAGTTCAGGAGTCGATCCGCTGGTTTCATACCTTAAACGACCAATAGTTGTGGTTGAAAATGAGCCGGTTATGCTTGCGCCCTCCTGGTTGTCGGTTTTGAATGGTTTTTCGTTATACCTTGTTGATACCGGGATTCAATCCGAAACCAAAGAACATGTCGCCTGGTTTCGACAACAAATGTTGGAAGCTCAATTTACAAAGCAAGCCGGCAAAACGTTTTTACAACCGACGCTTCAATTGGTAAATGCGGCCGCCAATGGAGAACCATTTGAATATGAGAAGTTAAAAATGATTTCTGCTTTTCAGCTGGCAAATTTTTCGGCTATGATTCCTCGTTCGTTTCAGAAACATTTTCGGGCAGGGCTCAATAGTCGTAATTTTGTTTTTAAGCTGTGTGGTTCAGGCGGTGGAGGTTTTATGCTTGCATTTTCAAGCCAGATCCATCAGTTCGAGAAATATTGTTCCGATAATCGGCTTCGATATATAAAAGTTGATGATAGGTGATGAATGATTATACTGCCGCATGCTAAACCGTTTGCTTTCGTTACCTTTGCAGTCAACTTACAGAATAAAAATGGTACGAATAGGAAAAAATTGCATACTCGAGATAGTCAAATTCACCGAACAAGGCGCTTATCTCGATGGAGGTCCATACGGCGAAATTCTTTTGCCAAATCGCTATGTTCCCGAAAATAGTAAAGAGGAAGACGAAATTGAAGTTTTTATTTCATTCGATTCCGACGACCGTATTCTGGCAACTACCGATATGCCCTCGGTTATGGTTGGCCAGTTTGGCTTTCTAAAGGTGATAGAGGTAAACCGGGTAGGGGCTTTTCTCGATTGGGGCTTGCCCAAAAATCTGCTTGTACCGTTTCGCGAACAAAAAATGAAAATGGAAGAGGGTAAAAGCTATGTGGTGTGCGTTTATGTTGATGAAAAAAGCGGTCGCATCGTTGCTTCATCCAAAATTTCACGCTTTTTCGATTCCGACACTTCTGAATATTCAGAGGGCGATGAGGTGGATTTGCTTATTGCCGCTAAATCGGATATGGGTTATACGGCTATTATAAATGGAAGTCACCATGGAATGTTGTATCACAACGAACTTTTTCAAAAAATTCGCATTGGCGACAAACGAAAAGGCTTTGTGAAAAAAATTCGCGAAGATGGAAAAATCGACCTGAGCCTTGAAAAACAGGGATATCAGAAAATTGATTCGAAGCTTGACCCAATTGTGGAGAAGTTAAAACGGAGCCAGGGCTTTTTGCCATTTAACGATAAAACCGACCCCGAAATCATTAAAAAAGAGCTGGGAATGAGCAAAAAATCGTTCAAGAAGGCAATCGGTGCCCTTTACAAAGAAAAGCGAATCGTGATAAGCACCGATGGCATAAAACTTACCGAATCGTAAAAGCCAACAGCCATCAGCCAACAGCCAACAGCCAACAGCCAACAGCCAACAGCCAATAACCAACATCCAAAATATGTTAGCAATTTTATCACCCGCCAAAGATATGCACGTTATGCCGCACCATGAGCACCATGAGGCAACAAGAGCATATACCGAACCGGTGTTTTTACAACAAGCCGGGCAGCTGATTGAAGATTTACGCAAATTTAAGATAGATGAACTGGCTGTGTTGATGAAAATGAGCCAAAAACTGGCATTGCTGAATTACGACCGCTTTGCCAATTGGCGGCCAAAACATACTACGCAAAATTCGGCTTCGGCAATGTATTCGTTCGCAGGCGAAGCTTACAGAGGGCTCGATGCCGCGAGTTTGTCGGCTGCCGATGTAGCTTATGCCCAACAAACGCTGCGAATTTTATCGGGCTTGTACGGCGTTATTCGTCCGCTCGACCTTATTCAGCCTTATCGGCTCGAAATGGGTACTCGCCATGGGTTTTGGGGCAAAAAGAACTTGTACGCTTTCTGGACGGATACCATTACCCAAACTATTATCAAAGCTGTTGAAGAATCGCCGGGCGAAAAATATTTGGTTAACCTGGCTTCGAACGAGTATTTAAAGGCCATTGATGTAAAAAAGTTTAAAAATAAGATGGTGAACGTTTCATTTTACGAAGAGAAAGACCAACAGCTAAAAATGGTAACGGTTTATGCAAAGAAAGCTCGTGGAATGATGGCTCGTTTTATCATCGAAAATCGAATCGAAAAGCTTGAAGAATTAGAGGCCTTCGACTCCGATGGATATTTTTTCAGTAATCAGCATTCCGAAGCAAACCACCTGGTTTTTGTGCGATAATTCCGATAATTTGCCGATTTGTTTATCTTTGCGGCGCATTCTAAAAATCATTCTAAAATGAATATCGATTTACTTATCCGGAACGAAGTGGCAAAGGCACTCAATGCCTTGTATGCTGTTGAAATTAAAAGCGAAGAGGTTCAAACCCAAATGACCCGAAAAGAATTCGAAGGCGATTTAACCGTTGTAGTCTTTCCTTATTTGCGTCATTCGAAAAAAGGACCCGAACAAACGGCTGCCGAAATTGGCGAGCATCTTGTTGCTAATGTTTCCGAAATCGAAAAATTCAACGTGGTTAAAGGTTTCCTAAATCTGCTTGTTTCTTCTAAATACTGGATTAACGAGCTATATCAAGCTTTCCAAATCGATGATTTTGGATACCGGAATGCGAACAACGAGTCGCCGCTGGCTATGGTCGAATATTCGTCGCCCAACACCAATAAACCCTTACATTTGGGGCATATTCGCAATAATTTACTTGGCTATTCAATTTCCGAAATACTAAAAGCCGATGGTAAAAAGGTGGTCAAAACCAATATTGTTAACGACCGTGGCATTCATATTTGCAAATCGATGTATGCCTGGATACAAGCTGGTAAAAACGACACCCCCGAAAGTACCGGTTTAAAAGGCGACCATCTGGTGGGGAATTACTACGTGAAATTTGATCAGATTTATAAAGCCGAAATAGCCGATTTAATAAGCAAGGGCAAAACAAAAGAGGAAGCCGAAAAAGAAGCACCATCGATGGCCGGAGCCCGCGAATTGCTTTTGAAGTGGGAGGCAAACGATGCTGAAACACGCAAATTGTGGGCAAAAATGAACCAGTGGGTGTACGATGGTTTCGATATAACGTACAAGAATATGGGCGTTGATTTCGATAAAATTTATTACGAATCGGAAACCTACCTGGTTGGACGCGATGAGGTACTGCGCGGCCTCGAAGAGGGCATATTCGAACGGCACGACGATGGCTCGGTTTGGGCTAATCTCGAAAACGAAGGCCTCGACCAAAAAATTCTGCTGCGTTCCGATGGCACTTCGGTTTATATGACCCAGGATATCGGAACAGCCAAACTTCGTTACGAAGATTTTAAAATTGATAAAATGGTGTATGTGGTTGGCAACGAACAAAACTACCATTTCCAGGTTTTGTCAATTTTGCTCGACAAGCTGGGCTTCGAGTGGGGAAAAAATTTGTACCATTTTTCGTATGGTATGGTTGAACTGCCCAATGGAAAAATGAAATCGCGCGAGGGTACGGTGGTCGATGCCGACGACCTGATGGAAGGAATGATAAAGGTAGCCAAAGAAACATCGGAAGAGCTGGGAAAACTGGATGGATTTACCGATGATGAAAAAAGTGAGATATACCGTAAAATAGCTCTTGGGGCGCTTAAGTATTTTATTCTGAAGGTCGATCCGAAGAAAACCATGCTGTTTAACCCCGAAGAATCCATCGATTTTAACGGCAATACAGGCCCATTTATTCAATATACTTACGCCCGCATTCAAAGCGTGTTGCGTAAGGCTTCCGACATGGGTTTAAGCTGGCAACAAACCGGAATGGCTATCGAGCCGGGAGCCAAAGAGCTTGAGTTGATAAAGAAAATTACAACCTTTCCCGAGGTTGTTAGCGAATCGGCCAATAATTTCAGCCCCGCGGTAATTGCCAATTATTGTTACGATTTGGTAAAAGAATACAACCAGTTTTATCACGATTATCCTATTTTGAAAGAAGAAAATGAGGCTCAGAAATTATTCCGTCTTCAACTTACACAAACCACCGGAAACGTGATTCGCAATGGTATGGCTTTGCTCGGTATCGAATGTCCCGAACGGATGTAAACCCATTCGTCAAAAAATTCAATAAATATTGCATTTGAAGAGCATTTATTTGCAAAATGTGTTAAAAAAATACACTTCTGTATTAAAATATCATTTTAAATGATATTTTTGCAGCAAACTGATTGATAAAGCTCAAAAAATATAGCTATGAAGTTAACATTACCAGCAGGGTACAAGCCGATGTTGGATCCGGTGCAAACAGAACGTGCCATCAAAATGGTGAAAGATTTTTTTCAAACGAATTTGTCGGCCGAAATGCGTTTGCGCAGGGTTACTGCTCCCTTATTTGTTTTACGTGGTACCGGTATTAATGATGATTTAAATGGTACTGAACGTGCAGTTAATTTTCCGATAAAAGATATGAACGACCAGGTTGCCGAAGTAGTACACTCGCTGGCAAAATGGAAAAGAGTGACTCTTGGTAAGCTCGATATACCTTCGGGTTACGGTCTTTATACCGACATGAACGCGATTCGAGCCGACGAGGAGCTTTCGAACATTCATTCGCTGTATGTTGACCAGTGGGACTGGGAAGTGGTGATGGACAAAGAACAGCGTTCACTTCGTTTTTTAAAGCAGGTTGTTGGCCGCTTGTACGATGTGTTGAAGCGAACCGAATACCAGATTTACGAAGAATATCGCGAACTGGAACCCCAGTTGCCCGAAAATATTACCTTTCTTCACACCGAAGAATTGCTCGAAATGTATCCCGATAAAACACCCTTTGAGCGCGAAATGGCAGCTGCTGAAAAATATGGTGCAATATTCATTATTGGAATAGGTGGTTTAATGTCGAACGGAGAAAAACACGACGGACGTGCGCCCGACTACGACGACTGGTCAACCGAAACCGAAAACGGGAATATAGGCCTTAATGGCGACATCGTTATTTGGAATCCTATTCTCGAAAGAGCTTTCGAAATATCATCCATGGGAATTCGGGTCGATAAAGAAGCCTTACTTCGACAACTTGAAATCGAAAAAATGGAAGACCGTAAAGATTTGTTGTTTCATAATATGTTACTCAACGATAAATTGCCTCTTACCTTTGGTGGTGGCATAGGGCAATCGCGTTTATGTATGTATTTTCTGCGCAAGGCTCACATTGGCGAAGTTCAAGCATCGTTGTGGCCCAACGAAATGGTTGAAAAATGTGAAGCGAACAACATCTTCCTGATGTAAATAGTACATTAGATTTTAGACATGAGACATTAGATTTTGTTTGTAATAAATACAATATCAGTAACTTATATGGTTTAGTTAAATTTGTAAAACACAAACAACTCATTGTGAGTAAATTTAAAAATAACGAACTATTGTGATGTAAAACGATGAAATATTTAAAAAATGAATCCGAACATGCATTGTTCGGATTTTTTTTGTCTTCGTAATTAAAATTTGAATTATATTCGCCGGATTTTTTAGCCATCGTTGGTTGTGCTGAAGAAGATTATTGTATTGTAGTTTGTAAATCAATAGTTTACCACGTATGGTGCTTTAATTTTTTCGTATGCATTTACAAGAAAAAGTGGTTTTAATTGAACAGATGTTTGCGTTGGTTGACGCACAATGTCGTTCGTTTCTCGATAAAGTTCCCCTTAAATGCCCGCCAGGCTGCGCCAAATGCTGCCATGGCAAAAATGTAACAGCCAGTCCGCTCGAATTTCTGCCTTATGCTTTTTATTTGCATGCCGAAGGATTGCTCGAAGACCACTACTGGAAGTATAAAGACCAGCCGGTTCCGCATTGTTTTTTGGTTGAAGGGGAGGTGCCCGATGGCATTGGAAAATGTTCTGAATATGCTCATCGTGGTTTGATTTGCCGTTTGTTTGGTAATGCGGCTTCGGTGAATAAAAATGGACGAAAATTGTACAGCGGATGTGCTTTGTTAAAAAGCCAGGTTACCGACCCGCTTCAATTTGACGAAATGCTTCAGCAATACGCGCCGGTTTACTCCGAATTTTATATGCAGCTACGCTCCATCGACAACGAGTATGGTGGCCTTTTGTTGCCGGTAAACCAGGCAATTCTGAAAGCCATGGAAATTGTTTACTACAATACCCGAAACGAACCCGGAAATACCCCGGGGCAAAAAGTTGCTTAGTTTTTATGCAAGGCAGGCGACGAAGGTTGCGATGCAATTTTTGAAAATGTATCTTTGTGCACAATTTTAAAATCGACTGCAATGAATCGAAAAAACGTGAGGGTAAGATTTGCCCCCAGCCCAACAGGGGCTTTACATATTGGTGGTGTTCGTACGGCCTTGTTTAACTACCTTTTTGCCCGTAAACACCAGGGAACTTTTATTTTACGTATCGAGGATACCGACCAAACCCGCTACGTACCCGGCGCCGAAGAGTATATTATGGAATCGCTCAGCTGGTGTGGTGTCGAAATCGACGAGGGCATACGCGAGGGTGGTAAATTCGGTCCTTACCGTCAATCGGAGCGAAAAAATATCTATAAACAATATGCACTGGAGTTAATCGATAGTGGAAACGCGTATTATGCTTTCGACACAGCCGATGAGCTTGATGCCCTTCGAAACGAATACGAAGCCCGGGGCGAAACATTTACCTACAACAGTCAAACTCGTAGTAACTTGAAGAATTCGTTGACCTTAGGTGCTGCCGAAGTGAATCAGAAAATTGAAGCAGGCGAGAAATTTGTCGTTCGTTTTAAAATGCCCGAAAACGTCGATGTTACCGACAATGATATGATTCGGGGAGCTGTAACGTTTAATACCGACCGGCTCGACGATAAAATACTTTTTAAATCGGATGGAATGCCAACCTATCATTTGGCCAATGTAGTTGACGACCATTTGATGGAAATTACCCATGTTATTCGTGGCGAAGAATGGTTGCCATCGATGCCATTGCATGTTTTGTTATACGATAAGTTTGGATGGGAAAAACCTGAATTTGCGCATCTTCCCTTAATTTTGAAACCAGTTGGAAAAGGCAAGCTCAGTAAACGTGATGGCGAAAAAATGGGTTTCCCGGTATTTCCGCTGCAATGGACTGATCCCAAAACCGGTGAGGTATCAAAAGGCTATCGCGAAGAAGGCTACTTCCCCGATGCTTTTGTCAATTTGCTGGCCCTATTAGGCTGGAACCCGGGTACAGAGCAGGAGTTGTTCAGTATGAGCGAGTTAATCGAAGCTTTTGATTTGACCCGCGTTGGAAAATCGGGTTCAAAATTTGACCCCGAGAAAGCCAAATGGTTCAATCATCAATATATGATGAAAAAAGACGATTACGAACTTGCTGAAATGTTTAATGCTTTGTTGAAAGTCAAAAACATTGATGCGGATAAAGATTATGTGGCTAAAGTAATGGGCATGTTGAAAGAACGGGCTACTTTTATTACCGACATTTGGGAACAGGGTTACTACTTTTTTAAAGCGCCCGACGAGTACGATGCCAAAACAGTAAAAAAACGTTGGAAAGCCGGTGTTCCCGAAATAATGACCGATGTACTTGGTTTTCTGAAAGCATACCAGGGCGAATGGGAAGCAGCACCTCTAAAAGAACAATTTTCAGCCTTTGTTACCGAAAAAGAATGGGGCTTTGGCGTTGTAATGAATGCGTTCAGGTTGTGCATTGTGGGAGCAGCAATGGGAGCCGACCTTTTTGAAATATGTGAAATGATTGGGTGGGATGAAACCCTGGGGCGCATCGAAAAAGCACTTGCTACACTCGAAGTCTGAAAAATGTGATAAGCAAAATAGAAAACACAAAGGCTGTTCGAAAATCGGACAGCCTTTTT
>JAFGGY010000095.1 GCA_016930365.1 Prolixibacteraceae bacterium | reverse complement strand
GATGATTAATAATGACTTAAATATACTAATAATCAGGAAGATATACTAATAATTAAACGTATTCTATTTTAGTAAAGTAGAATTAATCATATACGCTTTTATCTGTCGTTTTTATTTTTATCAAATAATTTGCATATTCGCTAATCAGTTTGCATATTTGCAAATAACAAGTTTCTAAAATATGGACAACTGGAACAACAAAGTCAAACGACTACTTAAATCTGAACTTGTCAAACGCGGCGTGTCCAACGCTGATTTAGCTATTCTTTTGAATGCAATAGGTGTTCATGAAACAAAAGCTAGTATTGATAGCAAAATTAGTCGAGGAAGTTTTAGTGCCTGTTTTTTTATGCAATGCCTTTCAGTCATTGGTTGCTCAAAAATTGAAATTGAAGAATATGAATCTTCATTGTTAATTGCTGCCGATCCAAATGTCGAGTATAATAAAATATCAAAGAATGAAGAATGAAAAGTAAAAAGATTAAATTCATTGATTTATTTGCAGGTCTTGGTGGAATAAGACTGGGTTTTGAAAATGTTTACAATGGACTAGGGTTTGAAACAGAATGTGTGATGACTTCTGAAATCAAACCGTATGCTGTTAAAACCTTAAAACATAACTTCAAACACGATTTTTTGGCTGGTGATATTTTTGAAATTAGAAATGAATTCATTCCTGATTTTGATTTTTTGTTAGGTGGATTTCCCTGCCAACCGTTCAGTTCGGGTGGCAAAAGACAGGGTTTCCTTGATACAAGAGGAACTTTGTTTTTTGAAATAGAAAGAATTTTAAGAGATAAAAAACCGTATGGTTTTATCCTTGAAAATGTCGAAGGTCTTGTTAAACACGATTTAGAAAACAAGAACGATGAAATTGGTAGAACTCTGAAAACGATTTTACACACTCTTGAAAATGATTTAGGTTATAATGTGTCTTGGCGAGTTTTTGACTCAATTGAATTTGGTTTACCACAGTCACGAAAGCGTATTTTTATTGTTGGTACCAAAGACGAAAAAGTTAAATTGAATGGAAACGACCCTAAGTTTGCAAAGCTTGAGAGTATTCTTGAAAAAGGTCTTGAACCTTTAAAGTCTGAATTCGTTGAAAAGCTTTTATCGCATTTTGAAATTGAAGATTTATATGGTAAATCTATCAAAGACAAGCGAGGTGGAGATAATAATATCCATAGTTGGGATATTGGAGTCAAAGGTGAAGTAACTGACGAACAATGTAAGCTTTTAAATAGGTTGTTCAAGGAAAGAAGAAAAAAACAATGGGCTATTGAAATTGGCATTGATTGGATGGATGGTATGGCTCTAACTCTTGAACAAATAAATAC
Source organism: Prolixibacteraceae bacterium (assembly GCA_016930365.1). Taxonomy (GTDB): domain Bacteria; phylum Bacteroidota; class Bacteroidia; order Bacteroidales; family Prolixibacteraceae; genus Roseimarinus. Next base: position 16,356 of record JAFGGY010000095.1, on the reverse strand, counting down.
TTTCATTGATAAGCCTAAAAACGAATTAAAGTCAATGCTTGATGATTTAGTTTTAAAAGGGTACTTGAAGTTTGAATATCCAAAAAGGTTAGTCAAAGAGCAAACACCAAACGGAATAAAAAAATACCGCGATTACGATGTTACAAAACCTAAGGGCTATAACATTGTAACTGGAAAACTGAGTTTTGAGATTAATAAAATTTTAGACCCAAATGACATTGCACCAACTTTAGTAGCTACCGATGTTTCACGACTTGCTGTTCCAGATGGAAATGGATTAAGACGTTTAACTATCCGTGAAGGTTTGCGTTTGTTCGGTTATCCTGAATGGTACGAAATTCCAACAAAAGAATATGATGCTTTCGACTTATTGGGAAACACAGTTGCTGTTCCTGTTGTTGAGTTTATTACATCAAGAATTGCTGAAGTTATGTATTCTGGAAGTCTAAATTACTTAACTACTAAAGAAACACCTGTGTGCGCTTCGTAATTCTTAAGGACTTTTTTCAGCCAATGCCCGTTTGTATGTCTTGTTTGAGGGTATTGATATCTGGTTTCATTCAATGCTGTCAAAAAATCTTCTTTAGAATCAAAAGGTTTAAATTTTGTTCTTTCTGAGTACCATGTGCTTGGTCGGAGATTATATATTACTTGTTTCTTTTCCTGAACTTTTATAGGATATGTTCCACTTGGACATGAAAGCTCCCAGATCTTTTTTAGCCAAATGTTTTTTATTGACAGTCTGCTTCCTTGCATCTGATATGCTAGAATTAAATAATCGGAGTCAATCCGATAAGCATTTTCAAGTAATGAATTACAATATGAATCAAAATTTGCCAAATCAAAACCAGGGCCTCTATCCCAATCAAATGATTTAACCTCCAATAATCCTTTTTTATGGTTTTGTTTATCTAATAAAAAATCAGGAAATGTCTGTGAATTTGTATTTTCCTCAAATTCAATATTCTCTCTTGTCATCCATGCTTTCAACCATTCTTGGAGCAAGTTTCCGACGGTATCTTTGGTTTCTACTGAAATGGTTAAATCTTTCAGCGTGAAATTTATTACACCTGTTTCTCCAATAATTTTATATTCATTCACAAGCTTATCAAAAAGCTGTTTTGCAGTTAGTTTCATCTATTTTTTCATATTATTATACACAAAATTAAGTTTTTATCTATATTTTGCAATATCCTCTTTTTATATATAAATAATTACATTGTATATAAGAATACAAAGTAAGACTGCATTATTTTTTTCGCATAATGCAGTCTTTATCTGTACACAGGTCGCATTTATACTTAACCCTGCGCATATTTTTCCCCACTCCAAGCAATCCGCTAACCGACTTTACAGGCAACATCAGGGATGATTCGGTAAGACGAATTCCGCAATTTGCATTTCCCAACAACGAAAAGAGCTTATGCTGATCGGATACCGGCCAGTTACAATACCCCGGACTATAACGGTTGCTTACTTTCAAGGTGTGAATCGCAGCTTGTTTTTCAATTTCATCGTGTAGCTTTTCGGCTACACATTCGGCAAATTCCGAACCAATTAAATCGAAAATGTATCCTTCGAGCGAGTTACCGGCAGCCATTTGTCGTTTGGCCTCTTTTTCAAGTTTATCACCTATAGTACAAGCAAAAAGCACCAGGCATTCGCTTTTAGCCAACAACGACGTTACCTGCTTGTGCGTATTAAAAACATGACCCTCAATATGAATGACATGTGCACCTTTATTTACCAAAAAAAATTGGCTGATTACATATCCAGCACGGGGCTCCAACATAGGACGAGCCTCGTTAATCAGCCGTTCGATAAGTTGAAGCAAGTATTCGTCGGCATCGCCTAGTTTCATACCCAGTCCTCTCAAAATTTCGTCCTTCGAAATATCAAGGGTTTTTGCATCGAACGACAATACCGATTCGGATTGCGCAAACAGATGTTCAATTGTTGAAATCGTGTTTCGATTCATCAAGCATTTATCAAGCTACCAAAGCATTCAAATAAGCAACTGCACTTTGCGGATCGGGCGAATACCCATCGGCACCAATTTCGGATCTGAATTCGTCGTTTACCGGGGCACCACCGATAATTAGCTTCACGTTGGGATACTGCGCTTTAATTTCGCCAACAATTTTTTGCATGTTGGGCATAGTTGTAGTAAGCAGGGCCGATAAGCCCACCACCGCATCAGGGTTCTCGCCAATGGCCGTTTTAAATTTACCGGCATCAACATCCACCCCCAGGTCAATTACTTCCCAGCCCGCGCCTTCAACAATCATTGCCACCAGATTTTTACCAATGTCGTGCAAATCACCTGAAACGGTTCCGATAATAAATTTGCCTTTGCGTTTTACCTCACCCGACTGAAAATACGGCTTTAAGTGTTCCATTGCTGTGTTCATGGCCTTGGCCGATATCAACATTTGTGGAACAAATATTTTTTTCTGCGAAAACTTCTCTCCCACTTTATCCATGGCAAAAATGAGGGCATCGTTCAAAATTTCAGAAGGTTTTATTCCCATTTCGAGTGCCTGCCGGGTTAACTCATCAGCACCATCCTGTCCCTTCATGGCTGGCGGATATGGAGCTGTTTTGTTTACTTTTCCAAACTCAACACATTCGGCTAATTTTTGCAATAATTCATTTTGTCCCATGCCTCTATAAACTTTCAGGTTTAATAATCTATACTGTTTTAAGCTTTACGACTTCCACAATTTTACGAATATGATCGGGGGTCGTTCCGCAGCATCCGCCAATAATATTTGCCCCTGCATCGATTAACAAGGGGGTAAACTGAGCCATTTGGTCGGGTGTTTCGAGAAATACGGTTTCGCCGTTTTTATATACAGGAGCACCAGCATTAGCATGTACCAGTACTGGTATTTCGGGATCGATTGCCCTAATTTCATTTACAATTCCGATCATATTTTCCATCCCGTTTCCGCAATTAGCACCAATAATATTAGCACCGGCATCAATCATTGCGGGTACCAAATCGGCAGGCGATACACCCATCATGGTAAAAAAAGAACCATCGGGCGATTTGTCGAAGGTCATGGTACAAATAACTTCGCACGAAGTATTATCGCGACAAGCTCTAACGGCTGCGGTAGCCTCTTCGAGGTCGGTCATGGTTTCAACTACCAAGGCATCGGCGCCACCAGCTTCGAGCCCCATTGCCTGTGTTTTAAAGGCTTCGTACAACTGTTCGTACGTAACATCGCCCATCATCAACATTTTTCCGGTAGGCCCTATCGAGCCCAACACATGTCGATTGGATCCCGCAGCCTTACGCGAAATTCGAGCAGCGGCTTCGTTGATTTCATAAACTTTATCCTCCAGCCCAAACATCGATAGTTTAAAGGCATTGCCACCAAAACTATTGGTTTCAATCATATCGGAACCAGCGTCGATATAGCTTTGAGCAATTTCGAGTACCCGATCGGGATATTTAAGATTCCACGATTCGGGACATTCTCCCGGCTGCAACCCCATTTGTTGCAAAAAAGTTCCCCAGGCTCCGTCCGAAACCATCAGCTTACCAGATTGAATTTCTTGTGTAATCGTTTTCAAAACTTTTATCTTTTATATTGGTTTTAACAGTTTGTCCTTGATTTCTATAGTTCGTCACATATTTTTAAGTCACTAACAATGAGCTATTTGTATTTTGCCAATCAAATCATCTAAGTTGCTGACATTTAATTTATTAGAAACAAAGTCTCATATCTCATGTCTTAAATCTAACGATCTTTTATTATAACAACTCCCTAAAATTCAGCATTTCACTTTCGGGTTCGTAAACTTTACCATCGTCGCACACCAGTGTTCGTGCCGGAAATTTTTCGATTATCAGTTTATCATGTGTAGCCATAACGATGGTTTTTCCCGAAGCATTAATTTTTTTAAATAAATTCAAAATTCCAATTGAAGTATCGTGGTCTAAGTTGCCTGTGGGCTCGTCGGCCAGAATAATTTCGGGATTATTAAGCAAAGCCCGTGCAATAACCACGCGTTGTTGTTCGCCTCCCGAAAGCTGATGCGGCATTTTTTTCGCTGCATGCAACATTCCCACTTCATTTAAAATCTCTTCGATACGGCTATCCATAGCCTTAACATCTTTCCAGCCGGTAGCCTTCAACACAAACAATAGATTTTTATAAACCGTTCGGTCGGTCAGCAGCTTAAAATCCTGAAAAACAACTCCAATCTTTCGTCGCAGCATAGGTATTTCTTTACGTGAGATGCAATCGACATCAAAATCTGAAACCGTAACATTACCTTGCGAAACCGGAATTTCGGCGTTCAATATCTTAATCAAACTCGACTTGCCACTACCCACTTTTCCTACAAGGTAAACAAACTCGCCTTTGGCAATTTCGATGTTCACATTCGACAAAACAAGCTGTTCGCGTTGGAAAACATTTACTTTTTTGATAAGAATTGACGATTGAGTGTCCATAAATTGTGTTTTTTCACACAAAACTAATTTTTTTGTAAAAAATAAATACTACAAATACGAAATAAACAGTTTATTGTTGAGAACTCGTTTTGTTTGTGCTGCAACAGTTCAAAATTAATTAGCTATTTTTACCAACCAAAATCAGCAACAACGATTATGAGAAATAAAACATTGATTATAATAACGTTAATAGCCTTTACGATACAAATTAACGCCCAAAGCTTACTACCTGTCGATAAGCAAACTCCGGTAAGCTTTAATAAGGCCATCGAATTATATCAAACTTCCAATTATATTGCCGCCGAACGGATTTTTACCGACTTAATTGATCAAAGTGCTCAAAATACGCCATTGCTATTCGATTTGGAGTACTACAGATTAATGTGCCTTGTAAAACAAAACAAAAGGGTAAGCGAAAGTGAAATACAAAGTTACCTCGACAAAACCAACGGAAGTCCATGGGAAAATCAGCTTTGGTACGAACTGTCCAGATTACAGTTTTCGAACAAACGCTATCCTTTAGCTGCCCGCAATTTCAAAAAGGTTGATAAGAACCTGCTATCGAAAACCGATAAAGAAGATTTCGCTTTCTTCTCGGGGTACAGTAATTTCGAAGCTGGAAACCTGAACGAAGCCAAACAGGCATTTTTTGAAGTAAAGAAAACAAAATCGGAATACGCACCATCGGCATCGTATTACTGGGGATACATTAACTACCTGGAGGGCAATTACAAAACCGCGCTCGACGAGTTTTCAACCTTAGAAAACAATCGTGAGTTCAAAGGATTTATCGATTATTATACCATACAGATTTATTACCTGATGGAGGATTACGATAAAGTAATCGAAATTGGCGAAAATCTTTCGAAAGCTGCACCAGCCGAACAGAAAAATGAAATTCTTAAAATTGTTGGCGATGCTTTTTACGAAAACAAAAAATTTATCAACGCCATAAAATATCTCGAAGAATACCCCGGGGTTAACGGGCGAAAAGCACCCGAAGATTTTTACCGGTTGGGATATTGCTATTATCAAACTAAAGATTACCAAAATGCCATTATCAACTTTGAGAAAGCAACCGGGAATAAAGATTTAATGGCACAAAACGCGTATTATCACCTGGCCGATTGCTACCTGAAAACCGATCAAAAAAACAAAGCACGTGTAGCCTTCGAACAAGCATCAAAATACGATTTTGACCCAAAAATTGAGCGGGATGCTCTTTTTAATTATGCCAAACTCACTTACGAGCTATCGTACTCGCCTTTTAACGAAACCATTAAGGCTTTCGACCAGTACATCAGCAAGTACCCCGATTCGGAACGAAACGATGTAGCCTTTAATTACCTGGTAAAGGTTTATATGACGACCAAAAATTATGGCGATGCCATTGCTTCCATCGAAAAAATCAAGAACCAGTCGGCCTCAATAAAAGAAGCTTACCAACGAGTAACCTATTATCGTGGATTAGAATTGCTAAACGACGGACACTACAACCGAGCTCTTGAGTTTTTCAGCAAATCACTCGAAAACGGAGAATACAACCGTCAATACAAAGCCGAAACGTTATACTGGATAGCCGAAACTTACTATCGCACTTTACAATACGAGAAAGCCATTCAGTACTTCGAACAGTTTCAGAAAGAGCCAGGCGCTTTTTCGTTGCCCGAATTCGGAACAGCATACTACAACGTAGGATATAGTTATTTTAACCAAAAAAACTACGAAAAAGCATTGGAATGGTTTCGCAAATACATCAACATTAGCGAAAAAGACTCCAAAATGGAAGCCGATGCATCGAACCGTATTGGCGATTGCTTTTACCTGAACCGCCAGTTTAATGCAGCCATCGAGTACTATCAAAAAGCCCGTATGCTAAACAGTTACGACCCCGACTATGCCATGTTTCAGGAAGCCATTTGCCATGGCCTCGATGAAAATCAGGACAGAAAAATCGAACTTCTAACACAACTTACCGAAAGCTACCCCGGTTCGTCGTTTGTTGACGATGCCTTATACGAAACAGCCCGCACCAACGAACGCCAAAACAACATACAGGAAGCAATTGCCGGATACAATCGGTTAATCAGCGATGCACCACAAAGCAACTTTGTGAAAAAAGCCCAATTACAACTCGGACTGATTTATTACAACAATGGCAACACCAATTCGTCGCTCGAGAACTTTAAAAAAGTAGTCGAATTATATCCGAACAGCGAAGAATCGAAAGCCGCACTGCTGGGCATCAAAAACAACTACATCGACATGAATAATGTTGATGGGTATTTTGATTATGTTAACAATCTCGACAGCCATGTTTCCATAACGGTAAACGAGCAGGATTCAATATTTTATATGGCAGCCGAAAAAAGCTACATGGAAGGCAACACCGAAGCAACTAATATGTTCCAGCAATACCTCGAACGTTACCCCGAAGGCAGCTTCAGAACCAGCGCTTTATTTTACCTGGCCGAGTCGTTGTACAGCAAGGAACAATTCACAAACTCGCTTCAATATTACAAACAGGTAATCGATAAACCCGATAACATTTTCACCGAGCAAGCCCTGATTAAAGCCGGCGAATTAACGTTTAATGCTGAAGATTACGAAACTTCGCTGAATTACTTCACCCGGCTTGAACAATTGGCCGGAACAAAATGGAATCTAATTAAAGCCCGTTTAGGCGTAATGCGCTCGTATTTTGCATTAAATCGCTCGCCACAAACCATTAAAGCAGCCATTGTATTACTAGCTACCGAAAACATTACCGATGTAATGAAGCGTGAAGCCCATTTCAAATTAGCAAAATCGTACTATTTAACCGGCGAAGAAAATGAAGCTCTAAAATATTTCGAACTTTTAATCGAAGATACTAAATCACTCGAAGGCGCCGAATCGAAATATTTCAAGTCTCAGATTTTATTCAATAAAGGACAATACGACAAAGCCGAAAATGAAATTATGGACTTTATAAGCAAAAACACACCACACCAGTACTGGCTGGCTAAGTCGTTCATCTTATTATCGGATATTTACCTGGCCAAAAACGATATTTTCCAGGCGAAACATACACTAAAAAGCATTACCGACAATTACAATGACAATACCGACGGCATTATTGAAGAAGCCAACAAGAAAATAGCAGAGATTGAAGAAATTGAGGAAGAATCAATCATTTTAGAAAACGAAACGCCCGATTCAACCAACACCATTGAGCAAAATTGATTGTTTTTTTGAAAATAAAATCGCAAACAGATGAACATAAAAGCAAAACTATACAGCATATTATTTTTGATGCCGGCACTGTATGCTGCGGGTCAGGAAAACAACAATCTCAACAAAGAAGTTGAAGTGATAAAAAATTACCAGCCAAGCATTTCAGAAGCGTATAAAATAGGCAAAAACCCTGTAATTGATGACACAACCAGTTACACACCAACTTTTATATACAATATTTACTCGAACGATATTAAAGTAGAAAAAAATATCAATCATTTTCCGGTAGTGAAATTAAGCAGTCCGCCACTCGAACGTTCAAACAACGGCTATGCCAAAGCGGCACTTGGAAATGCCCTTACCCCTTACGGCGAACTGGTCATTAACACTTCACCCGGAAGAAACACCGATTTTGGGGTTCACTTTTACCATTTTTCTTCGCGTCCAAACGTACGCTTAAACAACGATTTAAAAGTTAAAGCACCATACGGTAATTCAATGGCACGTATTTTTGTGAAAAATTATTTCCGCAAATCAGTTCTCCAATGGGATATAAGATATCAACGCGACCGAATTAACTACTATGGTTTTCCAGGAGACACCGCAAGTTATCACAAGTTCGAAAAATCGTCGAATATTTTAAACAACAATCAAGCCTTTAACAACGCAACTGCAGGTTTTAAACTAAACAATACCAACACACGATCCAAAGTTGATTACGAGTTGGAGATGAAATACAACTATTTTTGGAACAATACAGGTCAAGCCGAGCACCAGGCAAACTACAAAGGGCTTTTCATCCGCCGCTATCGCGATTATCAACTTGCGATGGATACTCGCTTCGATTTTTTTAGCAAATCGGGGATTATTCATAATTTCGACAGCCTGAGCAATGCACACAACAGCTACCTCGCTCAGATTTCGCCCGAATATTACGTCAACAAAGACATATTCGAACTGCGAGCCGGCGTAAATCTTGGCACCATCATAAACGCCGACAGCACAATGCTTTGGCATATTTCGCCTAAAATATATTTTGCCTACCACCCCATAAAAGGTGTCATGGCCGTATTTGCCGGAACCGACGGTGGATTTAAAGCCAACCAGTACAACAATATGGTTGCCGAAAATCCCTATATCGACTACAACACCGACATGAAGCCCACCGAAGAAATTATCAGACTATATGGAGGGTTCAAAGGAAAAATTAGTCGAAGGCTATCGTACCTGGTCGATGTGAACTATTCTATCAATCAAAACGAAGCCCTGTACTTTCAAACCAATACCCGTTACAGCACCCAAAACGGAACTGACAGTATAGCCTTCAACAACATGTTCACACCCATTTACGACGACTTTAGTGTATTAAAATTCGGTGGCGAATTCCGTTTTAGCAGTCCGCGTACCACAATCGATCTTTCGGGCAACTACTATATTTACGATACCAAAAACATGGAACAACTCCCCCACTTACCCGATTACAACATCGCATTGGAAACATCAGTAAATATAAGCTCACGAATCAATACTTCAGCCGGAGTACAAGTAACCGGCGCACGTAAAGGATATGTTTGGAACGATTATACGTCGAATTACAACTTACCATTACCTACAAGCACCCAGTTCGACGAATACGATTTGGAAACAGCGATAAACGTTTATCTTTCGGCAGAGTATAAATATCAAAAAAATATGTATTTCTTCATTAATGCCAACAATATTCTGAACCAAAATTACCAGGTAATGAATGGATACAACAACCACGGATTGTTGATTATGTTGGGTGCCCGTGTTTCGTTTTAAATCAACAAAAAACAGTTGAAAACTTTTCAGCTTAAACCCCTGTTTTCTTAGGTGGTAAGCGATTAATTTGCTATATTTGAAAATTGTTTTAACAAGAAACAAAAGCAATTGTAACATATTGATTATCAGAGCAAAAATACCGCCAAATTCAAAGTGCATTTCCCGGCTTTTCAGCTTCGGCAAATAAGCATTTGATTATACATTTGGAACATTCGATTTACACCCAAAAGTGCTTATCTGAAAAATGGTAATTTGGCTCTTTTTGAATAAATTAAAAAACAAGTCAATGAGCGAAACAGAAAACAAAGAATTGACAAAACAAAATGAATATGGTGCCGATAGCATACAGGTACTTGAAGGGCTTGAGGCCGTACGAAAACGTCCGGCAATGTATATCGGAGATGTGAACGAAAAAGGACTTCATCATTTGGTTTACGAAGTAGTTGACAACTCGATAGACGAAGCGCTGGCCGGGCATTGCAACAACATCGATGTAATCATTAACGAAGACAACTCCATTACAGTGTCCGATGATGGCCGGGGTATTCCTACCGAAAAAATGCAAAAGGAAAACAAATCGGCTCTCGAAGTAGTGATGACTGTTTTGCATGCCGGAGGTAAATTCAATAAAGATTCGTATAAGGTGTCGGGAGGCTTACACGGTGTAGGTGTATCGTGCGTTAACGCACTTTCAATACTGCTCAAGGCTGAAATACACCGCGACGGTAAAATATGGGAACAAGAATACAGCAAAGGCAAACCGCAAGGCGAAGTAAAAGTAACTGGCGAAACCGATAAAACCGGCACCATTATTACGTTTAAACCCGATCCTTCAATTTTCCTTGTTACAACCTATAAATACGAAATTCTTTCGGCAAGGCTACGCGAACTCGCTTTTCTGAATGCCGGAATCAAACTAACCTTAATTGATAAGCGCGAACTGGTTGAAGACAACGGTTTCAGAAACGACACATTCTTGTCGGAAAATGGTCTGAAAGAATTTGTCGAATTTTTGGATGAAACCCGCGAAAAGCTAATCGACGAAACCATCAATATTGCAACCGAGAAAAACGATGTACCAGTTGAAATTGCACTGCACTACAACACATCGTTTACTGAAAATATCCAATCGTACGTTAACAACATCAACACGATTGAAGGCGGAACACATCTTACCGGCTTCAGACGCGGACTAACCCGCACCCTTAAAAATTATGCCGATAAATCGGGGATGCTCGATAAACTGAAGTTTGAAATTAGTGGCGACGATTTCCGCGAAGGACTTACTGCTGTAGTTTCGGTAAAAGTTGCCGAACCTCAATTCGAAGGACAAACCAAAACCAAACTTGGCAACTCCGAAATCAGTGCTTCGGTCGATCAGGCCGTAAGCGAAATGCTCGGAAACTATCTTGAAGAACATCCCAAAGATGCCAAACAAATTGTGCAAAAAGTAATACTTGCAGCACAGGCAAGGCATGCAGCACGTAAAGCCCGCGAACTGGTTCAGCGTAAAAACGTAATGACCGGCGGCGGACTACCCGGGAAACTTGCCGACTGTTCGGATAAAGACCCCGACAATTGCGAAATATTCCTCGTAGAGGGTGATTCGGCAGGTGGTACAGCCAAACAAGGCCGCGATCGTAAATTCCAGGCAATTCTACCATTAAGAGGTAAAATTCTGAACGTTGAAAAGGCCATGCAACATCGGGTTTTCGAAAGCGAAGAGGTGAGAAATATTTTTACCGCTTTAGGCGTCTCAGTGGGTACCGACGAAGATTCAAAAGCACTTAACATGGAAAAACTTCGTTACAAAAAAACCATAATCATGACCGATGCAGACGTTGACGGAAGCCATATTGCCACGCTTATTATGACGCTTTTCTTCCGCTACATGCGCGAACTGATTAAAGAAGGATACCTTTACATTGCCACGCCACCCCTTTACTTGATAAAACGCGGCAAAAAAGAAGATTACGCCTGGACAGAACAACAACGCCTTCAACTTATCGATGTGTTAGGCAACGGTAAGGAAAGTAATGTACACGTTCAGCGCTACAAAGGTTTGGGAGAGATGAACTCGGAACAACTGTGGGATACTACCATGAACCCCGAAAACAGAACCTTACGCCAGGTTACTATCGAAAATGCCGCCGAAGCCGACCACGTTTTCTCTATGCTTATGGGCGACGAAGTACCTCCAAGGCGCGCATTTATCGAGAAAAATGCCACTTACGCAAATATCGACGCCTAAAATATCAGTCAATTGGTCATTAGTCATTGGTTCACACCAGGCTAATGACTATTGACTAATAACCAATAATCATGAAAATTTGTGTTTTTTGTTCTTCAAGCAATGCGGTTAACAATGTTTATTTCGATGCAGCCGATAAGCTGGGCTTACTTATTGCGCGAAATAAACACACCCTGGTTTACGGAGGCGCAAACGTAGGACTAATGGAACATGTAGCCAAAACCGTAAGCCAGAATAAAGCCCGGATTGTTGGTATCATTCCTCAAAAAATTTACGATAAAGTACTGGCTTCATCGCTTCCCGACGAAATGATTGTTACTCCAACAATGGATATGCGCAAACGTAAAATGCGCGATCTGTCTGACGCATTTATTGCCCTTCCGGGCGGATTTGGAACCCTCGAAGAAATACTGGAAGTAATTACCCTTAAACAACTCGACTATCACCACAAACCAATTGTGTTTATCAATACCAATAATTTTTACGGGCATCTTATTCAACAATTTGAACATTCGTATTCCGAATTATTTGCAAAAGAACACTACCGTAAAATATATACCGTTGTTAATACTCCAGAAGAAGCCATGGATTACATCAACAACTACAAGCATCAACAATCAGATGTTAATAAATGGTTTATTGTTCCGGAAAAGTAAAATCACTGGCATCGATAAAACCTTCGTAAACAAATTCGGCCGGTCCTTTTAGCCACACATTGGTAAAATGCTCACCTTCGCGCTTAAATTTCACCTCAAGTTTTCCGCCTTTTGCCGTAATAAAATATCGACCTTCGTACACATCGCTTTTATAAGCTGCGCTCAAAGCCGAAGCAGTGATACCTGTGCCACAAGCCAGCGTTTCGCATTCAACACCACGCTCGTACGTATAAACCGTTAACTGATCGCCTTCGTGTTTTACAAAATCGACATTGGTTCCGGCTGGCTGAAAACGAGCATCGTAGCGCAATTGACGACCTTCGAGTTCAACATCAACAACATTCAAATCATCGACAAAATGAACCAGGTGCGGCACGCCTGTATTCAGAAAATATCCATCGGAATGAATCTCTACCTGGTTAACATCGCTCATTTTCAAATCGACGAGATTATCATCGCCAATTAAAGCTTCGTGTTCACCGTCGGCTGCCATAAACCATGCTTTTTGCTCAATTACGCCAAGCTTACGGGCAAATGCCGTAATGCAACGCCCTCCGTTTCCACACATTTCGGCCTCGTAGCCATCAGAATTGTAGTATTTCATTTCAAAATCGAACTCACCCGATGATTCAAGCGTTATCAATCCATCGGCACCAACACCAAACCTTCGATGGCATAAAAATTCAATTAATTTGGCATTTTTTCCATTAAAAACCTTCGTTCGGTTATCAATCATAATAAAATCGTTTCCGGCTCCCTGGTATTTGTAAAAGGTGTACTTCATATACTATGTTTTTTGTATAAACAACATCTTATTCCGACTGCAAGATATAAAAAACAATTGGCATACAGACTTCACAATCGTTAACAAAATCAACACTTAGCGGTTAAATATTGTTAAACAGTATATGACAAAACGACATATCAAAAACACGGGAACTATTTTTGCGTTGTAGTGAAAACAAATTCAAAATAAAAGAATAGTTTTTAACCCGTAAAATATTGAATCATGAAAAAATTTCAAAACATTATTGCCGCAGTATTGCTTGCAACGGTGGGCGGTTTTACTGCCATTTTGATTTATACCAACTATATCGAAAAACCCAAGGTAGTAACCATAACCGAACCACGTGCCGTACAGTATGCCAATTTACCATCGGCACCCCAGGGTGTTGATTTAACGGTTGCTGCCGAAAACTCGGTAAAAGCCGTAGTACACATTCAAACCGAATTTCAGCAACAAGGCTATTCGTCAAGTGGCAACCCGTTTTTCGATTTCTTTTTTGGAGACCCTTACGGCCAGCAAGAACCGCGTACCCAGCAAGCCTCAGGTTCGGGTGTAATTATTTCGCCCGACGGTTACATCGTAACAAACAACCACGTTATTGAGCGCTCGGATAGAATTAAGATTATACTGAACGACAAACGCGAATACGAGGCTAAATTGGTTGGCACCGACCCCAACACCGATATTGCATTGCTCAAAGTTGAAACCGACGAAGACCTCCCAACCATTCGCTGGGGCGATTCGGACAATTTGAAACTTGGAGAATGGGTTTTAGCCGTTGGCAACCCCTTTAACCTCACATCGACCGTTACGGCCGGCATTGTAAGTGCAAAAGCGCGAAGTATTCGTATCATTGGCGGGCAGCTGCCCATTGAATCGTTTATACAAACCGATGCAGCCGTAAACCCCGGGAACAGTGGAGGCGCATTGGTAAATACCCGTGGCGATTTGGTAGGTATCAACACCGCAATAGCCTCCCGAACCGGCTCGTACAGTGGCTACTCGTTTGCTGTACCTGTAAGTATTGTTCGCAAAGTGGTTGATGATTTAAAAGAATTTGGCGAAGTTCAACGTGCTATTCTTGGTGTTACAATTCAAAATGTAAATGCTGAATTAGCCAAAGAGTTAAAACTCGACAAAGTAGAAGGCGTTTATGTAGACGGTGTTGTTGAAAACGGAGCTGCTATTGAAGCCGGCATCAAAGAGGGTGATATAATTTTGTCGGTTAACAATGTGAATGTCAATACAACAAGCGAGCTTCAAGAACAAATTAGCAAACACCGGCCTGGCGACGAAGTAAAAATAAAAGCAATTCGCAACCAAAAAGAGAAACATTTTACGGCAACTTTACGTAATACGAAAGGTGGTACAGGTATTGTTAAAAACGCGCTGACAGTACTTGGAGCCGAACTTAAAGAAGTTGACCAAAAGCTTAAAGAAGATTTAAACATCAGGGGTGGCTTACTTGTTACTAATGTTTACGACGGTAAATTAAAAGATGCCGGAATAAAAGAAGGATACATCATAACCCACGTTAACAAGCAACATGTCAGCAATATCCAGGAAATAAAAGAAGAAATAAAAACATCGAGTGGTGGTGTGCTAATCGAAGGCTTATATAAAAACGGAGAAGAAGCCTATTACGTTTTCAGTTTGGAATAAGATACGATATAAACGAAACACCACAATGTGCAGCTATAAGTTTGAATAAGTAAGTATAAAGTAATATATTTGCGCGTTTTTTCTAATGAATATACATGAGACAGCTAAAGATTACAAAATCAATTACTAATCGTGAAAGTGCTTCACTTGATAAGTACTTGCAGGAAATTGGTAAAGAAGAACTTATTACCGTAGAGGAAGAAGTAGAATTGGCACAACGAATCAAGAAAGGCGACCATGCCGCTCTTGAAAAATTAACTCGTGCCAACCTTCGATTCGTTGTTTCGGTTGCAAAACAATATCAAAACCAAGGGCTTAGCCTTCCCGACTTAATAAACGAAGGCAACCTGGGACTGATAAAAGCAGCCGAAAAATTTGACGAGACTCGCGGTTTTAAATTTATTTCTTATGCTGTATGGTGGATTCGCCAGTCAATTCTACAGGCACTTGCTGAACAATCGCGTATCGTGCGCTTGCCATTGAACCAGGTAGGTTCGTTGAATAAAATCAACAAAGCATTCTCGAAATTTGAACAAGAGCACGAACGTAAGCCATCGCCCGAAGAACTGGCCGAAAGTCTTGATTTACCAGCCGATAAAGTAGCCGACACCCTTAAAGTATCGGGTCGCCACATTTCGGTTGACGCTCCTTTTGTCGATGGAGAAGATAACAGCCTGCTGGATGTTCTCCCCAATACCGACTCGCCCAATGCCGACCGTTTACTGATTAAAGAATCGTTGGCAAGGGAAATCGACCGGGCACTGACTACGCTTACCGAACGAGAAAGCGACATTGTTCGTCTTTTCTTCGGTATCGGATGCCAGGATATGACCCTCGAAGAAATAGGTGAGCGCTTTGGATTAACCCGCGAAAGGGTACGGCAAATTAAAGAAAAGGCAATCCGCCGTTTAAGGCACACAACACGAAGTAAATTACTTAAAACGTATCTGGGATAAATTTATCTTAAGATAAAACTGAAGCCGTCTTTTTAACAAAGACGGCTTTTTTTATGCTACAAATTCGAATGGTTCGTTCGGGTATACAGCCGAGCTGCATTGCGGCGATTTCGGATATATTAGACTCGTGAGTTCGATAAATAACATCATGAGACATTTTGCTAAATTTGCTACTCAATCTTCGCATTTATGTAATTATTTGCGGTTTAAACCTTTTAGATGTGTAAAATTGGTGATTTGCTTTTTTAAATACAGGTCAAAACCAGGGCGTATTCGTTTTAAAGCCTCACCAAGACTCCAAGTTCAAAAAGTATTAACCTTTGTGTTATTTATGTCGCCATAGGCAAACATTTTATATCTATTTTTTATGCTAATAGTTCGTTAGATTTTAGTACCCCAGCCGCTTTGCGACATATTCAAAAAACTAACGCTGGTGAGTTAGATAAAAAACATGAGTTTTTTTTTGCAACAAACTAATTGTTAGCTATTTACACAATAGAGGCCACAAGATGCAAGCAGATAGTTGCCAGCGAATTAAAAAACAATAACGAACTATT
>JAFGGY010000094.1 GCA_016930365.1 Prolixibacteraceae bacterium | reverse complement strand
TCGTATAGCCTGCCCCGATTTTTCGGGGGAACTCGCATGAATTTAATAATCCTCTTGGATGCGATCGTTTTACATGCTCGTTTCATATATTTGCATTTCGTACCTCCATTAAACGTTGGATTTAGCTATGAAAAAATATGATTTTGTTTGTATTTAATGAAATGTTCGCAAATTAGTTAAAGAGACTGTATGGGCATAAGATGCTCGTTATTAACTTAGTAGAAGGTGGTGATAAATTGTTGATCTTTATTCAGGTAAAAATATATGAAACGAGTTGCATTGCATTGGCAAATATTAGTTGCATTGGTTTTATCCATTCCGTTGGGAATTTTTTTCGGTTCGGAAGGTTTAATTGACTTAAGCGGTGTTTTTAGCTTTATGGGAAGCATTTTTCTGAATGCTCTCAAAATGATTGTTGTGCCGCTGATTATATCTGCTATAATTACAGGTGTTTCGAATATTTCATCTGAAAAAGGATTTGCCCGCATGGGGCTGAAGACAATTTTATATTATTTATTTACCAGTTTTATTGCAATTTTAACCGGTTTGGTCCTGGTTAACATTTTTAAGCCGGGGATTATTTCAGGTGTTCCGGCGCGCGAGGTTTTAGCTCTTTCGTCGCTTACAGCCGAGCAAATGAGTGCATTGGAGGGGAAGGGAACCAACGAAATTTTCACTATTTTTCTGCGCATGGTTCCGCCCAATATTTTTAAAGCGGCAAGCGAAGGGCAAATGCTTGGTTTAATCACATTTAGCCTCATCTTTGGTTTTTTTATTCGTAAACTAAGCGAAAATTACAAATCGGTTCAGTTGAATTTCTGGAATGGGGTTTACGATATCATGCTGGGTATTACTAATTTAGTAATGCGTATTGCTCCCCTTGGTGTGCTGGGGCTGGTTGCCTTAACGGTTAGCCAAACAGGCTTCGATTCGATTATGCCTTTATTGAAATTTGCGCTGATTGTGATTGCAGCGCTCTTATTTCATGTTTTTGTATCTACTTCGTTAATGCTGTATTCATTGGGCAAAATGAAACCCTTGTTTTATATGAAAGCCATGTCGAAAGCTCTGCTCACTGCTTTTTCCACCAGTTCATCGTCGGCTACTTTGCCCGAAACCATCGAAGGAGTTACCCAGGTTGGTGTTCCCAAACGTGTGTCGAGTTTTGTATTGCCACTGGGGGCAACCATTAACATGGATGGTACCGCCCTGTACGAGTGTGTGGCGGCCATGTTTATTGCCCAGGCCTATGGGCTTGATATAAGCTTTGGAATGCAGTTAACAATTGTTTTGGTTGCTTTGCTTACTTCTATTGGTGTAGCCGGGGTACCCTCGGCAAGTTTAGTCGCTATTGTTATAATTTTGAAAGCGATTGGTCTGCCCGATACGGCATTGGGCTTAATATTAGTGGTTGACCGCCCTCTGGATATGTTACGTACTGCGGTTAATGTGTGGAGTGATAGTTGTGGAGCTGCCATTATTTCAGCCAGCGAAAATTCGCAGTCAAATAATTAAAACGGTTTTATGATTCGGTATTTTATACAGATGGCCTACAACGGGCGTGATTTTCATGGATGGCAAATTCAACCCAATGCCGATACGGTTCAAGAGCGACTGAACAGCGCTGTAACGGTGCTGGTGAACGAGGATGTGAATGTAAACGGAGCCGGGCGTACCGATACCGGCGTTCATGCTTCTTTTTTTGTGGCACATTTCGATGTAGCTGCCGAAATTGACAATTTGTCGGCTTTTGTGTATAAATTGAACCGGATTTTGCCTTCTTCAATTCGAATCGACACCGTTTTTAAGGTAGTGAACGATATGCATGCCCGTTTCAATGCTTTGTCGCGAACGTATCATTACTTTTTTTCGCTTGAAAAGTCTCCCTTCAACGACGATTTTTCGGTTTTTATGCCCTTCGATCTGGATGTCGAAAAGATGAACGAAGCAGCAAAAATATTGTTTCGTCATACCGATTTCACTTCTTTTAGCAAGTTACATACCGATGTAAAAACCAATAATTGCACTATTTATAAAGCACACTGGATTCAAAACGATGCGAGTTTGGTGTTTGAGATTGAAGCCGACCGTTTTTTGCGTAACATGGTGCGTGCCCTTGTTGGAACCCTGGTAATGGTCGGAAACGGGAAAATATCGACAGCCGATTTTGAGCAAATTATTTTGCAAAAGGATCGCGGTAAGGCCGGGGCTTCGGCTAAAGCCAAAGGGCTATTTCTTACCCATATTTCGTATCCCGAAACCGTGAGCAGGCATCTTGTTTCGATGCCTTTTTGGGGGACAATAACAACCTAGCGCGAAATTCTTTTCAACATCTTTTCTTTTGCTTTGTTACTTCTCAAAAAAAGCAAGAATGAATTATTTGATGGATTTTTTTAAGGAGTTTTGGTGGCTTATGGTTGAAATGTCACCATACTTATTGTTTGGTTTTCTGTTTGCCGGAATACTGCATTTGTATCTGCAAAAGGAAAAGGTGGGTGAAATGCTTAATGGCAACAATTTGCGTTCGGTTACCAATGCAACATTGCTTGGAATACCCTTGCCATTGTGCTCGTGTGGCGTGATTCCGGCTGGTTTGTCGTTTCATAAAAACGGAGCATCAAAAGGATCAACGGTTTCGTTTTTGATTTCGACACCACAAACGGGTGTTGATTCAATTTTGGTAACGTATTCTTTGCTGGGATTGCCCTTTGCATTGATTCGGCCGCTTGTTGCAATGGTTACCGGAATTGCCGGGGGCGTTTTTACCAACTCGCTAACGATAGCTAAGGCTACAAGAAAAGAAAAGGTGGTTGACCAATATGCCGGTTATACCTTTTTTCAGAAGGTTAAAGCTGTTTTTAAATACGGTTTTGTCGATTTTATTCAGGATATTTCGAAGTGGTTGATTATTGGTTTGTTATTGGCTGCGTTGTTGGCGGTACTCATTCCCGACGATTTTTTTACCGAGTACATCGATTATCCATGGCTTAACATGCTTATTGTACTGGCGGCTTCGGTGCCCCTGTATATTTGTGCAACCGGTTCGGTACCGGTGGTTGCCGTGTTAATGATGAAAGGTCTTTCGCCCGGTGCTGCGCTTGTTTTTTTAATGGCTGGATCGGCAACCAATATTGCCACACTTATGGTTTTATCGAAATCGATTGGGAAAAAGGCAACTTTAATCTATTTATCGACCATTGTACTGGGCGCTCTTTTCTTTGGCTTGTTGATTGATGCTTTTTTACCGGCTCAATGGTTTGCTATTGATATGCATGTGCATGCACACAGCCACATAATACCTCAATGGTTGGGAATTGCTTCGGCTGTTTTGCTTGGGGTATTGGTTTTGAATGGATATTTACAGGATTGGTTAAAAAGCCGGAAAGAGAAACTTATAATTTCAAAAATGGAGGATGCAATGGGAGTACAAAAATTTAAGGTTGAAGGAATGACGTGCAAAAATTGTAAGGCGCATGTCGAAAAAGGGGTTATGAGTGTTGCCGGGGTTAGCAATGCCGTAGCCGATTTTGCCAGCGACGAACTTATTGTTTATGGCGAGAATGTTGATGTAAAAGAAATTGAAAAATCGGTTGAAGACGCGGGCTATCATTTTGCAGGGGCAAAAAAGTAAAAAAATGCCGTTTGTAGTTGAAAACAAACGGCATTTACCCCAAAAACCTAATTAAATGATCGGTATATCTATTTGAAATAGATGTAGAACAATTAATTTAATCTTTAATTCTACTTTACCAAATTAAGTTTTCTTATAATATCTGTCAATATCCGCTTGTCTTTTTTGATGCCTGATTCGAATATGTTCC
>JAFGGY010000093.1 GCA_016930365.1 Prolixibacteraceae bacterium | reverse complement strand
TTGAATACGGTATCGAACAGGGGGTTTAATAGTTTCATCTGTAATTGTTTTCGTTAACTTCTCTTTTGCAAAGTTAATGCTTTTTTTGGGAATTGATAACTGTTGTAACTCGGAAAATAAGGTCAATGACCTTTTTATTTCTGATATCCACACAAATGTTTTATTGGTTTTAAAATAAGCCAGCTGTATGGCAGGCTTATTTAATGCAACATTATAAGCTTTGCAATAAAAATGCTAAGGCATTTGAGTGGTTTTTAAAATATTTTAATTGGTATACTTTTAATTTGAAATATACAAACATAGGTTCGGACACTTTGTTACTTTGATTAGAGTGTGTCTAACTCAGTATAACAGATTAGGGTACATTGTAAATGAAGTAAAAATTAGCGTAAAAACAGCCCGAAAGCGGAAAGAATCGCCACCAAACTTATTCAATTTTCAAGGCTCTGAAAAAGATTTCGAGCAACTTTTGATAGAATTTAATTAGTCATATATATGATTATTAACTGCATAGCATTTAAAATCTTGTTTAAATTAAATTTGTTCGGACACGTGTGTTATTTAGACTTGATAATTTCATAAAATAACTTTTTTGTTTTGACTTCTTTATTTTAATTGCTTGAAGGTTATAATGAAAATGTCTGAACTTACTTACGGCTTCATATTTACTACAAAGTAATATGAAGGCCCCCTCGCCAGACATTTTATTCGTCAATAATTATTAACATTTCGGTTTAAAAAAAGAAAATAACCTTATTCTGATTCGACTTATAATCTAATACTATTCGTTCGATGTTTTTTATTCAAAAATTATTTCCTTTTAAAATACTCATTCATGATATACCATGCTTTCTTTTTTTCGCCATTTTCCGATAGCAATCCTTTTCTGTTGTAGCCTCGTTGATGAACTTGATTCATGCGTCCTACCGAACGATAATCGAACAACAGCCAAGGGCACACTCCGCGCAAATTGGAAATAGTACTAAAAAATTCCAGCTGATTTCTATAGATTTGCTCCTGATACTCTTCGCTCCACGATGCGGCTTCATCGGTTGGAACATTTTTATTTGCATATAAAGCCTCACCACCAAATTCAGAGATAAATACCGGTTTATCTGGGAATGCAATCTCCCATTTGGTTTCCGATGGTCGGCCTTGCCATGGCAAATACCAACCAATGTATTCATTTATAGCCACCAAATCAGAATAGGCATAAAGCGAATCCCAAACTTCGAAAACGTTGTTTTGATACTTCTGGGTGTTTATTACATGTGTTATCATTCTTGTGGAATCGGCAGTTTTGCATTTTTTTGTCAATTCGACAAGAGCTTCTGAGCGATTCGGCGTACCTGGGTAAGTTTCGTTCGAAAGTGCCCAAACTACAACCGCGCAATGATTCATATCGCGACTGACCATCTCGTGCATCATTAGCTCTAATTTTGAGGGCATTAGGCTGTCCGAAAATTGAATATGTTGGTAAACAGGCAACTCACTCCAAACCATCAGCCCCATTCGCTCGGCTTCGTTCACCATGTTTTCGCTATGCGGATAGTGCGCCAACCGAACAAGGTTGCACCCAAGCTCTTTCGCGGCATTAAGCAATATTTGTGCGTCTTGTGTTGAATGAGCTCGAGCTTTTCGGTATGGATTTTCTTCATGAATATTTACAGCTTTCAGAAATATTGGTTTGCGGTTCAACAACACTTGATTACCCTTTACTTCGATATTTCGAAATCCAATCGTATCAATAACAGTATCGGTTTCGTTTTTAATTATTACCTTATAACGCTTTGGGTTGGTAGGCGACCAAAGTATAAAATCGGCTTTAAATTCAACCTCAGCAAAACCAATATCATTGGTTTTGGAACGATATTTTGTTTTAAGTTCAGGAATTTCAATTACAATGTCTTGTGAAACTTTATCACCGTTTAACTTAACCCATCCGAAGACTGTATTGAGACTTCCTTTTTCCAATTGAATGAAATAATCCTCAATAAAGGTAGTGTTGGTTTCAATCAAGTCAACATCACGTGTGATACCTCCGTAGTTGAACCAGTCGTAACCAATGCCAGGCAAACCATTTGCCTGTCGGTTGTTATTTACTTTTAAAATTATGGTGTTTTCACCATTTTTTACCTTATCGGTAATTTCGAATTGAAAGGGCGTAAAACCACCCTCGTGACTACCAATTTTTTCGCCATTCAGATAAACATCTGCAAAATAATTAACGGCCCCAAAATATAAGAATAATCGCTTCGAGTTTGAAACGGAATGGTTAAATTGCCTTTTGTACCAAACCGTTCCTTCTAAATATGTCAACTCGCACATTTGGGAGTTAAAATCGCCCGGAACTTGTAAAAACGGTCCACCATCAAAAGAATACTCCACAAAATCGGTTTTGCTTTGTGGTTTATGCTCTTTCCAAACCTGTTTCCAGTCGCCTATTCCGGTGGGGTCTAATATTACTTGCCATTGACCATTTAAACTCGTTAAATTTCTGGATTTAACATTAGTCATAGCCTGTTGGTTACAAAATAGAGATTGAATATTGAAACCTGATTCATGCTTTTTTATTTGTCCGACTGATGTTGAAGATGAATTATAAAATTCGAACCAATTCAGGTTAAGTTGTTTGTCATTTACACTCTTGAAAACGAATCGTAAATTTTTAGTTCCGGTAATTGGTTCAATGTTTCCTTTTATAGTTCTCCATGGCTCGCCACTTGTTTCGATATCAATTTTTATAGTTCCTATTTTTTTATCGTTGTCTGATAGTATTTCAATCACGCCTTTAGCCGAATTTGATACTCTAAGTTGAATGCGATTCACAGTTTTATCTTTAAATTCGATATTATTGAACACAAGAGTATTGTTTTTATTAAAAAGTACACAGAAACCACCCTCGCTACATTGTTTCTTTTGAGCTCCGATGGTTTGATGATAATTTTCTGCCTCAATACGAGCCGCGCCGTTGTAGCTTCCCACGCCCTGAGTGGTTTGAATAATCTGACATAAAGAGCCATCATCGTTAATATGAAGATAGTCGGCACAAATACTACGTTTTACCGTATTCCCACCCGATAGCTCAGCGTTGTGGTAAAAGAAATACCACTGCCCTTTCAATTCTACAATGGAATGGTGATTTGTCCAGCCCGAAACATAACCATTTACCACCCCTCGGTATTTAAACGGACCGAATGGATTGTCAGCAGTAGCATAAGCAATAGCACTTCGTTCGGGTAAATTTGGATGATTTGATCCGGTTGAATAACTTAAATAATAGGTATTTCCTATTTTATTCATCCAGCAGGCTTCGAACCAATAATTCAGGCCGGATATTCGTTTAGGTTCACCATCAAATTGTTTCATTGTATTGTCGAGTTTGGCAACCCAAGGCGTGGTTTGACCACCAAGACCAGCACCACCAAAGTACATGTATGCTTTACCATCGGTGTCGATAAAAACAGCAGGGTCTACACTAAAACTACCTTTAATTGGCTCGGGTTCGGGCAAAAAAGGACCTGTTGGCGAAGTACTTGTGGCTACTCCAATTTTGAACTCACCATTAGTCGATTTTGCGGGAAAATAGAAGTAATAGGTACCGTCTTTGTAAATACAATCGGGAGCCCACATGTATTCTTTAGCCCAAGGGACATCATCAACATCAAGAGCAACGCCACTATCGTTCCATGTAAGCATGTCCGAGGAAGAAAACACATGATAATCGCGCATATTAAATCCCTGTGGATTATCTAAATCATGCGAAGGGTAAACATACATTTTGCCATCAAAAACGTGTGCCGATGGATCGGCGGTGAATATATGCCAAACAAATGGATTTCCGGTGCCGTGTTTTTCTATTTTTTTTGTAAGTTCGGATGCTTTTACGCAAGCAATCAGCGAGTTGTTTGTGTCTTGTATTTTAATGGTATTGAATTTTGCCATATCTTTAATGGCATTAAAGCGAATTTCCAAATCAGCGGTTTCGAGCTGAATCGAATGAGTGAAACAATACTCTGTATCCTTACCCACCTTAGCATAAATATCCATTTTGTCGGCTATCAGCAATCCATTTTGATAGATGTTAAATATCCGTTGGTTCTGACTGCTATGATATGACTCGGCCATGTATATTTCTACCTTATAATTACCCTTAGGAATGGATTGGATACTTACCGTAAAATCTTTTCCATATACCTCTTCGGTATAAAACGAATTGTCGGTAGCATTAGTTACTACGTACAAACTTGCATTTTTGTAATGATTTATTTCCCCTCGTACCATTATAGGTTTACCATGAGTAGTTGTACCAATTTCATCGGCACTAACAGTGTTCAGGAAGGCGGAAAGTAAAACGAGAAAGACGAATTTTTTTTTTAACATCATTGTAACTTGATTAGTAATGCGAATCAAGAGTGAAAAAATGGTCAACCACAAAGGCGCTCAAAGTAAATCACAATAGAAATAAAGTTGTGAGTTACTTTGTGCAATACACTGGTACCTTTGCAGTTAATGATATTTACTAATGATTTGCATTAAGGTTATTAACCTTTTTATTATTTTTGTTTCGAGTTGTATTTAAGCATTTTATTTAATAAAAATGCGGCATCAAATTATTACAGTTATTTAGTATTAATTTATAATTATTCGGTTATTATATCTATTTCGGTATAGCCTGCCACGTTATCGCCCGATGTGTTTTTAATTGCACGAAGTTTGATAAATCGAGTCGTTTCGGGTTTGAAATTTTTGATTTGCCACACCGGATTGTTTTTAATGTTCGAGAATTCACCTTCGCTTACCAATTTCCATTTTTTAGTATCATCAGACACATAAAACTCGTAGGTGGTAATAATACCCGAACTCCATCTACTCTGATCTGGTAAGTATTTGAAACCCGAGACATTATAAGTCGCTCCTAAATCGACAACCAAATCGACAGGCATATTTTTGTCGCGTTGATGCCATGTTGTAGCCGTATTTCCATCGAAAATAGAAATAGCTTTTTCATCGGTTACATCTTCAATTTTCCAATCTTTTTTTGAGATGTCGAATCTTTCATGCCCCACAGGACTTTTTTTGCTTGAGGCTAAATCGAAAGCAATGGCCTTTACTTCAACTTTATCATCTGCCAAAAAAGGCTCGGTGTAACGTGTTGATTGTGATGTTGGCTCGGCACCATTGAGAGTATAGTAAAAAATAGGGCCAATATCATTAGTTGTTATTGTTACCTCGCCCAATTGATTTCGACTGATGGATGGTGTATTCAAAAATACAGGTGCGTTGTAGATGCCGATGTTCGAAATTACCGGACAGCTTTTTGAGGCGGTAATGTTAAAGCGCACTTTTGTGGCTTCAACAGCCGAAAAGCGAAGTATTCGCTTGTAGCCAATGGTTGTTCCTCTTGTAATTTCTTTCCAGTTGCCATCAACAAAAGCTTCAACAGTAAATTCTTTTACTCGCTGCCCCAAGCGAATGTACTCTTGCGCCAAAAAACGGTTAAACAAAGTTGGTTTGTCAAAATCAATTGTCAACGACGCTGTTGTAACACTATCATCGGTTGTCCAATAAGTTTCGGTGTTCGCATCAATAGCCTTGGCCGCGTTGAACTTACTTGCATTGCCACGAACATTTGAAGCCTCAGCCGATGTATTTTCAGTTAGGTTAACCGCAAATGATTCTTTTATGGCCTTCGCCATCGTAAGGGCAGCTTTTTCATCGGCCGGATGAATTTGTCCGTTTGGCATGATCGGAAAATTAAGCAATAAGGTTGCATTGTGCCCAATTGAGTTGTAGTAAGTTTCCATCAATTTAGGTACTGATTTCACTTTATCGTCTTCTGCCGGATGGTAAAACCATTCGGGACGAATTGATGTGTTTACCTCTGCCGACACCCATGAGTCTCCATCTTCAACACCAAAGTGCAACATCCCCCAAGGTACATCTCCGGTAGCATTCAATAAGCTCCAATTGGTTTCGCCCACAAAGCCATCTTCGGTTCCAACCCAGCGCAAATCGGCACGGTCGCCACCATCGTTCCAAATCACGATGTTTGGTTGCAGCTCGCGTACGAGTTTGTAAGTATTCTGCCAGTCGTAATACGTTGTGCGGTCAATTGTGCGGGTTTCGTTTGCACCACCGTAATATCCATCGCCACCATTAGCACCATCAAACCAAACTTCGAAAACATCGCCGTAATTAGTAAGGAGTTCGGTGAGTTGATTCCGAAAATAGGTAATGTATTCAGGTTTTCCGTAATCTGGATGGTTTCTATCCCAAGGCGATAAATAAACACCGAATTTGAGTCCGTATTCTTTACAAGCATCGGCCATTTCGCGCACCATGTCGCCTTTGCCCTCTTTCCAAGGAGCATTTTTCACAGAATACTCTGTATATTTCGAAGGCCAAAGGCAAAACCCACAATGGTGTTTGGCTGTTATAATTACACCTTTCATTCCGGCATCTTTGCATATACGCGCCCATTGCCGACAATCGGCATTTTCGGGGTTAAATAGCTTAATGTCTTCGTTTCCAAAGCCCCACGACTGGTCGGTATAGGTGTTTAATGAAAAATGGACAAAAGCGTAGTATTCCATTTCTTGCCAATTCATTTGATTTTCAGAAGGAACTGGACCATAAGGTTCGGGTGATTTTGTTTGCTTACAACTACTACTCAAAATAATGTAAAAAAGAAAGATTCCGAAAAAAGTTTTAATTCTCATTTGGTTTATTTTTTTAATTAAGATTGAATTATGTATTTTCGTATTATTGTTTTAAGAACTTGGGCAAGGTCATCGACCTTCCTTGCATCCTTTATACTGGCATCGTATGTTTTATTGTATCCACTCAATTTACCATGGCAAAGTAAGCTTTGTCAAAGTTTAATAATTTGATGTATTTCAAAATTTTCGAGGTTTTACCATTGTAAAAGCCAACTTTGACAAAGCTTTACCATTCTTTTTTGTGATGATACGTTTTATTTAGCTGAAGATTTGATATTTAAAATAGCATCGCTTAAACCGGATGAGCCAACAGTTAGTTTAATGTCACCAGCATTGTGTGTGCTTTTTATCACCACCAACGCGCGTCCCTTCCAAGCTTTACGTGTATTACTTACGTACAAATCAGTATCTTTTATGTCGGCATTATCCACACCCACAATTGTACCTTCGCCTTCTATTTTAAATTGCAAGCGATTAGAGGCGATAGGTTGATGTATACCATCTTTGTCGGTTATTTCAATTGTAACAAAAGACAAATCTTGTCACACTTTTTTTTAATTCAATGTTATTTTGAAAACAATAGCAATTTCGTTTGGCAATTTTTCCGGTTTCTTAATAATGAGACCTTCGGATGATTGTTTCCACGTAATTTTTTCTTTACTGCCAAGCATTTCTATTTTTTTAATTTTTTCGGAAGAAAGGTTTTTTACAAGAATATCTTCAACGGGAACATTCATGAGTGTAACATAAAGCTTTTTCCCATTTTGATTGAATCGAATATCTTTTGCAGTAAATCCGGTCTTGCCTTCATTAAAGCCGGCACCATCTAATTTATTAGTGGCCTCAACCGACGGCCCCTCGCCATAAATTTTCCATGGGCGTGTGTCGAAAATACTTTCTTTATTTACATCCATCCATTTTGCAATGCCTTCGAGTATGGCCTCTTCTTTATCATCTATGGAACCATCACCACGAACAGGAATGTTGAGCAATAAATTTCCATTTTTACTGACAATATCAACCAAAGTACGGATTACAGTTGTGGCCGATTTATAGCCATTATCATTATATCGTCCTCGGTTGTAATGCCAATCGCCAATACATGTGCAGGTTTGCCATGCCAGTTCTTGTCCCTTGTCGGGTGCACCTCGTTCAACATCCCAAACCATACACTTCTTTTGCTCATCGGTGAGTATCTTCCCAAACAAAACAGCTTCCAACTTACCATTATGTGTTGCCATGTTGAGGTTGTAATAATGCGCAGCCAACTTCAAACCGGCATCACTAACAGGATAAAGCGGAAGAGCGGTATCATCAAAATAAATTAAATCGGGATTGTATTTATTGATTAAATCCATGGTGCGGTTATAAAAATCATCGCAGTATTCTTGCGAAGGAGGCGTAACAACACCTTCTTGCCATTCCCAGCCCCATCCTTTACTCGGTTCGTGATTTTGAACATAAAGTTCCTGAGGGTCTAAACCATCCCACCAAGTTCCTTTTCCATCAGCTTTTGTGAGTTTACCATCATACGGAATACCGGCAAATTGTCCGATGGTATCCGACTTTTGAGCTTTTTCATAAAAGGTCCAAGCATGAGAAGAATGAACACTAATGCCCAAAGGCAATTTGTATTTTTTCGCAGCACTTACCCATCCGGTTACAATATCTTTTTTGGGACCAACACGCACAGAATTCCATTCGTGATATTTGCTATCCCACAAATCTAAATTATCGTGATGGTTTGCCATGACAAAGAAATATTGAGCGCCAACACGTTTATAGAGAGCCACCAATTTTTCAGGATTCCAATTTTGGGCTTTCCAATCGTTAATAACCTCTTTAAAACCCACTTTCGAAGGATGACCATATTTCTGCAAGTGAGAATTATATTGCCAGCCGCCCTCTTCGTACATTCCCCTTGCATACCAGTCGCCCATTTCGGCTTGGCATTGCGGCCCCCAATGCGCCCATATTCCAAATTTGGCATTGCGAAACCATTCCGGCACTTTGTACTGACTGAGTGATTGCCAAGTTGGTTCGAACTTACCTTGAGCCATGGGTTCATTTTGAGTGTTGACTACTACCATTTTATTCTCCTGCGCCTTTAAGCAAAACGACAGTAAAATACAAATAACACTGATTAATTTTAGTTTCATTGTACTGATTTTTAAATTTACTACTGCTTATTTCGATACTTTTTTTTGTTGTAAAAAATTATACTCTGCCAGATTCGGTTTAATGCTGCGTAATCCCTTTCCAAGCATCGGTTCTGAATGGTATGGCAGGCAAGCTTTCCGAATTTACGAGATTGCATTGTGGATTATCAGCCCAAGCATATCGCACGGCAACTGGTGCCGAAACCTCATCAGAATAAACCACAACCTCATTTCCCACAATCGTTGCTTTTGCCCAATAGAATTTTTTGTTACTACCGGCAACGGCAAAGCCGGTAACTTCTTTTCCATTCGTTGTTGAAAGCCCCGAACCAATATCCGTAAAGCTGATGCGAACACGGTTTCCTTCAATCTTATAACTCTTAAACATAGGACCGGATGCAATGCAGTTTTGCTTATACACGAGTTTATTTGCAACAAGTGCCAATCGCCGTCCTACTTCTTGTTTGTTTGTTGGGTGAATGTTGTCGGCTTCGCCCAAATCTATAACACAAGCCATGCCCGTGTTTGGTTGCGAGAGTGTTAATGTTTGAGCTTCGCGCAGTTCCGCCCATTCACTTTCGGCGGGGAGCGGCTTTGGATTTTTGAAATTGGGCAATTGAACATATAAAAATGGTAGATTGCCTTGGTGCCAACGTTGCCGCCAATCGGTAATCATCATCGGGAATAGTTTTCGGTAATTATACGCAGCCGAATCATTAGCTTCGCCCTGATACCAAATAAAACCTTTGATACCATAAGGAATAAGCGGATTTATCATTGCATTGTAAACCAATTCCGGAAAATAATGATAGAATCGTAACGAAGGAATGGTAGGTTCGAGCCGAGTATTATACAACCACGTGCCAGTCAATGAAATTTTTGAATTTCCATCTGTAAGAAAGATATTTTCGGCAGGCGGATTAAGACCACCTCCGTTCCAGAGCATTGCTATTCTTAAAGAAATTGTATTTTTGCCTTTCCGAACCAAATCGGTAGGAATAACATAAGATTGTTTGGGGTTGGCATTCCAAACATTCTTGCAAATTTCAGTACCGTTGAAATACAAAGAATAACACATTTCGGGATGACCTAAATTCAATGTAAGTTCTTTGCCTGAAAACGATTCGGGCAAAACAACTTTTTTGCGAAGCCACATTATGCCATCAAATGGCTTGAATCCAAAATCTTTGACCACTTTGGGCATTTCAACACTTTTCCAATCGGCATCATTATAATCAGACTTGGGAAATATTTTATCGCTCGCGTTTTGAGGATTATACACAATATCCCAAAAGCGAAGCTGGTCGAGGCTGTCCTGTACAAAATGGTTTGGGGTGATGGTATCGTTGGCAAGCACCCTTGCTTTGGATATTGGCGATGAAAGTAGCATCTCGCGACTTGTCCACGATTCTACCGGTGTGCCACCCCAAGTGCTTTGAATTATCCCAATGGGGACATTTTGCTCAATGTTGATTTTGCGAGCAAAATAATAAGCCACGGCCGAAAACGTGCGAACATTCGAGGTGTCGCAAACGTTCCACTTTCCATCTTTGATGTCGGTTTGCGGAGTAAGTTTAAAATCGTGTTCAACAAACAAAAAACGGATTTGAGGACAATTAGCCTTTTTTATTTCATCATTTGCATCTTGCGCTTGCTGTACTTGTAATTCCATATTCGACTGACCGGACGCCAGATATACATCGCCAATCAAAACTCCTTTCATCTCAATTTTCGCATCCGGTTTCTCCTTTTCGTAAACTTTGAGGACATATTCGCCACCAGCTTTTTGTGCGGGGAAATTAATTTGCCATTTCCCGTCATTGCCTGTTTTTGCAGTTTCGCGCAATGTGCCAAGTTCGGCAATTATTACCGTTCCCGGCAACGCCTCTCCCCATACAGGAATTTTAATTCCACGTTGTAAAACCATATTATCACCAAACACTTTTGGCATTGATAGTTGTGCTTGACAAAACGATTGAGTAATTATTAATTGGATAATAATTAAAATAGTGATAATGATTTTAATCATGTTAAATTTTTTTAAATTAAATTATGAAATTTATACCAACAAAATAGTACTGTTCGACAACATGCAAGTAATTGATTGTTATACATTTGTGATTAAAAAATGATTTTAACTTATTTCAATTTCATTTTATGATTATTCGTTGATTATCGACCATTGAATTAAAGTGATGGTTTATATAATTTTAGCCACAAACTTATATTCTCCAGAACCAACTAAATAAAGGGCTTTATTTTTTTCCATTCCGAGGAACTTAACTCCGCTGGCTTTAGATGCAGATTTGCCATTTTCGGTAACATCATTTTCTTTTGAAGCTGGAATATAAACAGTAGCCGTTGTATTAGCAGGTACAACAAAAGTATAACTGCAAGTGTTGTTTTTCACCTCCCAATTACTTTCTATTCGTCCGTACATCGAATCGTAATATCCTTTGGCATACGTCATTTTTCCGGTAATATCCGGTTCCGGTCTCAGAACAAAATGTTTAAAGCCAGGTGAATTTTCATCGCGAGTTATACCAAGCGAGTAGTTATACATCCAAGCCCCAACCGCACCAAACGAATAATGGTTAAATGAGTTCATGTTGTTATTACCACCAAAACCATCGGTGTGAGTATATGAGTTCAGACGTTCCCAAATTGTGGTTGCTCCCTGCTCAACCGGATACAACCACGATGGATAGGAAGTTTGCTGTAGCAAGCCGTATGCAAGATTGGAATAACCATTATCAGACAAGGCTTTATTTATCCAAGCGGTACCAATAAAACCGGTCATCAATGAATAGGGTGGACAGTCGATGTTTTGGTCGGTTTTGTTGTGTCGGGTAATTGTGTTTGCTAAATTACGTTGTACCGCTCCTATATTTTTGTCATCAATTATATCGAAAGCTAAAGGTAGTACATAAGATGTTTGTGTGTCAACAATTTTTCCTCGGAAACAAGTTTTCCCTGTTGTTTCATCAATATATGTTTTATTGAAAAATGCTTTCCTTTCGGTACATAGCTTTGAAAAGCTTTCAGCATCATCTTTTTTGTTGAGAATAATTGCCATTTTACTCATAATATCCAAATCGTAAATAAAATAAGCCTCCCAAAAAAGAACTTTTTCATTTTTATTATCTTCCAGACTCAACCAATCGCCAAGGCTTCCCCAATTACCCAACTCCTTTTCTTTGAAAATACCAGATTGAGTGTTGATATCGAGAATCAAATAATCAATATATTTTTTCATAGCTTGGTAATGCTCAACCAACATTTCTTTATCGTTATATTGCAGATAGCTTTCCCAAGCCACCGTAATTCCGGCACTACCCCAAATAGTTTCGCCAAATCCAACGCCCAAAGGTGCTACATCGGGGAAACGTCCGTCTGCTCGTTGAACATCGCGCATTGCCAGCATGTGCCTTCTGAAAAATTGCGGAACATTAGCCAAATAGCTTGCTGTGCGCGAAAACACGGATATATCGCCGCTCCACCCCAATCGTTCGTTTCGCTGAGGACAATCGGTAGGAATAGACAAGAAATTACCAAAGGTTGACCAAGTCATGTTTTCCCAAAGTTTATTGACCCTTTGATTGGATGTTTCGTATTTCGATGTTAATTCGTGTATGGAACTCAACACCTCGCCTTTTACGGCATCTAATGGCAATGCCTTTTCGATACCTGTTATTTCGACATACCTATACCCATAATATGTAAACCTCGGATTAATTGTTTCGTTACCACCTTTGGCAATATAAATTTCCTGAGCCATGGCAGCACGGATATTTTCAAGCATAATCATTCCCATGTTCTCCTTATAGGCAGGTATGTTTGGATATTTTACCTCGGCAAAACGTAGTACAATCTTTTTTCCCTGCATTATATCTGTCAAATAAATTTTAGGCACTCCTACCATGTTTTGCCCCATGTCATAGACGAAAACGCCTCGACGCACTTCTTCTACTGAAACGGCTGTTAATTCGATTATTTTTTTTACAGTTTCGCCATACTGACCAATAAGGTTCATTTGGCTGTAATTGTCAACTTGCGGAGGATTACCCCATGTTATGTCGGTGTTGATATTCCCTTCAAGAATGATTTCGGAGCTATTATCCCATGCCGAATCGTTATACATTGCTGTCGACCAATTCACTACAAGTTTTTCCTTTGTAGCATCGTAAACTTCGCCCTGAAAAAAACTACCATACACAACCGGTCCATCATTAAAATACTTCCATGTATTGGGGTTGGTAGTGATTACATCGGTTTTTCCATTTGAATATGTTATCACTAATTTCGCTAAAATGGATTGCCTGTCGCCGAAAAAATTCCAGTACTCGCCCATAAAAGTACTACCGCCACTCCACCAACCTTCGCCCAAAATGGCTCCCAAGGCATTTTGCCCTTTAAGAATATTTTCGGTAACATCGTAAGTTTGATACAAGTGAGTTTTGGGGTATTGTGTAGCACCCGGATTAAAATAATCAGTTCCAATGCGTTTACCATTTAGATATATTTCATAAATTCCTCTGGCGGTTACATATAATCGGGCTTTTTTTATTACGCCGGATGATGTTGTGAAAATAGTTCGCAGCATTGGCATTGAGTTACGAGATGGATTGGTGAGTACCATTACACTCTTTGCCGCACCATCAATTTTATATGGTGTGTGAAAATCGGAATAGATTGTATTAGATGGAGTTCTGTAATTTTCAATTTCGAAATTTGAAAAATATGCTATTTGTTTTTCAGGTACGTAAAACCCTACATCCGCAATCACCGGAAACGCAATATAATCGCCACCTCGCCCTACAGGATTGAGATTCACATCACCTAAAAAGTTACTTTGGGTATCGCCATCTATATAAATTTTGGTGTCGCCCAAGACCGATGTTAAATAAATAGTATGAACATCGTATTTGTTTTTAGTATTTATAATTGAATCGGATATAAGAAAACTCTTAAATGGCACGTTTTTTTTATCATTTTGCGAATAACCATTTCTGTAAATATTTAATAGTGCTGGTTTGTTTGAATTTAAGGGTGCAATATCTAATTCGACAAGAATGAACGAACTATCTTTTTTATTTTCTAACAGATAAATGTTTTTGTTCTTGTCCATCAATCGTTCGTCATTCGCTCCGTAAATGAAGCCTGCTCTAGTACTACTCGATACTACATCTAACTGCAGCGATACATTCATTTTAAACACGGGCAAAAAGTGCGAGTATAAAACCAAATTATCATCCGTGCCACCTATCCATTTGGCATTGTCCCAAGCCGACAATTGGGGGTCTGGGTTCATTAATCCGGTTTCGAACCACGATTCTGCAAGATGTTGCTTCTGTGCCTGATCCCAAACCGACACTTTCCATGTATAGCGAGTACAAGGTTTTAAAGCAACGCCGGCATATTTTATATTTAACGAAATATCGCTCTGTATCCGTCCCGAATCCCAAACTTTAACACCAGCCTCATCATTAACTATAATTTGATACGCATTTTGATAACAACCCTGTTTTTGGGATTCCATCTGCCAACTAAACCGTGGTTGCAATACATCTACTCCCAAAGGTGTAGCCGTATATTCGGTGCGAAGTTTTACGATGTTTATATCTTCAGCTCTTAAAGCACAAAACGTACTGAAAATGAAAAGTAAAATCAAAATAAAATATTTCATAAAAGTGCTGTTTCTCATGTGTAAATAATTTCTATCTGTTTCATTTTCACACTCTTTTACGGTGTGATTAAGGTTCTTAATAAATCCCTCAACGAGGGTTTTATTTTTTGATTATAGAATTTTTAGGTATTGAAATAGAAATTTCTTTCTGATTCCTAAACACCATCATTTCTATTGTTTGATTGAAATCTATCTGATCGGCTGCGTTTTGCAAATCAATTAGATTATTAATAATTTTATTGTTAAATTTCGTAATAACATCATTTTCACGAAGGAGATTCTTTAATTTACTTTCGAGTTTCACAAGCGAAACCACGTAAACACCGCGTTCGGTATCCATACCGGTTGCAGAGCGCTCGCCTAATGTTTCTAAATTCTTGATATTCCATCCCTGCCATTCAATAATGTTTGCCTGCGTATTTTCCGTTTTTATTTGCGGTAATGTTATTTTAGGTGTTTTTGCCAAGCGTTTCAAATTGGGCGAAACCACTCCAAAACAATCCATATTGAAATTTTGGAAACCGATACGAAAAACCTGACTTATAGAATTTTTAACTGCAAAATTTCCAAGTTCTGCATCCTGAAATTCTACCGCGCAAACTATAGATTGCTTGTCAACACCAAGTTTTTGAACCTCAGCGAGAGCTTTTTCATTCGTAAAAATATTGTAATCTACATTTGCGCCCCAACCCAACAAATTAACAGGCAGGTAAGGCGCCATCACTATGTTGCGAGCAAATACATCGCCACTATTTTCGAACCATACGTGCGGATGCAAGGTGTTGTTTATCAAAATATTATTTTCAACCACGCGATAAAACCCTTCTCGAAGTTTTATGCCGCCATTCAAACATAAATTATTGTAAATATGATAATTCGACGAACCATCATCAAGGTCGATATCCCAGCCACGGTCGCAACGGAAGCGATTATTGCGGATAATTATGGTCGACGTAACATCGGCTAAAATCAGAGAAGGCTCTTTGGCTACAATTCGGTTCATTTCCTCGCGATTAGGATGCCAAAAGCGGTCGCGCCCCCAAGAATTGAAAGAGCCATGGTCGCCTGTTTCTTTTACGGTTTCAAACACATCGTTGTGTTCGATAATATGCCCACCCCATGTGCCTTCACTTACGTTGATTCCGGCGCGAGGAACATCGTAAATGCTGTTGTGGCTCACTGTAATTGACTTACACATAGAAAGTTCAACACCCGTAATTTGTTTCTCAAATAAGCCAATGGTGTGTATCAGGTTGTCCGTTACTGTACAATTTGCCGGATAGTTATTGGTTTTTGGTTCTGGTTGACGCTCCATTTGCTCGTAAGGTGGATAGTTGTGATAATTAAATATAGGAGAACGAACCGCACTCGCATCGCCAACAAAACAAACAGCACTCGCCCCAATTTGGGTAATGTGCGAAGATGAAATACTCGAATTTCGGTTATAATTTGAAAAAAATACAGCATTTCCGCCCAAATTATGCAGATAACATCCGGTGAGATTACAATTTTCTGTACCATCAAAAATTACTGCACCACCTCTGTATACAGTCCAGTCTGAACGTAACAAAGGTTCGTATTTTTCCATGAAAGTACGTGCTGTTTGCGTAAATTCGATATTTTTCATGGTGATATTTTTTATGGGTTCCTCCGCAGTACCTCGAAATTCAAGCAAATGTTTTAGTTGTGAAACTTCAAACACAGAATTGTCTATATCTTCAGTAGGCAATGGGTAATAATAAAGAACGGACTCCGTTGCATCGTAATACCATTCGCCATGTGTATCCAATTCTTCAAAAATATTTTCGACCATGCGGTTGTCCTTGCTCATGCCATACGGACGGTTATTTTGCCAGCCACCTTCCGTTTTCAGATTGCCTTGTTCGTCTTTGCCTGTTATGCGATAATGAAAATCGCCCCAATCGCTCACGTGCATGGCATGAAAAAAACCTCCGTTTGGATTATTGCATGTTTTCACACGTTCCGGCGAAGTGGCATCAGCCGAAGTACCATTGAAACGAATGGCTGTTGAGTCAAAATTCGGATAGCGAGCCATAGAAGCGATTTTTCCATTTATGGTGAGCATATCAATATCCATCATAGGGGAAACTTTTGCTTGCATTATGCCCTTTTTATAGATTTGCCATTTCAATTTTAATCGAACTCCACCGGAAATTACCACTTTTTCGTATGGATAAGAGCATACAGTAAGATGTTTGTTCGTGTTACCGTCTTGTGGCGTAAAAATCAGTGTCTCGGCTATCCGATATTCTCCACTGCGTAGATAAATAGTAGTTTCACCTTTTTGACTTCGGGCTTTGTATTGAGCTGCTTTTATTGTTTTGAAAGGTAATATTTCTGTGCCACTGTTTTTATCGTAGCCATTTGGCGAAACGAACAAGGTAATTTGTGCTTTTAATGATACATTTAATCCCATTGTAAGAAAAAGCAGAATTATTAATTTTAATGGAAACAGATTGCATTTCAACATTTTCATTTCTATTCTACTTTAATACGAATTTCAGTTGCTTTCAAATTTTCCGACAACGCTTTCAGTCGTATTTCGCCAACTTGTTTGGTAGATTGCACCAACACCATACAATAGCCGTTAAAAGCCATTCGCTGGTTTGCTTTATCCGATTCGTGACTTTTAGGATCGCCATTGCCTACACCAATTATTTTTCCGGGACCTTCAATTTCAAAATTTACTAAATTATTGGCAGTGGGCATTACTCGTCCTTTGTCGTCTTTTATGACCACCCTAATAACAGCCACATCACATCCATCGGCTTTCAAGCTGTTTACATCACTACTAAGTACAACCTGAGCGGCTTTTGACGTTGTCTCAACAATATCTTTAGTTACTAATTTTCCGCCTTTGTAGCCTTTTGCTTCCAATTTGCCCGGTTTATAAATAAGCGACCATATCAACTTTTTGTAAGGTATTGCCTTTTGTTTTCCTACACTTTTGCCATTTAGGAACAATTCCACTTCATCGCAATTGGTGTAACAATGTACGTTTACGGTATCTTTTTCCTTGCCTGCCCAATTCCAATGTGGAAAAATATGAACCACAGGTTCGATAGTCCATGCTGCTTTATAGGCATAATACCCGTCTTTAGGAAAACCGCACAAATCCATGAACCCGAATTGAGATGATACACTTGGCCAGATAAACGGAGTAGGTTCGCCACGATAATCGAAGCCAGTCCAAACAAACAAACCACCAAGGTATGGATACTTAACTATATCAGCCCAGTCTTCGCCGGGATATGGACCCCAGTTGGGTTGCCATATCGTTGAGTTGGAACATGTTTGTGGCCACCAACTAATCTCATATTCGCCACGAGTCGAAACAAAGCTTGTACCTTCGGTACAAAATACAACCCGTTCGGGATGCGCTTCTTTATCTTTTACATAAGCCAGTTGTTTATCGCCATAGTTATATC
Source organism: Prolixibacteraceae bacterium (assembly GCA_016930365.1). Classification (GTDB taxonomy): domain Bacteria; phylum Bacteroidota; class Bacteroidia; order Bacteroidales; family Prolixibacteraceae; genus Roseimarinus. The sequence goes on along the minus strand of JAFGGY010000093.1, from coordinate 3,752 downwards.
CTAAAACATCCAATTTGTCGCTGTAACCACCTTCATTACGGGCTTTATTCATAGCTGCGGTAACTTTTCTTGTCGGGTCGATTCTATGGGTTGTTTCCACCAACGTCTCTAATATTCTGGCCCCCATTACCGTACCTTGAATTGCTTCTTCGTTTTCCATACTCCATATAAAAATTGAAGGGTGATTTCTATCTCTGTACAACATGGTGGTTAAATCCTTCAACCCATCTTCGGAACTTGATAAATGACGATTTTCGGCCAGGACAAGAATCCCCATGCTATCGCACATGTCGAGCATTTCGGGCGTAGATGGATGGTGAGTGCGATAGCCGTTACTACCTACTTCTTTAAGTAATTTTAGCTTGTACCAATTTATTTTATCGGGTAATGCAACTCCAAGACCTGCAAAATCTTGATGGTTACATGTTCCCTTTACTGTGCAAAGTTTACCGTTGACGAAAACACCATCTTTGTTGATTTCGATTATGCGAACGCCAAAGGTGGTTTCGTAAGTATCAACAATTCTCTCACCTTCATATACTTCAGTCAATATTTTGTAAAGGGTTGGTATTTCAGGCGACCAAAGCTTGGGTGCTATAATTGTTGCCATTTGGGCTATTTCAAGCTGTTCGAAAGAAGTAAGTGTCAGATTCGATATTTTAGCATCAAGCACAAGCCCTTTTATGTCAATAATTTTCGAAACAAGTTTAATATTTTTATCTGTTTTATATTCGTTTTTCAATGTGGTTTTAATGCTTACGGATGCCTCGGTATCTGTAATAGAAGGTGTTGTAACGTAAGTTCCAAAACGGACTACATGAAGTTTATCGGTTTTTACAAGCCAAACATGTCTGTAAATACCTGCGCCTTCGTACCACCAACCTTCAGGTTGAGTTGCATCAACCTTTACCAAAATGGCATTATTATCCTCATTGCCATAGCGCAATACATCTGTAATATCGTAATTTGATGGCGTATATCCGCTTAGGTGAGTACCCATTAAGTGTCCGTTTACCCAAACCATGCTATTTCGGAAAATACCATCGAACTCGATAGATATTTTTCGACCTCTGTCACTTTCAGGAATTACAAATTCTTTTCTATAAAATCCGATACCTGTGGGCAAATACCCACTACCACCGGGTTGGCTTCCTAATGTGTTGTCTTCAACAAAATTACCTTCGATAGCCCAATCATGTGGAAGATTTATTTCTTTCCAATCTGGAGGAAAAAACGACGCACTGCTTTTAAAATTTGAATAGTCAATAACAGTATCTTTTTTATTAATAAACGGCACATTTATATCTGTTATCCCACCTTGTCCAACTCTTGCAACAAGTTTCATGGCAATATCACCTTTATGGAATTGCCAATTGGAATCGAAGTTTTCATTGGTTCTTTTAGAAATATGAGTCGGCTGTAAGTTTTGTGCATTACAGCTAAAGTAAAATAACAATACAAAAAGTAAGTTTTCGAAGTATATTAAAAATATCTTTAAGTTCTGTTTCATTTGCAAATTGTTTTTTGTAAAACTCTAAATGTTAATTACTTTAGTGCTCATGTTTGCAATCGTTAAGCGATTTTTATGGGCATTTATACGTAATTTTGCGCCATATAATGAAACCCACAATGTGGGTTTCATTAAAAAATATATCAACTATGATTTTTATTCGCTCCAAACCAATACGCCTGCCGGTTTTAATTCTTTTTCGCCGACATAAATTTTTGCCGATTCGGGTATATTCATTAAGTAATTATCCGATGAATAATTAATTGCAACATAAAAACCATCGCGCCAATAAACATAAATACCTTGCGGATAATCTTCGGTTGTAGCACCAGCACTTTGATAAATATCTCGTAAAATATCTTTTTCGAGTATCGAATCATCTGTATCTACACCGATATATGTAACAGAACCTTTACCAACCGTATGTTTTACAACTGCGGCTTTGCCTGTATAAAACTGGTTGTTGTATGTGGCAATTACATTAGTGTTACTTTCGGGTTCGAGCAAATCAGCCCAATTATTCCAATTATAGTTGTTCGATTTCATTAGAATATCACCTTTGGCATAATTCGAAAGCATGTCCGTGGCTTTTACATGTGCACCAATAAGCTCCGAAATGGGAGCTGCGGTTTCGTCCTCCCAAAAATGCCCCATGCGATTTTTTGTTGCAGTGCGACAAGTAATTATCAGATGACCTCCATTTACAGCATAATCATTCCACTTTTTAACTAAAGCCGAATCAACCATTTCGTAAGCTGGAATAATAACAACCTTGTATTTCGACAAATCAGATGTTTCGGGTATTACATCCACGGGTGCACCTAATGATTTCCCGATTTCTAAAAACTTAATCGGATAATTCCACGCGTCCCATTGAAATGTTTGTTTTTGTCTGTCGATAGACCAATAATTTTCGACGTTCCAAACAATTGCAGTGGAACGTTTGGCTAATTTTTCAGGCATTTTGGAATCGGGACGGAACTGTTTTCGAAGTTCTTTAATTTCTTTAATGAATTGCATGTACTCTTCACCACCAGGTGAAGGCGTTACACCATCGGTTTGTATTGCTCCTGAGTGGTACTGTTCTGAGCTATAAGTGATTTGGCGGAAACGGTACGAACAAGCAATTTTACCGCCTGCTGCAAAAGAATGATATAGCCATAAGCGCACAGCACCCGACAAAAGGAGCGGATTGTAGTATCCCCAATTAACAGGACCGGGTTGCATTTCCATCACACCGGATACGCCACCTACCGACTTATAATACTCAGCCGCAAAAAGAATCGCTTTGCTATCGCCTAAGCGAAAACCTTGCTCACCAATGTTACTACTTCCGCCATTAGGATAAGCAGTGTAAGACGCAAAATCGAGCTTAGATGTACGTCTTGGGTCTGCACCGGTGCAAATTGCAGTGTAATTTGTAGTAATATACTGGTTTTTAGAAATATGATTACGCAAAGTACCGGCCTGAAAGTCAAGAAATTCGGCTTGTGAATCAGCCAAATATCGTTTAAAATCGAGCAAAGCATGAGGATTGTTTCCCCACCAACCAACAAGGTTTGTATTAGGAATTATTACCTGCTCGAAACTACTGAACCATTGGCTCCAAAAAGCAGTACCCCATGCCAAATTCAAAGCATCAATTGTTTTATACTTAATTTTTAACCATTGGCGGAATGCTTCTTGCGATGATGGGCTATAATCTGAAATTGCAGGAGGCTCGTTATCAATCTGCCAGCCAATTACATTTTTGTTCTGCCCGTAACGTTTAGCCATTTCGCTTACAATTCGCTCGACAAACATACGATATTTAGGGTTGACAATCGAACCCAATCCCCGGGTACCATTTTCAGCACGAATATAATTTCCGTTCATAATAAAAGTTTCGGGGTAGTTTAACCGCATCCAAGTAGGTGTAGTTGCAGAAGGAGTACATAATAACACTTTCAATTTGTATTTTATACAGATGTTTATCACTTTATCGAGCCACACAAAATCGAATTTACCTTCTTCAGGTTCCATTTTAAACCATGCAAATTCAGCTAAGTGCACAAACTCATAACCCATATCGGCAATTTTCTTAATATCACGTTCCCATTGATTCTCGTTCCAATGTTCGGGATAGTAATATATTCCGATAGAAGTTAATTCTTTATCAGGAAAAAACTGATTGGTATTTTGTGATTTTGCGCATAAACCACCAATTATTATTAAAAACACAAGAACAATTCGCATTTTCATC
>JAFGGY010000092.1 GCA_016930365.1 Prolixibacteraceae bacterium | reverse complement strand
TTTACAAATAGTTTTTGCTTAACCGGACAACATTGATTTTTTTTCATTTAAATATTTTAGACTTCATTTTTGATTAAAGGTTTAACCTTGATTGCTTATGGAACGAACTGTTTTTTTTGTTTTTTTATACGGGGACAAGGCATTCCTTCAATTTTTATTTTATCGTGTGGTTAAATTTATAAATTTGTAGCTCGTAATTTTGAAACAAATGCCAGAAAAAAAGAAATCGGTTTTAAAAAAAGCCTTTCGCAAGTATCGTTTATCGGTAACTGACCCGCAAAATTTTACCGAAATGTTTTCGATGAGTGTATCGAAGGCAAAGTTCTGGGGGTACAATACATTGGTGTTTATACTGGGAATTGCAGTAGCTCTTTCAGTGTTGTTTTACAGTCCGTTGAAACAGTTGGTGCCGGGGTATCCTTCAGCTAGTATTAGTAAAGCGATTATGTATCACTCAATCATGATTGATTCTCTTTCGAACGAAATTCAAAAGCGCGACGCTTACCTTGAAAATATACGCCAGGTAATTTCGGGCGGAGTAGTGCACGATACTATAAGCAGAAATGAAGATTCGCGTATACAAGCAGCCCATTTGCAGCCAATTCGTGACGATTCCATATTTAATGCATTGATTGGCCCCGACAAATACAAGTTTTCATACATGAATAGTCCCGGTGCTTCTGTTTCTGCAAATGAAATGAATTTTTTTACACCGGTAGAAGGCTATGTTATAAATCGGTTTAATGCAGCTCCAGGCCATTATGGGACAGATATAGTTGCAAAAGATTTCTCGCAAATATATGCGGTGCTCGATGGTACTGTGGTTTTTGCCGAATGGTCGGTTACTACGGGTTATGTTGTTCAAATTCAGCATGCGAATAACTTTATTTCAATATATAAGCACAATTCAGAAATAGCGGTAAAACCCGGCGAGCGGGTCAAAGCAGGCGATGTAATTGCTATAATAGGCGATGAAGGAATGTACTCAACGGGGCCTCATTTGCATATCGAACTTTGGCAAAACGGAATACCTCTCGACCCGGAAGCGTACATCAATTTTTAACACATTTTTAATGAAACGATTAGCAATATTAGGTTCTACCGGCTCTATCGGAACACAAGCGCTCGATGTGGTTGATGCAAATCCGCACCTTTTTTCGATAAAAGTACTTACGGCATATAATAATGTAAAACTGCTTATCATTCAGGCTTTAAAATACAAGCCTAAAACGGTAGTTATAGCCAACGATGAACATTACGATGAACTTTGTTTGGCACTCGAAATGGAAGGAATTGAAGTAATGGCAGGCAGCCTGGCCCTGCAGCAGGTGGTTCTCGACGATGATATTGATATGGTGGTGGCTGCTATGGTTGGATACGCTGGGTTGTTGCCGGTTATCAATGCGATTAAAGCCAAAAAGGAAATTGCGTTGGCCAATAAAGAAACTTTAGTAGTTGCCGGCGAACTTATTACCCGTTTATGCGCAGAATATAATGTCAATTTATTGCCGGTAGATTCTGAACATTCAGCTATTTATCAATGCCTCGAAGGCGAACGAAAACAGGACATCGAAAAAATTATACTCACCTGTTCGGGCGGGCCTTTTCGAACGTTTTCGTTAAGTGAGCTGGAACATGTGAAAAGCAAACAGGCTTTGGCGCATCCAAACTGGAATATGGGAGCAAAAATAACCATCGACTCGGCTACTTTAATGAATAAAGGTTTTGAAGTAATCGAAGCCAAATGGCTTTTCGGTATTCCGGCTTCACAAATTGAGGTGGTTATTCATCCTCAAAGCATTATTCATTCGTTGGTTCAGTTTACCGACGGTGCTATAAAGGCACAAATGGGCCTACCCGATATGCGACTTCCAATTCATTATGCAATGTGTTATCCCGGGCGGGTTGGAAACTCTTTTCCGCGGTTTCGTTTTACCGATTATCCCGAACTGACCTTTCATAAACCCGATACCGGGAAGTTTCGAAACCTTACCCTGGTTTACCAGGCTATCGAAAAGGGTGGTAATATGGCTTGTATTGTTAATGCGGCCAACGAAATTGCAGTTGATGCTTTTTTAAACGACCGGATTCGTTTTTTGCAAATGCCCGAGATGATTGAACAATGTATGCAGAACGTTACGTTTATTAGCCATCCGCTTATAGATGATTACATTCAAACCGACAATGAAACCCGACAGCGGGCTAGGGAAATAGTTAAACAAATGAGTTAAATACAGGAGATAAGAGAGTATGGAAATAGTAGTGAAAGTTGCACAATTTCTTTTAAGCCTTTCGTTGTTAATTGTGATTCACGAACTGGGGCATTTTATTTTTGCTAAGATATTTAAGTGCCGGGTTGAGAAATTTTACCTGTTTTTTGATGCCGGTTTTTCGCTTTTCAAAACCAAACGGGGTGAAACCGAATACGGAATTGGGTGGATACCTTTGGGCGGCTATGTGAAAATATCGGGAATGATAGACGAATCGATGGATAAAGAGCAAATGAAGCAGCCACCCCAGCCATGGGAATTCCGTTCGAAAAAAGCCTATCAGCGTTTGCTAATTATGGTTGGTGGTGTGCTGATGAACTTTTTGGCTGCCATCATTATCTACATTGGTATTTCATACGCATGGGGGAAAGAGTATCTGCCAACCGAAAATGTAAAATATGGTATTACTGTTAACGAAACAGGACGCGAAATTGGTTTTCATAATGGCGACAAAATTTTATCGGTTGAGCATGAGCCAGTAGCCGATTTTTTTGAAATTCTTACAACCATTATGCTCGAAAAAGCCGAATCGGTTCAGGTAGAGCGCAATGGGCAGGTAGTCGATGTGATGATTAACGAAGAGGACATTGCAAAAATAATGAAAACCCGAGGTGTTTTTGGGCTGCGGTATCCTTATGAATTGAAAGTTGTTGACTTTGCCGCTGAATCGCCAGCTCAAAAGGCCGGCTTGAAAGTGGGCGACGAGATTGTTGCCATCGATGGCGAACGTTTTGAATACTACGACCAGTTTGCAGATTACATCAAAAGCAAAAGCGCACAGGAAGTACTCGTTACGGTTTTGCGCGAAGGCAAAGAGCTGAATATGACTGTACCCCTCACCAACGAAGGGATGCTCGGAGTAAGCAGCGATAATACCATTTCGAAATATTTCGAGTTTGCACATCTTAAATACAGCTTCTTCGAAGCTATTCCGGCAGGTATTAAACGTGGATGGAAAACGTCGGGCGACTATCTGAAACAATTTAAACTAATATTCAACCGAACGACCAAGGGGTACGAATCGCTGGGTGGATTTATTACCATTGGCAGTATTTTTCCGGGTATGTGGAATTGGAAAGTGTTTTGGGACATGACAGCCTTTTTGTCGATTATACTTGGAATTATGAATATTTTACCCATTCCGGCACTCGACGGTGGCCATGTAATGTTTGTTTTGTACGAAATAATTACCGGACGTAAACCCAGCGATAAATTTCTTGAGTATGCACAATACGTCGGACTCGTTCTTTTATTGTTTTTGGTGCTTTATGCAAACATTAATGATGTGGTTCGGTTATTCCGATAAAGTTTTGAATTGAAAATACTAAATTGAGAGTATATTGATGTTATTATCATTGCATTTGAATTTTCATTGTTATATTTGTTCAAAATATTAACGTAAATACTATGAACTTGACAGTTATAGCCGGAATGCTTGGCGGTTACGAAATAGCACTTATCGTGCTGGTAATTGTGATTATTCTTTTTGGAGGAAGGAAAATACCCGAGCTAATGAAAGGTATTGGAAAAGGAATGAAAGAGTTTAAAAATGCCACAAAGGATGATACTGATAAAACTAAATCATCTGATAAGGAAGACAAAACCAATTAATTATAGCGTAAAACCCTGCTAAATGGCGGGGTTTTTGTTGAGCTATATTTGTAATTCCGAAATCCGTTTTTTCAGCGGTTTTTTCTTTTTTAAATGTAATTTCAACACTAAAATCTTTTAAAAATGAAACAAATAATACTAAACCTGTCGATGATTACTTTGGTGCTGTTGTTCAGTGCCTGCAACCAGCGAAATCAAACCTCGATGAAGAAAAATGTAACCGGAAAGGCTGGTGAGTTAGTGGTGGTAATTGATCCAATAGCCTGGGACAATACCCCGGGAACTTTAATCAAAGATGTGTTGGGACAGGATCAACGTGGTTTGCCCCAGGCTGAACCATTATTCGATGTAATTAATATTCCTCACGAGGCATTTGGCGATATTTTTAGAACCAGTCGCAACCTGGTTATTGTGAAAATTAGGAATACCATCGAGAAAAACACACTGGATCTCAAACGCGATGTGCATGCACATACACAAGCTGTAGCTTATATAAATGCTAAGTCGTATAGCGATTTCGAAAAATTATTAAACGAAAATAGCGAACGCTTGCTGGCATTTTTCCTTCAAGCCGAACGAAAGCGAATGTTGCTGAACTATTCGAATTATAATGAGAAGGCCGTTTCGGCTAAAACCGAAGAGTATTTTGGCCTCACTATCACGGTTCCCCCAGGTTTTGAAGTGGATAAAGAGGAAAACGACTTTATGTGGATTCGATACGAAACTCCCGAAATTAGTCAGGGTATTTTTATTTATACTTTCCCGTACGAAGACGATAGTACCTTTACCCTGGATTACATGGTGGCTAAACGCAACATCTTTCTGAAGAAATATGTTCCGGGACCAACCGATGGTTCATACATGACTACCGATACACGCCTGCCGATTTTGTTTAATTCTTTCGAAAAGGATGGAAACTATGCAACCGAAATGCGTGGTTTATGGCGAGTCGAAAACAATTTTATGGCTGGCCCGTTTGTTAATGTTGCAATACTCGACCTGCTAAATAACCGTGTTGTTGTACTCGACGGTTTTGTATATGCTCCATCAAAAGAAAAACGCAATTTATTGCGACAAGTCGAAGCAATGATTTATTCTGCAAAGTTCATCAATCAGGCTGATATTGATAAAATAAACAAGCAGTTTGATTTATGATTGGCTTATCATTGTCAGTGCGGTGATTAACCATGTTCGTTTCAAAAAAAAAGTTAATTTTGTGTCTTTTGGTTTGAGCCTTAATTCTTATTGAATATTTTGGGCGAAAAACTAAATAAAGGCTTAAAATTCTGCATATGATAGTGCCTTTTTAGGCCATAACGTATCGATTTAAACTGAAAACGAATATGAAGAATAGTATAAAAGTAGGTATTACCCAAGGGGATATTAATGGAATTGGTTACGAAGTAATCATAAAAGCATTGGCCGACGATCGCATGCTTGAGTTATGTACACCCGTTGTTTACGGTTCTCCCAAGGTTGCTGCTTACCATAAAAAAGTACTCGATTTTGAAGAATTTAATTTTCACCAGGTTCGCGAAGCTGCTGAGGCCGATTATCATCGCGTAAACATTGTAAATTGCTGCGACGATAACGTACGTGTTGAATTGGGTAAACCGGGAGACCTGGCTGGTGAAGCTGCCTACATGGCGCTCGAACAAGCAGTTAACGATTTAAAAGAAGGCAAAATTGATGTATTGGTAACTGCTCCAATAAACAAAGAAACTGTTCAGTCGGATGTTTTTAATTTTCCGGGTCATACCGAGTTCCTTGCACAGCAATCAGAAGGTGCAGAACCTTTAATGCTGCTAATTACCGATACGATTAAAGTAGGTGTTGTAACTGGGCATTTACCCCTAAAAGATGTTCCTGCCGCCATTACTAAGGAATTGATTTTAAAGAAACTACAGATTTTGCACCATAGTTTGGTTCAGGATTTTGCCTGCACCAATCCGCGCATTGCCGTACTTGGTTTAAATCCTCATGCCGGCGATAATGGTGTGCTTGGCAACGAAGAGGCCGAAGTGATTCAGCCAGCCTTGGATAAAGCCTTTTCGCAAGGGATTACAGCAATGGGGCCTTATGCAGCCGATGGTTTTTTTGGATCGGGGCAGCAATACAAATTCGACGCAATACTGGCAATGTACCACGACCAAGGTTTGGCACCTTTCAAAGCATTAACTTTCGATACCGGAGTTAATTTTACTGCCGGACTGCCATTTGTTCGTACTTCTCCGGGGCATGGTACCGCCTTCGATATTGCCGGACAGGGCATTGCCTCCGAGGAATCGTTTAAACAAGCTATTTACAAGGCCATTGATATTTTCCGAAACAGACAAACCTATAAAGAAATTAGCCGTAATCCGCTTCCAAAGTACGAGATTAAAGCCAATGGCGAATCAGACCATGTAGATTTAACCAAAGAGCAAGACACTGAATTTTAATATGATTGAATATCTAAACGGCCAACTCACCGAGTTAAATCCTGCTCATATCGTTATTGATATCAACGGAGTAGGATACTTTGTGCATATTTCCCTGAACACTTATACAGCGCTGAGCGGCAAAAAACAAGCAAAAATATACATACACGAGGTTATTCGCGAAGATGCCCATCTGTTGTTTGGATTTTACGATTTCGACGAACGAGAGCTTTTTCGTAATCTGATTTCAGTTTCGGGTGTTGGTGCAAGTACGGGTAATGTTTTTTTATCGTCGCTCAAAACCGACGAGATAAAAGCAGCCATTATTGCCGGCGATGTTAATAAGTTGAAGAGCGTTAAGGGGATAGGATTGAAAACAGCTCAGCGTATAATTGTTGAGCTAAAAGATAAACTATCTAAAGACCCCGTGTCGGCAAACATTTTTGCGGTAGAAAACAATAGTACACGCGAAGAAGCGTTATCTGCATTAGTAACCCTTGGATTTGTTAAAAAAGGTGCCGAAAAAGTGGTTGATAAGGTGATGAAAAACAATCCCGACATATCGGTCGAACAAATCATAAAGGACGCATTGAAGCAAATGTAAATCCCTGTTCGTTTTGAAAAGAAATATTCTCGATATAATTATTTTGATAGCTTTGGTTTTAGCTACCACAACGGTTGCTTTTGCACAAACCGAAACATCCAATGCGCCGATGGTCGAAATCGACACAACTGGAACACTGCGATATCCTTTTTATAACGATGGTTCGTTCGATTATCCCGACGATAACGACGTTTCACCTCTGTATCTCAACCGGCCTTCGAACATCAAAACAAGCATTGAATACGACCCCCTTACCGGCGAATACGTTATCGAAGAGAAGGTGGGGAATATTCAGTACCGGATGCCCAAAACCATGCAACTCAAAGAGTATGTCAAATACGATTTCGACAGGGCAGTGCGTGATTATTGGCGAACCCGAACCAACACCGAAAATATTGAAGTACAGCAATCGGGGCTTATTCCTCAGTTGCGAATCGAAAGCGAAGCTTTTACGAATATTTTTGGCAGCGAAGTGATCGATATAAGGCCGCAAGGCTACGTTGAGGTCCAGTTTGGGGTTGAGTCGCGCTACAATGGAAACGAAACATTGCCCGAACGAATGCGAAGGGTTACTTCTTTCGACTTCGAAAACCAGATTAATATGAGTGTGCGGGGCAAAATTGGCGACAAAGTAAACCTTAACTTTAATTACAATACCGAAGCAACTTTTGATTTTGATAATGAAATGACTCTCGATTATACCGGTAAAGAAGATGAGATAATTCGTCGTATCGAAGCCGGAAACGTATCGTTACCTCTTAATGGATCGTTGATTCAGGGTGGAACCAATTTATTCGGTATAAAAACCGAAATGCAGTTTGGAAAATTAAATGTAACAACTGTTATTTCGCAACATAAAGGCGAATCGCAGGTAATCGAAACCGAGGGAGGAGCTCAAACTACGAGAAGAGAGTTGAAAGCCTCCGATTACGATGCAAACCGCCACTTCTTTATTTCGAAATATTTTCGCGAAAACTACAACAATGCCTTGAGTATGTTGCCGGTAATTCGCACACAGGCCGTTGTGAATAAAGTTGAAGTGTGGATAACCAACAAAACTCAGGAATTTGTTTCGGCACGCGATATTGTGGCTTTTGTCGATTTGGGCGAACCACAGCAGGTAATATCGAACTCGGTGCCTGAATTTGCCGGAACAGGAATGGACAACCCCGGCAATAGTGCCAATGGAATGTACAGTACCCTTGTTAATAATTATGCACAGGTGCGCGAGTCCGATCAGGTTAACAATACCATGCAGACTTTTCAATCGTATGGTTTCGAAAATGGGCGCGATTGGGAAAAAATTGATCAGGCACGTAAACTCGATAATACCGATTATACATTTAATCCTCAGCTCGGTTTCATTTCATTAAATTCACCTTTAAATAACGATGAAGTGTTGGCTATTGCCTATGAATATACGCTGAATGGTGAAGTATTCCAGGTGGGCGAATTTACAAGCAATGGCATCGATTCTGAAAAGAGCCTGATTCTGAAAATGCTGAAAGGAACAAACCTTTCGCCCGGAATGCCTACCTGGGATCTGATGATGAAAAATATATACAATACAGGAGGCTACAACCTAACGGCTAATGGTTTTGATTTACATGTAACTTACTACAACGATTCAACAACTACACACATTAATTATTTGCCCGAAAGCGAACTGCGCGACACAGTACTGCTGCGTTTAATGAACCTCGATAACCTCAATTCGCAAAACGATTACACAGCCAATGGTGACGGTGTATTCGATTTTATCGATAATATTACGGTGAACAGTCAAAACGGACGGGTGATATTCCCTGTGCTTGAGCCTTTTGGTGCCAATATAGCTAACAACATCAGCAACCAGGCCTATCGCGAAAAATATGCCTATACTTCGTTGTACGAAAAAACAAAAACCGAAGCCGAGCAAGATGCCGATCACGATAAATACCGCATTGTGGTGTCGTATAAGGGAGCATCCGGTTCCGAAATTTCGGTTGGTGCTTTTAACCTTGCCGAAGGCTCGGTAAAGGTAACAGCTGGAGGCCGGCAACTAGTCGAAGATGTGGATTACGTGGTGGATTATGCCTCGGGAAATGTGAAAATTATTAACGAAGGGCTTATTGAAGCCGGCACTCCAATCCAGGTGTCAACCGAAAACAAAGAACTAATTTCAACACAGCGAAAAACCATGATTGGTTCCTATGCCAATTATATGTTCTCCGATAAATTCAATATTGGTGCTACCGCATTGTTTATGAACGAACGCCCCATAACCAATAAAGTGGATATGGACGAGGAACCTGTTTCGAACCTGATGCTGGGGCTCGATTTTCAATATCGTGAACGTTCGCGTTTGCTTACCGACATTGTCAATTTATTGCCGTTTTATGAGTCGGATGTCGAGTCGAGTATGTCGGTCGAAGGCGAAGTGGCCAAGCTGATTACCGGAAAATCGGGGGCAACCGATAACCAGATTTACATAGACGATTTCGAAGGCGTTGAAACACCGTATTCCTACTTAAACCCTTATGGTTGGAACCTGGCATCGACACCACAGAAACAACCCGGGTTATTTCCCGAAGGCGAATTGATTGACAACCTGGCTTATGGCTATAATCGTGCGCGTTTAGCATGGTATTTTATCGACCGCGAGGTGTTTGTCGAATCGGGAAGGTCGGCAATGCCTTCACACATTAAATCCGACCCCGATGCACGCTCGAATCATTATGCCCGAAGCGTATCAGTAAACGAAATTTTCCCAGGAAAAGAAATTCCTATTGGTCAGCCAAACTATATTACCACCCTCGATTTGGCTTATTTCCCATGGGAGAAAGGGCCTTATAACTTCGATTCCGATGGCGAAGCCGGTATTTCATCGGGGGTTGATAGCAATAATAAACTGCTCGAACCCGAATCGCGCTGGGCAGGAATGATGCGCGATTTACAGATTACCAATTTCGAAACGTCGAACATCGAATACATCGAATTTTGGTTGCTCGACCCCTTTATTTACGATGAAGGAACGCATGACGGCGGCGATTTGTATTTCAACCTGGGAAACATTTCCGAAGATATTTTAAAAGATTCGCGTAAAGCATTTGAAAACGGACTTCCGGTTGGGACTATTGAAAATGTAGATACTACTGTGTGGGGGCGAGTTTCAACCAAAACACAGCTGGGTTTATCGTTCGAAAACAGTACCGAAAGCCGTCAATACCAGGATTTAGGGCTGAATGGGTTAAACGACGTTGATGAGGCATCGTTTTATGCCGATTACATTGCAAAAATGGAAACTTTGCTAACGCCCGAAGCGCTCGACGATGTTATGGCCGACCCAGCCAACGATAACTTCGATTATTATCGTGGCAGCCATCACGATGCGAACGAACATTCGCTGTTCGAACGTTACAAAAAATACAACAGTCCGCAAAACAACTCACCAACCCAGGCAATGAGTACCGAAGAGTACACCACAGTTGGAAAAACCGATCCCGATGTTGAAGACATTAATGGCGATAACACATTGAGCGAACTGGAAGCCTATTATCAATATAAGGTCAGTATTCGTCCCGAAGATTTACAGATAGGAAAAAATTATGTAGTTGATAAAGTTGCAGCATCGGTAAAGCTTCCGAACCAGGAAACAGAAACTGTAAACTGGTATCAGTTTAAGATTCCGGTACGTGAAGAAGGCGAATTTGAAAAATATGGCGACATATCCGGATTTAGTTCTATTCGGTTTATGCGGATGTTTCTGACAAATTTCTCCGACTCGGTAATAATGCGTTTTGGTTCGTTAGGGCTTATTCGTTCCGATTGGCGTGAGGTTACCGATGTTTTGGCTGATAAACGCGTGGCCGAGTCAGCCAATGCTCAGTTCGAAAAAACATCTGTAAATATTGAAGAAAATGGCAGTAAATCGCCGGTTAATTATGTTTTACCTCCCGGAATTGATCGCGAACGCGACCCTTCGAGTACTACTGTGGTTGAACTGAACGAACAATCGATGCTGTTAAAAGTTAAAGACCTCGAAGCCGGCGATGCACGTGCTGTTTATAAAACAATTGGCGTCGATTTGCGCCAGTATAAGCATTTGCGCATGGCTGTGCATGCCGAAGAAATTCCTGATTATCCGCTCGACGATTACCAGATGTCGGTTTTTGTACGATTGGGAAAAGACAAGGATAATTATTACGAATACGAGATACCGTTAAAACTTACCGCACCACCAGCTACAAAGTATAACAACGACAGCGAAGCCGACCGATACCTGGTATGGCCACAGGAAAACGAGCTTTTTGTTGAGCTGGATCGTTTTCCTGAGTTGAAACTCGAACGTAACGAACAAGCTCGTCAGGCCGGGGCAACCGTTAGCATTCGGGATGTTTTTGAGAAGATTGATAATGAGTCGATTAATGGTAAAAATATTTTACGTATTAAGGGAAATCCAACGCTGGCCGATATCGATAGGGTTTATATTGGGTTGCGCAATCCATACAGCGAAACGCCTTCGTATCGTTCGGTCGAGGTGTGGGTGAACGAGTTGCGTGTAAGCGATTATGACCAAAAAGGCGGATGGGCTTCAAGTGGGCGTATGTCGCTTCGGTTGGCCGATTTAGGAAGTGTGTCGTTAACCGGGCAAACCCAATCGGTTGGATGGGGAAGTGTTAGTCAATCGGCCAGTCAGCGTAGTCTTGAAGAACGCAGACAGTTTAGCCTGGCAACAACAGCGGAATTGGGTAAGCTTCTGCCCGAAAAAATTGGTCTAAACATGCCTTTGTTCTACAGTTATTCAACATCCGTATCGAACCCCGAGTATAGCCAGCTCGATACCGATGTGAAAATGGACGACGCAATCGATGCTCTTGAATCGCCCGAGGAAAAAGAGAAACTACTTGATTTATCGCAGGATGTTGTAACGCGTAAAAGTTTAAATATTAACAATATAAGTGTAACTCCGGCACGTAAAAAAGCCGATCGAAAGTCGCTGCCAACCGATATTGAAAATTTCTCATTGTCGTATTCTAAAAACGAACAGCTTAGTCATAATGTAGATGTGGAAAAATACCTGCAACGAAACGAAAAGGGTGTGTTTAACTACAATTATTCAATGCGTTCGACTATAATAACGCCCCTTAAAAAGGTGAATTTCTTAAAAGGAAAAGCTTTTGCACTGATTCGTGATTTTAACTTTTCGTTGTTGCCCGAGTTAATCTCTTTCCGAACCGATTTAACCCGTTCGTATAACGAACGTACCATGCGCGATAATACCGGATTGGGATTTAGCTTGCCAACAACCGTTCAAAAAGACTTTTTGTGGAATCGGTATTTCGATCTTCGATGGAAGTTATCGAATTCGTTAAGCATTGATTTTACCAATCAAAATATTGCACGAATTGATGAGCTTGAGGGGGTTATGGATAAGGATTTATATCCCGACGAATACGAAGAAATGATGGGTGAGATTTACGATAATATAAAGGCGTTTGGACGACCAGTTGATTATCAGCATCGCATCAATGTAAACTATCGAATTCCGATAAACAAACTTCCATTGCTTGATTGGACATCGGCTACTGCTACCTATAGTGGAACTTACGATTGGATGGCTGGTTCGAAGGTTCGAGACGAAGGTATTGAGTTAGGAAACACGGTTGGCAATAATATGAATGCAAGGCTTAACGGGCAGCTTAACTTTCTTACATTGTATAATAAAGTGCCTTACCTGAAAGAAGTAAACAGCCGTTTTCAGTCGCAACGGAGGCAATATGGCAGCCGTGCACGCGAACGCCAGCAACAACAGAGTGCAAAGCGCGAAGGTGATGAGCCTAAACGCATTAAAGATGTAAATTATTCCGATAAAAAAGTATCGTTCAGAGCCGATGTACCCAAATCGATTTTCCACAGGCTGGGTACCGAAGATGTAGATGTTGTAGTGCTTAACGAAAGAGGCGATACCATTAAAGGAGAATTGACCATTGTGGATTTGAACCGGGTAAATTTTAAACCCGAAGTTAGTATTCGTGAGGCCAGAGTTGAAGTAACAGGTAAAAAAGAGATTGATGAGTTGTTTGTAGAAAAGGCACTTGCTTTTTCAACTCGTTTACTGATGGGAGTTCGTTCCGTTCGGGTTACTTATAACCAAACCGGAGCTACACAACTGCCCGGATTTTTGCCCGAACCCTACTTGTTTGGTATGCGTAACGACGAAAGTACCGGAAATATGCTCGCGCCAACTATTCCATTCTTGTTGGGGTGGCAGGACGAAGATTTTGTTTTTACAGCTGCCGAAAACGATTGGATAACAGTTGATAACACCATTCAGAAGCAATATATGCTTCAAAATAGCGAAACATGGAACTTTTCGGTACAGGTTGAGCCTATTTCTAACGTTCGAATCGATTTTACAGGAACACGACGCGAGTCGAATAACATCAGCAGTTACATTAATTATAACGAAGCCGACGAGCTGTTTGAACTGCAAAGCCGAAAAGAAACCGGCAACTTCGATATGACTATACTTACTCTTCGTACAGCTTTCAAGGAACGCTTATCTGGCAATGAAAAAGTGTCGGAATTGTTTGACGAATTCAGGTATAAAAACAGGCAGGTTATTGCTAATCGCTTTAATCAGCAACGTGGATGGAATGAAAATCAGGGCTATTCGAAACGAGAAGGTGAAACCGTAAACGGTGTGTCTTTAAACTCAACCGAGGTAATAATACCTGCGCTCTTAGCTGCTTACACAGGAACTGACGCGTCAAAAATATCGCTCAAAACCCGTCCGGGATTAGCTTCTATTCGTCCCAATTGGCGTGTTAATTACAATGGCAATCCGCAGCAGGTTGAATGGATGAAAGATATTATTTACTCGCTGAATTTCAGCCATAGCTATAAGTCAACCTATACCATTGGACGCTACGAAACAAACCTGGCTTATGCTCCCGACGAAAACGGGCTAAGCTGGGTACGCGATGAACTCGACGGTACTTCTTTTATTCCGGAGTTGGCCATAACCTCAATTAATATTCAGGAAGCATTTAATCCGCTAATTAATGTTGATATTGGTTTTGTAAACGATTTAAGTACGCGTTTTGAAATTCGTCGTACCCGTAATTTTAATTTCGACTTTACGGCTAATCAGTTATCCGAAATGATTAAGAATGAATATACGGTTGGTCTTGGCTATCGTTTTACCGGGCTCGATATGATAATTAAAACCCGTAATAACCGACAAGAAGTGTCTAACGATCTGAACTTGCGCTTCGATTTAACAAGCAGCGATTATAAAAATGTACTGCGTAAAATGGATGTTGAAGATGGCGAGTTAACAGGCGGCACGAAGGTTTTGTCGATGAATTTTAACGCCGATTACATGTTGAGCGATAAGCTAACCGTGAAACTGTATTACCAATATAATATGACCAATCCGTATAATACATTGAATGGCTACATGCAATCGAATACGAAGTTTGGTCTGAGTTTTAATTTTGCGATTCTTTAATTATATCAATAGTACGTTAGATTTTAGCACCCCAGCCGCTTTGCTGCATGTTCAAAAATATAACGCTTTTGAGATGGATATAAGACGATGTGACGGTGAGACTTTGAGAATTGAGACGGTGAGACTGTGAGGCTGTGAGAATTGAGACGATGAGATTGGAGACTATGAGACTTTTGTTTGCAATAAAGTAATTGTCAGCTATTTAGATAGTCGAGTTCAAGAGATGCAAACAGCTAATTGCCAGCGAATTAAAAGATAGTAACGAACTATTGCTACAAATATTAAAAAAGAACCACCTACAAAGGCACAAAAAACACAAAAAGCCTTTTTCTTGGTGGACTTAGTGGCTTAGCGGGATTATGAATTAATTTTTATATCAGTCGTTGTACTTCAGGCGTTTTCCTTGCCCTTTGCCGCCACCTTCTTTGCGGCGTTTTCCCTGGCCTTTGCCTAATTTTTCGAGCAGTTCATTCTCGTCGTGTTCTTTGCATTTTCCTAATCCCCGGCCGGTTGCTGAACCTTTGCCCTCGGGACCTGTTCCGTTCATTTTTGGCATAATCTTTTTTTTTAAAGTTATTGGTAAAAAGTCATTAAGTCATTAGCCAATAGTCATTAAGTCATTAATTCAATGGTCATTAAGTCAATAGTGAAAAGTGAAAAGTTATTGAGTCAACGGTCAATGTCATTGGTGTGATTCAGAAAGCTAAGTTGCTAAATCCTTAATGGCTTGACGGTCAGTGTCTAACAAGCTAATGACTATTTTTGGCAATGTATTGTAATTTTTTATTTATCAGTTTCCTTTTTAACTTATGGATACGGTCGATAAACAGTATTCCTTCAAGATGGTCGTATTCGTGCTGAAAAATCCGGGCTTCGATTCCTTCGAGTGTTTCTTCTTTTACATCGAAGTTGATGTCGCGGTACCGTACTTCAATGGTCGAAGGCCGTTTTACATTTTCGAAAATGCCCGGAATGCTTAAGCACCCTTCTTCATAATCGTCAATTTTATC
>JAFGGY010000091.1 GCA_016930365.1 Prolixibacteraceae bacterium | reverse complement strand
GTATTCTTGATTTGCAAATCTGAACATTTCCATGTTTTTATCAATTTTATGGTATGTTTCTGAATACAGAAAT
Source organism: Prolixibacteraceae bacterium (assembly GCA_016930365.1). Taxonomy (GTDB): domain Bacteria; phylum Bacteroidota; class Bacteroidia; order Bacteroidales; family Prolixibacteraceae; genus Roseimarinus. The sequence continues at coordinate 6,451 of JAFGGY010000091.1, read as the reverse complement.
TTTTAATAGTAATCCGAGCAAAAGCAAAGCCAGTGCTGTCAGCGCAAAGGGCTGAAATTCTTCATCTTTTCGGCTAAACTCTTTAACTTCAATTTTGGCTTTTTCAAGCTGGTCAATTTCATCGTAAATCATTTTGAGCTTTTCGTTATCGGTTGCCCTGAAGTATTTTCCGCCGGTTATGTCGGCAATGCTTTGCATCGTTTCTTCGTCAATTTTAACTTGTACTTGTTGTATGCGGGTACCAAACGGGGTTTGCACCGGATAAGGTGCGGTGCCTTCGATCCCTACGCCAATGGTATAAACCCGTATGCCAAATGTTTTAGCAATTTCGGCTGCGGTAAGCGGTGGTACTTCGCCCCGGTTGTTTTCGCCATCGGTTAAGAGAATAACCACGCGGCTTACAGCGTCGCTTTCTTTTAGTCGGTTTACCGATGTGGCCAGCCCGTTTCCAATGGCTGTTCCATCTTCGATTATCCCAGTTTGTGTTTCGCGTAGCAGGTTGGTAACCACGGCATGGTCGGTGGTTAGCGGGCATTGCGTAAACGATTCGCCGGCAAAAACAACCAGCCCAATGCGGTCGTACGGCCTGCCGGCAATAAACTGGGTTGCCACATCTTTGGCGGCTTCGAGCCGGTCGGGTTTCAGGTCGCGGGCCAGCATACTGGTCGATACGTCGATGGCCATTACGATGTCAATTCCTTCGGTCGTCTGGTTCTCCCAACTGTCGGACGATTGCGGCCGGGCTAAAACCACGATAAGCAGTGCTAAAACCAGTATTCTGCTAACAAAAATAAGGTGGCGCAAGTAATGCTTCCAGGTTTTGGGTGCTCCTGCAAACCCTCTGATGGTGGATATTTGCAGGCTGGCGCTTAATTTTTTCTGCCGAAAAATATACCAGGCCACAAGAGGGATAAGCCCCAGTAGCAGGTAAAACATTTCGGGATGTGCGTATGTGTAGTTGTTAAACATAGTTTTCTATTTTAAAATCACTTCTTCACCTTCGTTTTCGTCGTCTTCGTCGTTTTGTTCGGCTTTAATTTCGATTTTAGTTTGATTAACGAAGAAGTAGGCATCAACCAATAGCAGGTTGTTGTCGTCGGGCAGGGGCGTGAACTTCGCAAATTTTACCAGGTCGGCATTGCTGAGCATGCGTTTCAGGTTGTCGAAAGTTTTGGCATCCAACAGCTCTTTACGCGCTTCAAACTTTTTGATGATTTCGTCGGTTGTAAGCTCCATTGCCGTAATTTCGAAGCGGTTTTCGATGTATTCGCGTATGGTGTCGGTAACTTCGCTGTAGTATTCTTTAATCTTTCCCTGTTGCCAAATTTTCTCTTCTTTTATGCGGTCGAGGTCGCGCAGGGCAATAATATGCGCCGGTTCTTTCGGTTTTTGTGGTAAACTGAAAAGAGGTTTGTTTTGTTTACGGCGGTTAATGGCATAAATGAGCAGGAATATCAGCCCGGCACCCAGCAATATTCCAAAAAGCCACGGTGCCACTTCTTTAAACGTAACCGGGGCTTCGTAGGGGGCTTTTATGTCGATAGGCCCTTTCATTGCATTCATCAACGAATCGAGCTTAGGCAGGGTGAACACGTGCAGGGTAAGCGGGTTGCTGTCGATGGTGTCGGATATATCGCCAAGACTAAACCGAAACTGGAAGGGGTCGATGTTGTGATGTCCGGTGTCGAACGAAGTAACAATAAACTCCTGCATCAATTTCAGGGTGTTTTCGTCCAACTGAATCGAATCAACCGGTTTACGTTCTACAATTTCGATGTGTGCGCCCAACGTGTCGGCCGGTTCAGGAAATAGTATGTTCACATCGGAAGGAAATTCCACTTCGAGATTGAGTTTTACCTGGTCGCCAATAAGAATAATGCTGCTGTCGAGTGTTGCGCGGGTTTTTATTTCGCGGGCATTGCCCAAAAAAGGCACCACAAGCAACAGGATAATAATGCTGATGTTTTTGAATGTCATTGTTTACTTCCTCGTTTTTTGAAAAGTGTCATTAACGAACGTACATAATCCTCGCGGGTATTGATGTTCACATAATCGACGCCCGATTTGGTGAAAGCTCCGTCGAGCTCAGCGCTTATTTCGCGCCACCAGTGTTCGTAAGCGCCCCGTACCTTGCTGCTCGATGTATCGACCCAGATGTATTGGCCCGTTTCGGCATCTTTCATTTTTACCATGCCAATTGGCGGCAGTTTGCTTTCGCGTTCGTCGTAAATGCGTAAAGCCACCATGTCGTGTTTGTTGTTTGCAATGGTAAGCGCGCGTTTCAGCTCTTTATTTTGGTCGATAAAATCGGAAATAACAAATGCCGTACAACGCTTTTTGATGGCGTTGGTAAGGTATTCGAGTGCTCCCTGTATGTTTGTATCGTTGTTTTCGGGTTGAAAATCGATTAGCTCGCGTATGATTCGTAAAATGTGGCTTTTCCCCTTTTTAGGGGGGATGAATTTTTCGATTTTGCCCGAGAAGAAAATTACCCCGATTTTATCGTTGTTTTGAATGGCTGAAAACGCAAGAACAGCCGCAATCTCGGTTATTACATTCTTTTTGTATTTGTCGAATGAGCCAAAATTGCGCGAGCCGCTTACATCAATTAGCAGCACAACCGTCATTTCGCGCTCTTCTTCAAAAATCTTTACAAAAGGCTTATTGTAGCGTGCTGTAACGTTCCAGTCGATGTTCCGGATATCGTCGCCAAACTGGTATTCGCGTACCTCGCTAAAAGCCATACCCCGGCCTTTGAATGCCGAGTGGTATTCGCCTGCGAAGATGTTGCGCGACAATCCCCGGGTTTTTATTTCAATTTTACGTACTTTTTTAAGTAGCTCTGTGTGCTCCATGCTTTTCAAGTTTCAAGTTTCAGGTTTACTCCGTGAAATAATATCGAAGATATTAACGCAAAACGTTATTTCACAGGGGTAAAGGTTTCAAGTTCCAGGTTCCAGCTTTCAGGTTTGAGGTTGAAAAATCTGTTTTTGTATCTGAAAATGATTATGGAACTTCAACGGTATTCAGTATTTCGCTAATTATTTCTTCGCTCGTTAGGTTATTGGCTTCGGCCTCGTAGCTTAAACCAATACGATGGCGAAGCACATCGTGGCAAACGGCACGCACATCCTCGGGTATCACGTAGCCACGACGTTTGATAAACGCATAGGCCTTTGATGCCTGAGCCAGGCTAATGCTTGCACGAGGTGAAGCTCCAAAGCTGATCATATCGGTGAACTTACCGAGTTCGTAATCGGCCGGTGTGCGGGTCGCGAATACAATATCAACAATGTATTTCTGAATTTTCTCGTCCATGTAAACCTCGTGAACCACATCGCGGGCTCTTAAAATATCTTCGGGTTTCAGTATGGTATTGGGTGTTGGGTATTGTTTTAACAGGTTTTGCTGAATAATGAGTTTTTCTTCCTCTTTTTTAGGATACGAAATTACAACTTTCAGCATAAAACGGTCAACCTGTGCTTCGGGCAACGGGTAGGTACCTTCTTGTTCAATAGGGTTTTGAGTTGCCATTACCAAAAATGGTTCAGCCAGTTTATAGGTCTGATCGCCAATGGTAATTTGACGTTCCTGCATGGCTTCGAGTAAGGCCGATTGTACCTTGGCCGGGGCACGGTTAATTTCGTCGGCCAGTACAAAGTTGGTAAAAATGGGACCTTTCTTTACCACAAACTCTTCGTTTTTCTGGCTATAGATAAGTGTACCCAGTAAGTCGGCCGGCAATAAGTCGGGAGTAAACTGAATGCGTGCAAAATCGGCGCTTATAATTTTCGATAGGGTGTTAATAGCCAGTGTTTTAGCCAAGCCTGGAACCCCTTCGAGCAGTACATGCCCGTTGGATAGTAGCCCAATCAACAGGCTTTCAACCAAGTGTTTCTGACCTACGATTGATTTGTTCATTTCCATGTTGATGAGATCAACAAACTGGCTTTCTTGTTGAATTTTTTCATTCAATGCTTTGATATCTGTACTGTCTGTCATATTGTAAAATTTTTTGTTTGTCGTTTACTTTTCAAAACGGACACGAAAATAGAAAGATTACAAAATTAACAGAATAGCTTTGCCGTTAAAAATTGTTAAGCTAAATGTTGTAATAGATTTCACCGAATAATAGTTTATATTTATGGTCGTAAAATTCGATATTGATGAAACGTTTTATATCTCAGATTACTATTGTTTTAGTTGTTGTAATCGCACTGCCGGTGGTTTTTTTGTTTATTAAACAGGCATCTAATCTTTCGGAAAACGAAAAATTGGTGCAGCATGTTTTTGAACAACAGCTCGAAACTATTTTATTTTCGGTAAATCAAAACAGCGAAACATTAATCTCGTCGTGGGTTGGAAAGGTCGATTTGCCTGTTAACAGCGAAAGCGACATTATGAAGAATATTGTAGGGCAATTGTTTACAAATAATAGTGCAATATGTAAATTGGCTTTTTACAATGTTGAAAATGGAAAACTGATAAACGAGTATAATAATTCGGCAAATAAGCAAAAGTGCCCCGAATTTGATCCACCGGATAACGTTTTGGTTAAAAAGTTAAACGATTTTTTTAAGCAGAATTATCAACAAATAGAACCCGTTCGCAATGGTGAATATACCACTCTTTATTTTGTGTCGAATGTAAATTCTGTTTTATCAATTGTAGCAATAATGCTGCATAATAGAACATTCATTGAACAGAACCTGCGTCCTGGTATTCAGCAAATTTCGCAGGGTAAATTTAACATTGTAATAAGCGATACACTTCAACACGAAAACAATAAAGAACTGGATACACTTGGTCGCAAAACTGAGTTTATTCAACATGCCGGTTTATGGTATTTGCCGGCACATAAAATATCAATAGGATTACAAACGGCAACCATTACCGATTTGGTTTCTGAACGGTCGAAACGAGACAATTACATTTTTATAGGCTTGGTTATTATTGTATTGGTGGGGGTAACATTTGTACTTTTTTCTATCAGGCGCGAAATAAAACTTGCCGAATTGAAATCGGAATTTGTTTCCAATGTTTCGCACGAAATACGAACGCCGCTGGCACTTATCAGTATGTACACCGAAACGCTGCTTATGAAACGATATAAAAACCAGGAAAAAGCCGACTCGTACATCGAAATTATTCATAATGAAACAACACGACTTGCATCGCTTGTTAACCAGATTCTGAATTTTTCGAAAATGGAGAAGAATAAGCGTACTTATCATTTTGAGATGGTTGATGTCAATGAGCTCATTCTACGTGTTATTGATACATTTAAACCACACTTCGAGAAGAATAATCTCGATTTAGTGCTTGAGCTCGATGCCGAAAATCCAAATATTTATGCTGATGCTGATGCCGTTTCGGAAGTAGTGGTCAATTTAATTGATAATGCAGTTAAGTATAGTAAGGATGATGATAAAAGGCTTGTAATTAAATCGTCAAAAGGCTTAAGAAATATGGTTGTTAAAGTTGAAGACAATGGCATTGGTATTTCTCAAAAGCATCAAAAACATATTTTTGATAAATTTTTCCGCGTAACGAAAGGAAACCTGGCTCATTATGCTAAAGGAGCCGGTCTTGGGCTTAGTATTGTACAGCAAATAATGAAGCAGCATGGCGGCGAGGTTAAAGTTGAAAGTACCGAAGGCAAGGGCAGTAGTTTCTATTTGATATTTCCACTAAACAAAAAATAACCATGACACGAATTTTAGTAGTAGAAGACGAACCGGCTATGCTGTCCGGACTAAGTGATAACCTCGAGTTTGAATCGTATGATGTTGATACTGCCGACAAAGGCGATATTGCCTGGGAGAAAATCTCAAACGGGCAATACCATTTAATATTACTTGATGTAATGCTTCCGAATTTGTCGGGTTTCGATATATTAAAAAAAATGCGTTCAAAAAATATACGAACACCGGTAATTTTACTTACTGCAAAAGGCGAAGAACTTGATAAAGTTAGAGGCCTTGAGCTGGGAGCCGACGATTATATTACCAAACCATTTAGTTTACGCGAGTTGTTGGCCAGGGTTAAGGCTATATTGCGACGCACCGAAATAAACAAAGCTTCGGAAGAGCCTGATTCGGATGTCGTACAAATTGGGTGCTTAACCGTTTGTTTTGATAAGCTTGAAGCTTTTGATAACGATAAAGCTGTAAAAATGACTCATAAAGAGTTCGAAATCTTACAATATTTATATCAACATCGAAATACAATTGTAACACGCGATCAATTACTCGATAAAGTGTGGGGTTTCGATTATCAGCCATCTTCTCGTACTATCGATAATTTTATTCTTCGTTTGCGTAATAAGGTTGATAGTGAGCAAACTAACCACATTGTAACCGTTCATGGAATGGGATACAAATTAGTGCTGTGACATTTGATGACAATTGGTGATTTTATATGACTTGATTTAAACAGTGCTGTGATATTC
>JAFGGY010000090.1 GCA_016930365.1 Prolixibacteraceae bacterium | reverse complement strand
TAGAGGTGCCATTTTTATAGCCTCGGGCCTTGTACCAAAAACAATTAGGATTTTTCTCATAACCTGTGTTGATTAAAATATTTTAGATTTTAATTGCCTTAAAATTGTATTTAAATATTGCTTTTCATTTTTTGTTAAGCCTATTGAATAAATTATCGCAATTGAGGATGTAAAAGAAACAATAAATATTATAAGAATTTCCATTAATGTTTCATCTAAACAATGACTTATTATAATTGGAAACAGACTAGCAATAATAGAAGCAAATATTGTTTGGGCCACAACTTTTTTTAGAAATATTTTAATTTTTAATTGTACTAAATTCTTCAAAATAAAAAGCCTGGAAAGTAAAGCAAAAGCTTCAATGGTAATACTGACATAAAGTGTTACTTGTGGCTCATAGCCTAATTTTAAAAAAAACAAGGAAATAGGTAGTATTAATAGAATAAGACCACCTGATACTAATTGAAAGTTTTTTATTCGTCCGGTAGCCTGTGCTGCGGTTGAAAGAGTTGAAGAATACGAATTAAGTAAAATATTGACAATTACAAGCCTTGTGAAAATTATAGTATATTCTGGTACTATTTTAAGCCACAGTCTCAAAATAAATTCAGTCTCTAAAAGTATTGGAAGAGATAATATAAAGAGCAAAAAAAAGGAATATCTTGCACCTTGAAAAACAAGTTGGTGCATATATGTTAAATTATTTATTGCATATGATTTAATAATCTGCGGTTTTAAAGCTATTTGAAAATTGTAAACAAAATTATTTAGGGCTGCACGTGCCTGATAAGCAATTGCTCTAGCAGCATTAATTGCAGGGCCAAAAAACATATTAAGCAAGATATTTACACCTTGTGCATTAATAATTGATGCTAAACTTTCCCAAATACTCCATCCACTAAAGCTCAAAATAGTTTTTAACAGCTTGCTATCCCAAAAAAAATGATATTTAGTTTCATTAAAATTTCTACTGCAATATATTCCATATATAATCCGGATAATTAAAGCAACAGAAAACATTAATACCGCATAAAATTTCAATTTATCGAAACCAAACCACTGGAGTACAAATACAATAAAGAGCTTTAAACTAACATCTAAAATACTCACATAAGCAAAAACATTCATGCGTTCGTGGGCAATTATTGTTGCATTGTAAGGAACACTTATAACATTCACAATAAAAGCAAGAACAGAAAAGTGATAAACCCAACGTGCAGCTTCCATCCTTTCAGGCGGAATTGTGAGTTGCGTATTCACAAACCATAGCCCAATAGTTTCTGCCAGTATAAGAATAATAAATGCGATAATAAAATGAATGGTCATGCTCATACTGAAAACACGTTTCAATTGAGCAAAATCATTGTTGCCAATTTCAAAAGATAAAAACCGTTGGGTTGCGACAGCCATTGAATTCTTCAAAAAGCCAACCATCGCAACAAATCCACCAACTACATTATAAATACCAAAATCTTCAATCCCCAATACATTAAGCACCACACGCGAAGTATATAAAGTAACTGCCATTGTAAGCAGCATACGTATATACAACATTCCTGTGTTTTTGGCTATTCTCTTGGTGTTTGTGCTATTATCCATTGATTTTAGAGCTGTTGTATAAATATTACTTTTCTCTTATAACCTTCGCTGGATTTCCGAATGCAATAACATTATCAGGAATATTACCTACAACAACTGAACCTGTTCCTATCATTGTCCCGTTACCTATTTTAACCTTGTTTTGGATGGTAACTGCGGGTGCTATCCAGCAATTTTCACCAATAAACACGCTTCCATTGATTTTAGCACCAATAATTAATGAATTTTTACCAATAAATACGTTATGGGCAATTTTTGAAAAATCATTAATTTTTACGTGCTCTTCAATAATAGTATCGTCAATTGTTCCTTTGTTAATTACACAATTATTCCCAATTTCAACATAATCACCAATAAATAAACCGCCAAAATGAACCATTCGTATAGGAACATTATTTGTGTCGAATTCGAAACCAAAACCTTCATCACCCAATATCGCTCCATTCTTGATGTGCACGTATTTACCTATTCGGGTACCACTTTTTATGGTTATATGATTATCAATAATTGTATTTTCCCCAATTTTAACATTTTTTTCTATAACGGTGTAAGCGCCCACTTTTATGTTTGCAGGTATTTTAACTGACTTGTCAATTATTGCTGTTGGATGAATTCCTGGTTGTAGTTTTTCTTTAAAAAATTTATTCACAATTTTTACAAATGCCAGTCTGGGATTAGCAGTAATTATGCAAGGAGTGTTTTCGGGCAGCAGTTCTATATTTTTTACCAAAACCAAACAGGATTTAAGTATAGTTTTTTCATTTTCAGAAAGGACCAATTCATCATTGGAATTATAGAATAGCAAACAATTTGGTTTCATTCGATTGAGACTACAAACTCCTTTGATTTTATTTTCAGTGATATTGTATGCCTGTTTATCTATAAAATTAATAATTTTTTGTGTTTCAATCATATTTTTGAAATTATGGTTTAAAGCTAAAACTTAATACGAACTACTTCAAAAGCTTCTGCATATTTTTCATTAATTTGCATACCCCTCATTTTTGCAATTCCTTCAATAAATGATTTTTCAAAGTATGGTCTTTTTTTTACTAACTGTGTTTTATACTCTTGCATTGCCTGCCATTTTTTCTCAATATGCTTTAAGTCCACTTTTATAAAACCCTGTGCATTAAACGAAATATGATTCCAGGGTAATTCATAACCCCAAATTGTACGGTCTTTAAAAGCTCTTAACCCTTCGTTAAAAACAACCTGATGATCCTGGTGCAAATCATTACCCGAAGGAAGAAAAATCCAATCAGGATTAATTTGGTTTTTTAATTCAACCATATTTTCCAAAACATCCTGCCGGGAATAATTAAGTTTTCTGACTTCGTAATCATAAACATACAAATGGGTATTATTAATTCCATAAACACTCATTGCCGAACGGAATTCAAACTCAAGTTGATTCGATGGAGTATTTGGAGGTAAGGATTGTCTGGCAGTTGAAAAAGCAGCTACATAAACATCTCCGCCTTCTTCGATTACGCGAGCCAGCGTTGCACCACAACCTAATTCAACATCATCGGTGTGTGGAGCTAAAAAAAGAATTTTTTTATTTTTAAATACGCTATTCATTTTGGCTAATTCAAATTATATATTTTTAAACGGATGATTACTCAACGGTAGTTTTGCCAACGGATGATAATCGCCTTTTAGTCCAGCTGGTTTCTGGTGTCGAATATCATGCACGGTTTGTATGGCTTTTTCTGCTTCGGCAATACGGAAACCGTTGCCGGCCAGTATGTTTTCGTAACTGCGGGTATGTAGTTCGGTAAATCCGCCGCTGAATTCAAACTCGTCGCCATCAACCGTAATGGAGCGGTAGGTGCGCATCCCTTTGGCTTTTATGGTGTCGGGTATGGTATCGTAATTAATGCTGAGGAACCAGCGTACCCGGGCTTTTTCCAGTTGCAGGTAACCTGCAGCACGGTCGTGTTCGTGCAGGTGCACCACGTTTTCTTTTATGTTGCCAAAAATCCAGGTAAGCATATCGAAAAAGTGTACACCAATGTTGGTAGCTACCCCGCCCGATTTGCTTACATCGCCTTTCCAGCTGGTGTAGTACCAGTGTCCGCGGGAGGTGATGTAACTGAGGTCCACATCGTAAACTTTATTGGGGTCGCCGTTTTCCACTTTGTTTTTCAGTTCAATTACACTGGTGTGGAGGCGCAATTGCAGGATGTTGTATATGTTTTTCCCGGTTTCGTTTTCCAGTTGTTTCAGTGCTTCCACATTCCAGGGGTTCAGCACAATTGGTTTTTCGCATATTACATCGGCGCCATTACGGAGTCCAAAGCGAATATGTGAGTCGTGCAGATAGTTCGGAGAACAAATGCTCACGTAATCAATTTTTTTATCTGTGTTTTTTAATTTAAAAACATGCCTGTCGAAGCGTTCAAACTCGGTAAAGAAATCTGCTTCGGGGAAATAGCTGTCCATGATTCCAACACTATCGTTGGGGTCGAGAGCTGCTACCAATTTGTTGTTTGTATCTTTAATGGCTTTGAGGTGGCGTGGGGCAATATAGCCGGCAGCGCCGATAAGGGCAAAATTTTTCATATTTTGTTGTTTTTGTTTTTAATATAATAGTGCTAAAAGTAGTGAGTTCCCTTCGGTCATTCGTGCCTCATTCCCTCGGGAAGTCGTGCTTCTTAAAGTGTTTCGTATAAGTCTTTCCATTCAGGGTTCATCTCTTCAATGAGTTTTAACTTTCTGGTCCTGTTTCCAGCCTTCAATTGCCGTTCTCTTGCATTGGCATCGATGATGCTGTTGAACTCCTGGAACCAAACCAGCTTGTCAGCATTGTAACGGGCAGTGAAAGCATTGGGGTATTTTTTCGTCTTATGCGCCTCTATCCGGTTTCTATATTGGAATTTACGCCGGTGTAGAGTACCTTGTTATGGGCATTCGTTGTTATGTAGGTCCAGGCTTTCATAGTTTCACAGTGCTAAAAGTGGTGAGTTCCATTCGGTCGTGCCTCCCTCGGGAAATCGTACTCCTAATGTTGTTTGGTGCAGAGATATCTGTCTTCCAAATAATGTTAAGTGCAAGGTTCCGCGAGGAGGAACGACGAAGTGGTCTTATGCTTTGTCCTCCTGTGCTTGTTTAGAAACCTTTCCATCTCTCAATACGTACTCTTCTCCACTTTCGGGGCAGGTCGCCTTTCCTTCTGCATTAAATTTCAGTTTATGGCCGTATTCGCTCATCCATCCTGTTTGGTGGGCAGGGTTGCCAACTACCAGGGCGTAATCGGGTACGGTTTTGGTTACCACAGCGCCGGCACCAATGAAGGCAAATTTTCCGATGTTGTGTCCGCACACAATGGTGGCATTTGCTCCAATTGTAGCTCCCTTGCCCACATGGGTTTTAGCATATTCGCTTTTGCGGTTAACTGCCGAACGCGGGTTTATTACATTGGTAAATACCATGGAGGGGCCGAGAAAAACATCATCGTCGCAGGTTACACCGGTGTAAATAGAAACGTTGTTTTGCACTTTCACATTTTTGCCAAGTACCACGTCGGGAGAAACCACCACGTTTTGTCCGATATTGCAGTTTTCGCCAATTATGCAGTTGGGCATGATATGGGTAAAGTGCCAGATTTTAGTCCCGGTGCCTATGGTGCAGCCGGGATCGATGACGGCGGTGGGATGGGAGAAATAGTTATTGTTTGTTTTTGTGGTCATAGTTGTCGTTTTAATGGATGTCCCGGTGTTTGTTTCATTGAATCGTCGTGCCTCCTCCCGATTGCATCGGGATTAGTTCCACCTGCACCTTTCATTGCGTTTCACTTCTGAAAGCTGGGTGTCACTGAATCGCAGAATCCTGCAATCAATAATCTAAAGTGATGTGATATTAATTTTCAAATTTTTTTATCGTATAAATTACTTTGTCCTGTATTTCAGATGTAAGTTCGGTGTGCATAAGTATTGATAAAACCGAACTGCAGAGTGTTTCGGTGTTTTCCAGTTTGAAATTATAAGGAATGTACTGCTGAAATGCCGGTTGTTTGTATAATGGTAACGGATAATAGATGATGGAAGGAATGCCGTTTTGTTTAAGGTAGTCCTGCAGGGCATCACGTTTGCCATTTTTTATTTTCAATGTAAACTGGTTGAATGAATGATTGGCATAGGTTGCTTTATTTGGTAGTGTCAACCAATTTAATTCACTAAGGTTTTTGTAATAGTATTCGGCTGCTTTTTGCCGTGCAGCAATGTAACTGTCGAGGTATTTTAGTTTTACATTCAAAATGGCAGCATGGATGGTATCGAGCCTGGAATTGCAGCCAATGGTTTCGTGGTAGTACTTTTGTTTTTGTCCGTGAGAGGCAATCATGCGGCAACGTTCAGCCAGTTTCTCATCATTGGTTGTGAGTGCTCCGCCATCGCCAAAAGTTCCCAGGTTTTTGGTTGGAAAAAATGAGTTGCAACCAATGTGCCCAATAGTTCCGGTTTTTTTAATTGTTCTATCAGAGAAAACAGTTTCAGCGCCCAATGCCTGTGCATTATCTTCAATTACAAACAGCTTGTGTTTTTCTGCCAGTTTCATGATGGGTTCCATATCGGAACTTTGACCGTACAAATGAACAGGGACAATGGCTTTGGTTTTATGTGTAATGGCCTGTTCAATCGCGTTTACATCAATATTAAATGTATCCGGCTCAACATCCACCATCACTGGTGTAAGTTTCAAAAGTGCAATGGCTTCGGCAGTGGCCACATAGGTGAAGGCCGGTACAATTACTTCGTCGCCGGGTTGTAAATCCATTGCCATTAGTGCAATTTGCAGGGCATCGGTTCCGTTTCCGCAGGAAATTACATGGTTAACACCGAGGTATTTCCCAAGGTTCTCTTCAAATTGTTTAACTTCAGGGCCTTTAATGTAACGGGTAGATTCCACACAATTAATTAGTGCAGCATCAATTTCGTTTTTAATTTTCAGATATTGACTTTTGAGGTCAACCATTTGTATTGTCATGTTCTAAAACTATTATAATTTGTACACTTTATCGCTTACTTTCTTTGTCATATTCCTTAAATCTACAATCATCTTTGCATACTCTTGTATAAAATCCATGTCGGAAGCAGAGTGTTTAGTGGTGAGTACTATCACGTCCGCTTTCCCTCATGGCGAGTTTGTAACTCGTGCTTAGTATATTTTCACAATATTAATAAATCCTTTCTGACCACTGTAATCAACAGCACTGCTGTATGGGTATTTTTCGTCATGATACTCCCTAACTACCTCTCGTTTAGCTTGCGTAACGAGTGGGAGTGCAGAGCTTGCTTCGCGCTATATCTCTACTTTGTTGCAGGCTGTACGGTTGGTTTCTATTGTTTCCAATCGCTTCCAATCGCCTTCAATCGCCTTCAATCGCTTCCAATTGCCTTCAATCGCCTTCAATCGCCTTCAATTGCCTTCAATTGCTTTCTTTTTTTCACCGCAATACTTTCGCTTCACCTTCGCCAAAAGCTACGGTGAACAATGTAAAGGGTACGGTGGATAAATCGGTTGTTGGGGTTATTTTACAGTACGAGATACCCCGATAGCAATCGGGGAGCACCAGCTTGCCTTGCTTTTTGCTATATCATACTTAGTTTATTGATCCTTTCAAAGTGTTTTTTATTCAATGTGTTGATTGGCAGTTCATGGACCAAAGCTGTTGCTGCAATAAAAATGTCTCGGAATTCTATTATTTTATTGTCCAAACGCAATCGGTGATAAATTTCAGATGCTTCTTTCGCAACTGAGTCATCGAATGGTAGGACAGGGATATCTTCGGTTAAAATTTGAATATCGTGTTTTTTTTCAGACGAAGTAGCCCCCATGTAAAGTTCATAGAGTGTAACAGATGATATGTATAGTTGTTTTGTTTCAGAAATGTTGAAGAGGGTGGTTTTTTTCTTGTTTTTTGCACGTAAGAACTCAATAAAAATAGACGTGTCGATTACCATTCCTGAATGTTCCATTGCTTGAAGATTTTTTGATTTTCTTCGAATTGTTTACAGTCTTCGTCGTTCCAAGTTGAAACAGCAAGTATTTTTTTTCGATATGAAGAAAGGTGTATCTTGGATTCTTTTTTTTGCCTTGTAAGGAGGAAATCAAGAAAATCGTTTACTTCTTGTCTTCTTTTATTGCTTAATTTGTTGTATTTGATTGCAATTTCGTTCATCTTTTTACTTCAAATATATGAAAATTAATTGTGTTTTGTGGTGACAATTTAAGAGGCTTGTTATTTCCCCTGCTACCGCACTCCCCGATACCGCAAGATTGTATCTTGTGGTTTAGCCGGAGGCTAAGCATTGGTTGAGGGTTTTTAGTTGTCGGTAATTTTATGTTGTAGCCAACAAACCACGCGATGCATCCACGATGGCTATCGGGGTACGGATTACAATTGGAGCGAAGCGTAAATCAGCGTAGCTAAATCCGCACCAGCGAGGGTTCTATTGCTTCCAATCGCTTTCAATCGTCTTCAATTGCTTTCTATTGTTTCCAATCGCTTCCAATCGCTTTCAATCGCTTCCAATTGCCTTCAATTGCCTTCAATCGCCTTCAATCGCCTTCAATTGCTTTCAATTGCCTTCAATCGCCTTCAATCGCTTTCAATCGCTTTCAATTGCCTTCAATTGTTTTCTTTTTTTTCACCGCAGAGGCGCAAAGGCGCAAAGAGACGCAACATGTTGCGTCTGTACGTTGGTTTCTATTGTTTTCAATCGCTTTCAATCGCCTTCAATTGCCTTCAATTGCCTTCTTTTTTTTTACCGCAGAGGCGCAAAGGGGCAAAGAGACGCAACATGTTGCGTCTGTACGTTGGTGCATAAGATGCTAATTTTTCAAATGTTTTTACTTATTTCAGTAATGCTGTTGCATAAGTGCATAGGTGCCTACTGCTACTGTTTTTTATAGTTCCTAAGCTCCTAAGTTCTTGATTGCCTGAGTGTCTGGGTAGCCAGGATTTTGTTAAGGGGATATCTCGGTTCGCCACTAATGACCAATGGCTCAATGACTTGAGTTCATGAGTGCATGCTGCCATTGCTACTGTTGTTGTTTGCTGTGTTGCCTGACAGCAGCCATTTCCAGATGGGCATGGTATCGATGCCGGGGTGTGTGGTATTGTAAGTTTTTTCGGCTGTAATCATTATTCCCTGTTTGATTTTATAGGTTTTCATCGCTTCGAGCAGCCCGTTGTATTCCCTTTGTTCGTTATTTTTGTTAAGCTGGTAACACACTTGTATGGCAGTTGTAATGTTAAGGCCTTCTTTTATAAGAAAGTTGCATTCATTTTTTTCAGAGAAATAATATATATCCTTTCCTCTTCGGAGCAATTCGATATATACGACATTTTCGATAAGCCTCCCTTTGTTTTGGGAGAAGGCAAAACCAAGCCGGTTTGCAAACGCGGGGTCGATGGTGTATGCCTTTCGTGAATTCATAATTTGTTTTTTAACCGTATAATCGAATTTTTTGAGGTAAAAAAACAGGTACGACTGGGCATAATACTCAAGGTAATTTTTTATTGAACTCAGGCTTTTGACCCCTGATATTTTTTGCAGCGTTGCATACGAGAATAGTTTGCCACAGTTTGCAGCAAGGTATAACCCGATTTGCTTAATCTCATCGACTTGTGAAAGCCTGTAGCGGGCGACAATGTCGCGGTAAACAATATCCTGAAAATATGCATTGATAATTTCAATGTCGTTTTCTTTAACCACAAGTGGAAACCCTCCGGTTTGTAAATATTTTTCAAAGTCGTTGATAAGCAGGGCTTCTGATTTTGAGCTTAGCTCATTGATATTGTAATTGCTGTTGATAAAGCGGAGGTACTCGGCAAAGGAGAATGGGAACAATTCGAGTTGTTTATTCCGTCCTGTGAGGCTGCTTGATATTTCGGAACTGAGCAGGCGTGCGTTTGAGCCGGTAACAAAAACTTTTATGCCTTGTTCGTACATCCGGTTAACAAATTTCTCCCATCCTTCAATATTTTGAACTTCATCGAGGAACAAAACAGGTTCCTTTCGGTACATGGTGATGTGGAGGTTGAATATAGCTGATGGAAAATCGGAGTTGGCAATAATGCGTTCGTCGTCAAAATTGAAATAGCAATATTCTGATTCACTGAGGTTCATTTCCTCTTTTATGAGATATAGCAGCGAAGACTTTCCACATCTGCGAATACCAGAAATAACAACCACTTGTTGTGTGTTGATGTATTTTTGGAGCGGAATATCGCGTTTGATCAGTTTTGTCTTATTATTAAAAACGAATTTCTGATCGAGTATAATTTGTTTGAGTTGCTCGTTGTTCATGCTTTATTGTTCGTTGTAAAAGAACAAATATACATAAAAATGTTCATTTGTAAAGAATAAAGTATCAGCTGTCAGGTGTCAAGAATCTGTTGTTTTTTTATGGTTGAGTGCTTTTAATTTTTGTTGTGGTGTTTTGAGTTTCTGAGTGCATAGGTGCATGAGTGCCTACTGCTACTGTTTTTTTTATAGTTCCTGAGTACCTAAGTTCCTAAGTGCATGAGTTCCTAAGTGCATGCTGCCATTGCTACTGCTTACTGCTACTGTTGCTTATAGTACCTGAGTGCCTAGGAGACGCGATAAATCGCGTGGTACGTTTTTTCACCGCAATGATGCAGAGGCGCAAAGAGACGCACCATGGTGCGTCTGTACATTTATGTTTGTGGCGGCGTTGCTACCTCCGGCAGCCAGGGCTAACAAAATATTTTTCACCGCAAAGGGTTCTAAATTTTCAATAGCTTTCGTTTTTGTATAAGATGTTTGCCAATGATTTTTTAGTGTAATCTTTTACCCGGGTTAATTTGCCTAAGGGCGATCTTCGTTTGTGTTATTTGTATTCATAGTTACTTCCCAGTGTCCACCTTTTGCGGGGCCAATGCGTTTGATATATCCAAGTTCTTTCAGTTTCGAAATGTTTACTTTAATTTTTCTTTGAGATATGCCAATAATATCGGATAGAATCGATGTCGTAACTTTATTGTTTTCTTTTATTGCAAGAATTATTTTTTGCTGATTATCGGTGACCTTATCGGTGACCTTATCGGTGACCTTATCGGTGACCTTTGATTTCATGGTTACCCAAAACGAATCGGAGAATTCGAAATTAATCTCATTTCCGTTTTTTATACATGCATTGGTGACGCGTTTTATACCGGTACCGGCTTTTTCCATAAAATCGGTTCGAGCTAGTAAATCGACCAGCAATCGATTTCTTGCTTCGCTCTTTTTGCCAAATTCGCTTTCTGGAAAAAGTAGTTCTCCTTTGTTGTTGATAATAATGCTGTTTTTTAATTTTTCAACAGCTATTGTATCGCCCATGAAATAATCAAAATGGATAACGGCATTTACTATAGCTTCTCGATAAGCTTCAATAGGATATTCAGGGAATTCATCTCTTTTTAAGTCTTTAATTTCAAATCGGACTGGTACGAGCTCTTTCAGGTATGTTATGGCATATTCAATATTTCCAATAATTCCACGGTCAACTTCTTTTTTGTCGAGAATATCAACACGTTTATCGTCGTTGAAATGAATGCATCTGATTTTGGAGCTTATTATGTATTTATAAGGTTGTTTAGCAAAATAAAGAACTCCGGCATTGGTCATTCCATCGTTTGTTAGCACACGGAGGTTTCTGAGAATTTCTTCTCTTGACATGTTGTTAGAAATACGAGCCAGTTTGAGGTAATATTCAAATTTCTCATCGTCGAAGTCTTTCCATTCAAAATCGGTGCAAATTTGCTCATCGTACCGAATCTTCCCTGTTTTAATTGCGAGTGTAAGAATCTCATTCCGGGTCATTTTTTGGGAATTGGCTCCCATACGCATAAAAAAACCAGCGGAACAGGAATAGGGTTTGTTGCTTCCTTCTATGACTTCGATAGCAAGTACACTTTCGATTTGATTGATTGAAATAAGAATTGGTGGATCGCAATTGCGTGCTGTATCCTGTATTTGTGATTTTAGCTTGTTGGTTGTTTCAATGCCTTTTACGATGCCAGAATCGGTTATTCCTATATAGATTATTCCACCTGAGGCATTGGCAAATGCAACCATTTCGCGCTGTAGGCTTTTGTCGGGCGTTTCTTTGAACTCGATAAACTGGCCTTCGCCAAGTTCAATGGTTGATTTTATGTCGATGGTATTTTGTTTCATTTTTTAAAGCTTTAAGAGCTAAGCAGGAAGTAGACACGCGCTAATAGCGCGTCTGTACGGTGGTGGGTATTTAATTTCCACCGTGTCATCATGTCATCATGTTTCTCTTTCTATTGCTTTCTATTGTTTCCTTTGTAGGCTATAGGGGCTGTTGACTTTCGTTTTTTTTATTGCATCTGCAGTATCTTATTTTGTGGCAGAAGAAGTTTTCTTTTTACGGCGAGCAGGTTGTTTGCCCGACAATGATTTTAGTGTACGGTGAAGGGGATTAATAATGGTTAAGCCGGTAATTTCGTTGGTGTCGCTCTGTACTCTTACAATTGTTCCTTCTCCAATGTCAACTCCTTCGGCATTTTGTGGATTTCCAAAAGAGATATACAGGACATCTGCTTCTGCGTCGTAGTCCCATTTAATTTTTTCTTTTTTTTCTGAAATATTTATTGTTTCCATAATAATCTTCTTTTTTTGTTTATACCACGACTAAAATAAGCTGTTAAAATAAATCCAACGAGCTCACTGGTTTCTTTATACGCTAAGGTGAGAAATTTATTTTCAGAAACCGGTGTCTTTGTATATTGTTTGATTGCAATAAAATTCGCCAAAATCACCTGCAAAAATATAATCAGGATTTTCGATTGTTTCAATAAACCAAGAAATACAGCCTTTGGTTTCCGGATGATTATTAAAAATGTGATTTAATCGTTCATCCGTAAGGCGAATAAGGGCATTGTTTTTTGATATAGCTGAAATCATAGTTTTTTTGGCTGTTGGCTAATGGCTAATGGTTTGAAGCAGGAAGTGAATAAGTGCATGAGTTTTTAAGCTTTAGGCTAATGGCTTTTGGCTATTGGCTATTGGCTAATGGCTAATGGCTATTGGCTTGAAGCAGGAAGCAGGAAGATAATGAGTTCATAAGTGCATGAGTGAATAAGTTTATAAGTGGCTGGTGGTTAATGCCCTGTCACCGTGTCGCCATGTTTCCCTTTTCATTGCTTTCTCTGTAACAGCTAATGGCTCAATGACTTTTTTCAATTACTCTTCGGGGGTTAGGGGGCTTCGCCATTCCATGGTTTCGCCTCCTCACCCCCTTTATAAATGCGACGTCGTCATCGCGAGGAGCCGGAGTTTTTCACGTAGGCGACGCGGCAATCTGTTGATGTTTTGTATCCTGTTGTTTTACGAGCGCAGCGAAGCGAACTGTTTTTTATGGGGTGTGGTTTCATTGTGGTTTTTTGTTTTTTTTTGATTACACGGATTATTTTTTTTGTAATTTTTTTAACCGCAATACCTTCGCTTAAGCTACGGCGAACACAGTAAAGCTTCGGCATTCAATGAAAGGCGCTGAGGCGCAGAGGGGTGCAATATGTTGCAGGCTGTGCTTTCCGAAATCACATCGTGAACTAATACCCCAAGCAACAAATACCTGTTTTCAATTGCCTTTGTTTGTGTCGGAGCTGTTTTTTTCTTCGAGTTGGCTGTAGGTAATGATTTTGCGTTTGTTTTTGGAGTCTTTCTTCTGTTTGCGGCCTTTTTTGTCGGTATTGTGGCTGTAACCGTAACCGTAGCCGTATCCGTAACCATAGCCATAACCGTAACCATAGCTGCTGCGGTGTTGTTCAATGGCGTTAAATATGATGCTTACATTTTTGAGCTGATGTTGTTTGATTTGCCGCAGGGCATCGGACAGCACTTTTTTGCGGGTGTATTTATGGCGAACTACAACAATGTTGGCGTCGATATGCTCGTGTAACTGGTAAATGTCGGCTACATAACCCACGGGAGGTGAGTCGATTATTAGTACGTCGTATTTTTTTTTGAGTATGTCGATAAGTTCGTGCATGCGTGGGTCGATAAGCATTTCGGCCGGGTTGGGTGGTATGGAACCTGCGGGTATGAGCTTAAGATTTTTGTTTTTGGTATCGAAGGTTATTTCGTCGATGCTTGCTTGTCCAACCACAAAATCGACGGCACCGATGCCTGATTCGAGGTTGAATTCTTCGGCCATTTTCGAGCGTCGGAGGTCGAGGTCGAGGATGGCTACTTTTTTATTGAGAAGTGCGATAGACGAGGCAACGTTAATGGTGATGTACGATTTTCCTTCGCCGGCCAGTGCCGATGTAATGGATATAACGGGTTTGGCTTTGTTTTTTACCAGCAAATTGATTTTCGTACGTATAGCGCGAAATGGTTCTGATGCGGGCGACTGTGGTTTTTCGAGCACCAGCTGGCGGCCGATTCCTTTAAACCGGTTGTGGAATACATGGCCGATGATGGGTACGTCGGTGATGGCTTCGACTTCGTCCTGCGAGGTAATGCGGGTATTGATCATTCCGTATAATATGATGATGCCTGCCGGGATGCCAAGCCCCAGAAGGATGGCGATGGCATAAATCATCATCTTTTTGGGCGAAACAGGGCCTTCGCCTACCATGTGGGCTTCTTCAACTACTTGTCCATCGGGTATGTTTGAGGCCATTGCAATTTGAGCTTCCGAAAGTTTTTGGAGCAGGAAGGTGTATATCTCGTTGTTGATTTTGTATTTACGTTCGATGTTGATGTAGTTGCGCTCGGTGGCGGGTAGGCGTCGTACCTGGGTTTCGAGTTGGCGTATGCGCTGGTTGGTTTCGCGCAGAGCCAGGTCGCTTTGCGAGATGATATTCGAAACGTTTTCGCGCAGCGAACGGGTAACGCTTTCAATTTGAGCGTTGAGTTTAAGTATTAAGGGGTGCTCGGAGTCTTCGCGAATGGAAGTTTGACTGGCTTTTTGGGTTACCAAATCGTTTAGGCTCAGTATGAGGCTGTTGAGTAGTGGGTCGTTAATGCCCATAGCCGAAGGTGCGGTTGCTGTTTCGTTATCCTCGGTGCGGCTTTCGCTGATGTAATCGCTTAAATAATGGTAGTACTTGTTTTGTATTTCGAGAGCGATGCGTTCCTTGTCGAGGTCGCGCATTTTCTCGAGCAGTTGTTGCGATTGTGTGGAGATATCGAGCAGTTGGTGTTCGCTTTGGAAATCTTCCATTCGCGATTCGGAATAGACCAGTGAGTCGGATATATTTTGAAGCTGCGCGTTGATGAAATGGATGGTTCGGTTAGCGTTTTCGTTTTTCTTGCTCAGGTTATCGATTTGGAATACTTCGGTGAGTTTATTGAGAAAGTCGATGCCTTTGCGAACGTTTACATTGTTGAGGCTGATTTGAATAATGGATGCTTCTTTGTTGTAAATGGATATTTCGAGACTTTTTTGATATTTCTTAACCAGTGTAGGTATAGTGTTGAATTTAAAGCGGTAGTGGCTGGCATCGTCTTTTGGGTTGAAATTTTCGTTTAGCAGGATACAAAAGGCAAAGTCGTTGGTACGAATGGTGTCGCCCGGCATATAGGTTTGCGAGAATCGGACATTGGATAGTTTACGGATGTTTTGATTGTTGATGTAGTCGTAAACGTTGAGATCTTCTGCATCGAACGAGAGATTGAATGTACCGTTCGGGTTAAAGTTTATATTGAAGTCGGTATTAATAACTTGCGGATGATTCCGTTCCCATTTCACCTGGAAGGGAACATCTTTGTATCGTTCGCTAACGGCTATGCGTCCTACCGAGTAATAGCTTACTTCGAAGTCGAGCTCGTTGATGGTTCGGTTGATGATGGGTGTTGAGCTAAGAATAACCATTTGGTTATGTATGTTGCGCATGCTACCCATAAGTCCGAGTCCCTGGAAAACATTGGCTGAGGCGCTGCTTCCCGATGCGCCCAGTACCGGTGCAGAACTTTTTTCATCTTCCATAAGCAACGAGGTGCTCATGTTATACACCGGCGTAGTGTAGCGCAGGTAAGCCCAGGCTGAGCCTATAGCTATAGCCAGCACGATTACAAACCAGTACCAGTTTACGAAAAATCGATAGAAAAGTTTACCCAGATCGATGGTTTCGTCGTCGGTTTGTTGTATTCCTGGGGTGTTGTAGTTGTTATTTGTGTTCATATTTTTGTGTTCACGAATGGTTATGGATTGTTGGTTATCGTTTTTTAAACTGACAACCAATTTGAACTGGTAACGGATGGCTTATTTCATCTTGTTTTTTGTTCAATTTTCTATTCCTTTTTCTCGGTTAAATTCATAATAAGTAAAATGATTGAAATAGCCGAGCTGGTAATGGTAAGTGGTGCGGTAAACGAAAGGTTTTTGGCTCCGTAAACACGAGTGCTGTGTTCAACGTAAATAATGTCGTGTGGCAATACATAGTAGTAGGGCGAATTGATTAGGCTGGGGTCGGTAAGGTCGAGTTCGGCAATGTGTCGTCCTTCGGGTAGTTCCCTGATGAGTTTTATATTTTTGCGGTTCCCATAATCGGTAAGATCGCCGGCTGTGCCCAGTGCTTCGAATATGGAGAGTTGGTTTTTCACCATTGCTTTTTGTCCGGGACTTTTTACTTCGCCTAAAAGGGTTATGTTGCGGTTAACCAGCTTAACAAATACGGATGCGCTTTTCAGGTAATTGTCAACCTTTTCCTGAATGATGTTTTGTACTTCTTCGGCGGTTTTGTCTAGCACCAATATTTTACCCAATTTGGGGTAGGTGATGTATCCTTCGTTGTCAACCAGATAGGTGATGAGCTCCATCGAACCGGTTGATGAGATGTTGGTGGTTGTAGTGGTGGGGCTAAGGTTTAGAAAGGCCGCGTTCAGCGGGTCGTCGCTGATTACTTTTACAAATAGTTGGTCGTTGGGTTTAATTTTATACTCGTCGGGAATGGGATCGCTTTTGAAGGTTGTGTTTGTGTCGATACCGTTGAGATATATAATTTTATTCAGAGGCGTACTGCACGAGGTAGTTGTAAGTACAACGGCAATAAAAATGGCTATGTATTTAGTGATTTTTAGATCTTTCATTGGGTTTGTTGTTGTTATTAATTAATGCTGCAAATTTAAGGCTTTTATTAAAAAGTCAATGATTTTCAACTGCCTTCTATTGTTTTCCATTGCCTTCGATGGGTTTACGATTACAAATTTGTTGTAGGGTCGAAGCGGATTTCAGGCATTATTTTCAGCAGCATATACTTAACGGTTTGTTCTAGTTCGGGATTGGTATTATCTACTTCGAGAAATGGGTTTTGAGGTTTTTCGAAAGGCGACGATATCCCGGTGAAGTTCTTTATTTCGCCGGCACGTGCTTTCTTATACAGGCCTTTGGGGTCGCGTTGTTCACAAACTTCGAGTGGGGTATTGATAAACACTTCGAGAAAATCGTTGTCTCCAATAATGTCTCTGGCCAGTTGCCGCATTTCGTTGGTTGGGCTTATGAATGAGCAAATCAGGATTATGCCACAGTTCATAAACAGTTTCGAAACTTCGGCAATACGGCGAATGTTTTCGAGGCGATCTTCTTCGGTGAAACGCAAGTTTTTGTTGATTCCCGAGCGAACATTGTCGCCATCGAGTATCTGGCAAAAATAATTGAACTCGAACAAACGTTTTTCGAGCATACTTGCCAGGGTGGTTTTGCCGGAGCCCGACAAACCTGTAAGCCATATTACTTTGCCACGTTGCTTTAGATAAATTTCTTTAGCATTGCGATCTTTAATTTTGTCGAACGTGGTGAAAATGTGATTTGTCATTCGTGTATTCGTTATTATTTGTTGATTTTATTTGCTGTATAGATACAAAAAAGCGGAGATATTTGCCTTGCAGCAAATGGTTTTATCCACGGATTACACAGATTAGCACGGATTATTTAACGCAACTGTTTTTAAAGTTATCTCAATACTCACCATCTCATAGTCTTAGTACTTCTACCGCAAATACGCTAAGGCGCCAAGAACCACAATAAATGTTGCGCCTGCACTTTTGTTTTCTATTGCTTTCAATCGTCTTCAATTGTTTTCATTTTTTATCCACGGATTACGCAGATTAGCACGGATTATTATCTGTGTTAGTTAGTTATGGCCTGTGGATATGATTTCATGGCTAGTTTTTATTGCCTTGCGGCAAATGTTTATGCCCACAAAGGCACAAGGGGCACAAATTTGGTTTCTGAATTGTTAATAATCTGTGGTTGTGGTTATGAGTTAAATATTGCCTACTGCTACTTATTCTAAAGTTCCGGAGTTCTTAAGCAACTAAGTTCCTGAGCAGCCAGGATTGTATTTTTTGGGAATATCTTGGTTCGCTACTAATGACCAATGACTTGAGTTCATAAGTGCATGAGTTTATGAGTGCATGCTGCCATTGCTACTGCCACTCCACTTCATTTCTTCTCAGTCGCTTCTGCCGCCATTACACAGTTCCCGATATCGTTGTACTCATCGGGATTAGTTCCCGAATCACTACGTTCTCGGGATTAGTTCAACTTACAATCTTCATTTTCCCAAATCTTTTGGCGGGGCAGGCACTTCGTTCCTGAAAATTGAGTTTCACTGAATCCACCATCAACTTACATTTCGCTTACTCATGTAAGTTGGGTGTTACTGAATCCGCCTCACCGGCGTTGCACAGCTCCGCCTCCTCAGTCCCATTTTCAGGGTGAGCAGGCAGAGGGTAATTTATTTTTGGGGTTGTGTACCCCGGTTTATTTCTGCCACACCAACAAGCAGGGTTCGCCGGGCTCAAGATAGTTATTAAACTCGTTGGGTGTTATGCTAATGTAACGCACCTTAAACG
>JAFGGY010000089.1 GCA_016930365.1 Prolixibacteraceae bacterium | reverse complement strand
TTATTGACAATAAAGTAGTGGATTCGAAGAGAATGATTTTAACGAAACGCTAAATGATTATGAAGATAACGAGACATGAAACAGTACGTTAGATTTTAGTCATGAGACGTGAGACTTTGTTTGTAATAAATTAAATATCAGTTATTTAAACAACCAAACCCGCAGAATGCAAACAACTCTTTGTCAGCATATTAAAAACCATTAACGGAATATTGCTAAATAACATCATTGAAGAATGAAAGCAAAAACCTCATACAAAATTATATTCCTCTTTGTTTTCTTTGGAAATAATTTATTTGCCTTGAATGATGATAGTACACATGAGACTGAGTTCTGGTAAATATCTTTCAATTTCATCTATCTTTTGATTATTATTATGGTCTTTTCTGGTACTAATTGAACCAATTTGTTCTAAATCGCTTTTACTAACAAGTATTTGAAATGACATAAATTATCAATTAAATAAAAATTAACGTTTATGAGTGTATTATTAGAATTTGCAATGTTTCCGACTGATAAAGGAGAAAGTGTGAGCAAATATGTTAGCCGTATTATTGAAGAAATACGGCAAAGTGGTTTCGACTATCGGTTAACACCTATGGGCACAATTGTTGAAACTAATTCGTTTGTTGAGGCAACCGCTGTTATGAACCGTTGCTATGATGCGTTGGCCGATGATTGTAACCGGGTTTATTGTTCGGCTAAGTTTGACGTACGAAATACCAATAGTGGTAGGATGAGCCAAAAGATTGAATCAATTGAAAACCATATTGGTAAAGTGAATAAATAATCTTGATAATGAGTTATAATTAACATAGCCAAAAACAGAAACGCATCCTTATGACGAATGACCTATTTACAAATCACTGTGCCTTTTTATGAACAAAAAGAGAACTAAAATGTCTTTTATGATAGTTTTGTTGAAGTAAAGACATTTTAAATTGAAACAAATTGAAACAAATATTGATGTTCAAAGCGAACAGTACCGGTTTAACATAACGGAGTATCAGCCTGTATTGGATGAATACAAAAGCAGGTTGCAGTCTGTGTTTAACCGCGAAAATGAACCATCGGTACAAAAACATACTTCGCGTGGCAAATTCCCGGCCCGAAAGCGAATTGAATTGTTGGTCGATCCCGGAACGGCTTTTCTTGAACTTTCCGCGCTGGCGGCTAATGAACAGTACAACAATAATTTTCCGGCAGCCGGCATTATTACCGGCATAGGCATTGTGCAGGGTAAAAAGGTGATGATAGTTGCCAACGATGCCACGGTTAAAGGTGGCACATATGTTCACGAAACGATAAAAAAACACATCAGGGCACAGGAAATTGCCATGCAAAACCACCTGCCCTGTGTTTATTTGGTCGATTCGGGCGGTATTTATCTGCCCGAACAAGCCAATGTGTTTGCCGACCGCTTCAACTTTGGACGGATTTTCAATAACCAGGCTCAAATGTCGGCCAAAGGCATTCCGCAAATTTCAATTGTATTCGGATCGTGTACTGCCGGTGGGGCATACATACCGGCCATGAGCGACGAAACCATTATAGTGAGGGGCCAGGGAACTATTTTCATTGGGGGGCCACCGCTGGTTAAGGCAGCAACGGGCGAAGATGTTACCGCCGAAGAGCTGGGCGGTGCCCATGTACATACATCCGTTTCGGGTGTGGCCGACCACCTGGCCGAAAACGAAGTGGACGCCATACGCAAATGCCGGGCAATTTTTGAAACCATACCGGCTTCAAAAGCCCAGATTGTTGACCGAAAAGAGCCGAAGCCACCGATTTACCCCGCGAATGAGCTTTATGGCATTGCCCCGGTTGACCTGAAAAAACAGGTTGACCCAAAAGAAATTATTGCCCGCATAGTTGACGAAAGCCGGTTTAACGAGTTTAAGGCAAATTATGGGACAACCATCGTAAGTGGCTTTGCACATGTTGATGGTTTTCCGGTGGGGATTATTGCCAACAATGGCTTTTTAACCACTGAAGCAGCTCAAAAAGCAGCTCATTTTATCGAGCTATGTAACTTTCGGAAAATTCCACTGGTGTTTTTGCAAAATATTACCGGCTTTATTGTGGGCAAGAAATACGAGCACGAGGGCATTGCCCGTGCCGGGGCAAAAATGATTCATGCCGTGGCTACAGCTTCGGTACCTAAAATAACGTTGGTTGCCGGTGGCTCATATGGCGCCGGCAATTATGCCATGTCCGGCCGTGCTTTCGACCCGAATTTCTTGTTTATGTGGCCCAACACCAAAATTGGTGTAATGGGGGGAGAACAGGCTGCCGGGGTATTGTCGTCAATTGGCAATAAAACCAACCGTGAGCAACTCGAAAAGCAATTTGAAACCGAAAGCTCGGTTTATTACAGCACCTCCCGGCTGTGGGATGATGGTGTAATTGACCCTGCCGATACCCGAAAAGTATTGGCTTTGGCCATCGAAACATCGTTAAACCGTAAAATTGAAGAACCTAAAACCGGAATATACCGAATGTGATATGTACCAGAACTATAAAACCATAAATGTTGAAGTTGAGGGCCATGTAGCTACCTTGTGGCTAAACCGTCCTGAAAAGCACAACGCCCTGAGCCTTGAATTACTTAACGAAGTTACCAATTTCTTCCACCGCGTTGATGTGGATGATAATATTCGGATTATTATAATCCGTGGACAGGGCAAATCGTTTTGTGCAGGTGCCGATATCAATTGGATGAAACAATCGGCAGCACTTACCGAAGAGGCAAACCTTTCGGAAAGCAAGGTGCTTTCACACTTCTTCGAAACCATTTTCAATTCTTCAAAAGTAACCATAGCCGTTGTGCATGGAAATGCATTTGGAGGTGGGTGCGGACTGGTTTCGGTGTGCGACCTGGCTTACACATCGCAGGGGGCACGCTTCTCGCTTAGCGAAACACGGCTGGGGCTTATCGCGGCTACCATTACGCCCTACATGTTGATGAAGCTTCCAATGCCGGTTTACAAAGAAATGGTATTTACCGCCAAAAAGTTCGATGGGAATGAAGCTGAAAAGTCGGGGTTGGTAAACCAAAATTTTGAAAGCAGCGCTGAGTTGGAACAGCATTTAAACACAACCATAATAGAAATACTAAAAGGAGGCCCAAAATCATTATCGGGTTCAAAAAAATTGATTAACGGTGTAATGCAAACCGCGTCGGTAAAAGAGAAACTGAAAGAAGTACCCGAAATTCTCGCAAAGGTACGGGTAAGCCCTGAAGCAAAAGAAGGTTTCAAGGCCTTCCTTGAAAAACGAAAACCAAACTGGTAAGTAAAAAAAGATTGAAAAGATTGAGTGCCTACGGCAGATTGAAAAAGATTGATTTTTTTTACACTCACAATTAAATCAACTCATTCAATCTTCATCAATCCCTTCAATCTAAATCAATCTTTTAAAATTAACCATATTCAATACTTAATATTATTATACATAAGAATAGAAATTGAACCCAAATGAGAAAATTCTCGAAAATACTAATTGCCAACCGGGGCGAAATAGCCCTTCGCATTGTCCGTGCAGCCCGTGCCATGAACCTTTCAACCGTGGCCATTTATTCCGCCGAAGAAAAAAATGCCTTGCACGTACAGCAGTCCGATGAAGCGCATAGCCTGGGAAGTGGCTCGTTAAGCGAGACTTATCTTAATATTGAAAAGATTATCAACATAGCCAAAAGGTCAAATGCCGATGCCGTTCACCCGGGGTATGGTTTTCTGTCAGAAAATCCAGGGTTTGCGCAGGCTTGTCTCGAGAATGATATTGTTTTTGTTGGCCCCAGCGTTGAAGTATTGCGGCAAACCGGCAACAAAACCACGGCAAAAGCCATTGCCCGGCGTGCCGGGGTGCGGGTGCCAAAGGCGGTATCTTTTAATCCTTCCGACTTCGATGTTAAGCTTCTTGCCGGTTTCCGTTTCCCGTTGCTGATAAAAGCAGCGCACGGCGGAGGTGGTAAGGGAATGCAGCTTGTTTATAATGAAGCTGAAATAGTAGAAAAAGCACAATCAGCCGGCAGGTTGGCATTGCAATATTTCGGAAATGGCGAGATTTTTATTGAAGAATACATCGAAAATGCCCGGCACATTGAAGTGCAGGTTCTTGCTGATAATTATGGCAAGATGATTCATTTATTTGAACGCGATTGCACGGTTCAGCGTAAACATCAAAAGATTATTGAAGAAGCTCCGGCTACCTGTATTTCCGATAAAACACGCACCAAAATCCAGGAGGCAGCCTTGTCTATTTGCCGTGAAGTTGGTTATACCAACGCCGGCACGGTCGAGTTTTTGGTAAATGAAAAGGAAGAATTCTTTTTCCTTGAAATTAATCCGCGCATACAGGTCGAACATCGTGTTAGCGAGCTGATTACCGGGATTGATATTGCGCAGTGGCAATTAAAAATTGCAGCCGGGAATGAGCTCAAATTATCGCAGGATGAAATTGTCGTCAATGGTCATGCCATTGAAGCCCGCTTGTATGCCGAAGACCCTGAAAATAATTTTGCCCCGTCGGCTAAGCCTGTTGCCTCCTATCATTTTCCCGGAAAAGGTGTTTCGGTTGAACATGCTATATCGGTGAATGAGCAATCTGGGCAATTCGACCCGCTTTTGGCTAAAATCATTGTCTGGAATAACAACCGCGATAAGGCCGTTCAGGATATTCATCGTGCTTTGTCCGAAACCGCTGTTTTTGGTCCTGAAACAAATTTGTCCTACCTGTTGGCACTAACCAAACATTCAGATTTTCAGCAGTATAATCTTACCACCCATTATTGCAACGATAAGCATGAACAATTGCTTGGTATAATAAATCAGCGAAACCATAAAATGAGCCATGAACAACTCTTGGCTGCCGCTGTTATTATGTTTTTCTACGATGGAAAAATAAATAATGAAAGTCCTTTTAACCAGAATTGGCGTATTTGGCATAAAGTAGAAATAGAGTTAGGTGGGCAGTTTTTTAGTGTTGATGTTGAGCCATTTGGTGAAGGTTTTCAGATAAAAAACGGGGCATTGGTTTTAACGATTGAAGATTATCGTGTCGAAAATTTGTTTGTCAGATTTTTGGCGGGGGGTATAAACAGCATGTTTTACTACTATAAAGAAAACAATGCCCGTGTTGATTTTTCTCACAAGGGAAAAATTTATAAAACAGCCTTTCCCCGAAGGTTAAATTATTACGAAGAAGAAAATATTGAAAATAGTGTGGGGGCTGGCTTCTCAAATGTTGTGAAGTCGCCATTGCACGGAAAAATTGTATCGATAAGTATTAAACAAGGTCAAATCATAAATAAGGGCGATGTTTTGCTCACCATCGAATCGATGAAGTCGGAAAATGCAGTACGCGCAGCGGTTAATGCATCGGTTAAATCGATTGCGGTAAGTGTGGGCAGTCAGGTTACCGACCAATCGCCTTTAGTTTACCTGGAGGAAGTCTGATTATGGATGAATTATTGGATGGAAAATACAAAGCATACCGCAAAAAAGTACGCGAATTTGCTGAGCAGGTTATAAAGCCTGTCGCCATTGAGCTCGACAAAAAAGAACATTTTTCGGTCGAGCTTGCCAGAAAAATGGGCGATGCCGGGTTGTTTGGCATAACCATGCCACTTGACTTGGGCGGGCAAGGCCTCGACTATCTTTCATATATCATTGCTATTGAAGAAGTGGCACGTGTTGACAGTTCGCCGGCAGCAACTATTGCAGCGCATAACTCGCTGGGCTTAACCCCGATTTATAATTATGGTACCGAAAAACAAAAGCAAGAACTGATTCCCGGCTTGTGTACCGGTGAGAAACTTTGGGCATTTGGTTTAACCGAAAAGAATGCCGGCTCTGATGCCAAAGGGGTAGAAACAACCGCCGATTTGGTCGATGGACAGTGGGTTATTAACGGTTCAAAAATGTTTATCACCAATGCCGCATCCGATATCGCATCGGGCATTACCAATCTCGCAGTGACTGGACAAAAAGGAGATAAGCCAGAGTTAACTGCAATTTTGACCCCTCGAAATGTGCCCGGTTACAAAACAGTGCCCTTGCACGATAAGCTGATGTGGCGCTCGGCCGATAACGCCATTATGACTTTTGATAATTGTAAAGTGCCCGAAGAAAACATACTTGGTGAACGGGGGCAAGGTTTTAAAATTATGCTTTCAACACTCGATGGTGGCCGCTTATCGATTGCTGCCATGGGGCTGGGGTTGGCACAGGGGGCTTACGAGATGGCACTAGCGCATTCAAAAAAACGTAAGCAGTTTGGCCGCCCGATTTCCGAATTTCAGGGCATTTATTTTAAGCTGGCCGATATGGCAACTAAAATTGAGTTGGCTCGTAACACACTATACAATGCTTGTAAATTGAAAGATGCAGGACTGCCCTTTGGAAAACAGGCAGCCATGTCGAAAATGTACTGCTCGCAGGTGGCTAAAGAAGTCGCCGACGAGGCCATACAAATTTTTGGTGGTTATGGTTTGCTGCGCGAAAACCATGTCGAACGATTTTACCGCGACCAACGCTTGCTGCAAATAGGCGAAGGCACTAGCGAAATCCTTAAAATGGTTATTGCAAGGTACGAGTTGAAGTAATTCGTTGGAGTTGATTTGTAAAATTGCTTTTGGATATACGTGTCTTTTTTGCTATATTTACACGTAAAAAATAGTATAAACTCACGTTTCATGAATACTAAACTTACATTGACAATTGAAAGGTCAGTAATCGAAAAGGCTAAGCAATATTCCAGAGAGAAGGGGCAAAGTTTATCGGGTATTGTAGAAAACTACCTCAAATTTGTTACTGGAGAGCATAAAATAGCAGCATCTGACTCGGCTCCGATTACAAAATCTTTGAGGGGGACGTTCAAATCTCCCGATAGTCTTGATTATAAGAAAGAGTTGTCAGATAGTCTATCAAAAAAATATTTACAAGATGGATAGTGTTTTAATCGATACGGATGTAATTCTTGACTTCTTTTTTGATAGAGAGCCTTTTGCTGAATATGCTGACCAGGTGATTGGCTTATGTGAAACGAATAGGATTAAGGGGTATGTAACACCGGTTATTTGCAGTAATCTGTATTATTTGTTACGAAAAACAGACAAGCACGAGAAAGTGATTAACAGTTTGAGACAATTACTTCTGATTACGGATGTTTTATTGATGGACAAAGATGTTGTGGTTAATGCACTGCATTCTGGTTTTAAGGATTTTGAAGATAGTATGCAGAATTTTGCAGCAATGAAAAATGGCAAAATTAATGTAATACTTACAAGGAATATTAAGAACTATAAAAAAAGTGAAATCGCTGTTCAAACTCCCGAGTCTTACATCAAAATGTTAGGTTTGAAGCCAGAATAAAATAAGATTGGTTCAAATTTGTTGAAGTGGTTTTATGTTTTTTGTCGAAGGTAAACTTGCAAATATATATGGAGCTGTACATAACCGCGAACACAATCCCTAAAAATCATAACAAATAGGGATTACAATCACTAAAAGTTAGTTTCCTTGTTGATGAAGCACAAAGGATTGAAAGAATTGGGCTGACATGAAAATTATCATAGACATGTTTAAAGACGTGCAATTGTATTAATAAGTTATAACACATGCTAACGAAAATAGAGGCATCTATTCTTTAAACGATGACTTCTTTTTAACTGATTTTCTTAGTACATTTGCTAAAAACGATAGATATGGAATCAATGAAAATTGAAATAGTAAACCCAAAGGCTAAGCGATTGATAAATAATTTAGCTGATATGGACTTGATTCGAATTAAGAAAGAAAAAGTGAAATCGGATTTTATTGAGCTACTTTCAAAATTGCGTAAACATTCCGATAATGCTCCCTCCCTATATGAAATTACACAAGAGGTAGAGTCTGTCAGAAAATCAAGACATGAAAATTAAAAAAGTTATCTTAGATACTAACCTTTGGATTAGTTTTCTTATATCAAAAGACTTTAGCTTTCTTGATGCGTTTATAGAAAAAGGAAGAATTAAACTCATTTTTTCTGAGGAGCTTTTAGTGAGTTTATTTCTGTTTCAGAAAGGCCAAAATTTCAAAAATATTTCTCGAGAGATGATATAAAACACCTGACTCAGGTTTTAAATGAATATGGATTAATTGTAAAAGTAACTACAGATGTAAATGAATGTCGAGATTTTAAAGATAATTTTTTATTAAATCTGGCTATTGATAGCAAAGCCGATTATATCGCAACAGGCGATAACGATTTACTTGTACTTAAAAAGATTGGCAAAACAAAAATACTTACGATTAACGAATTGCTATACGAAATAAGATAAAGCAAGAAGCCATAGCAGTGTATATTTTAAGTGTAGTTTCAGTATTGTTAATCAGGTTTGGTTTAGGGGGGGGGGTGATAATTATATGCATTGGCACAATTCGCCTCTAATCATTCACACAAATAGCGTGTAGCTTATTTAAACCAGAGGCTGAACAAGAATTTATACAATCGCATATTTTTGAATCTTGCAACAAAGTATTTGGATGAAACGAGCATAAAATTTCAGCATTTTTTTACAGAAAATAGTAGCTAGTCCCGAGTATAGGGAATTAAAGACTGATAACAATTTAACTTCTTTTAAAAAAATTGATTTTGATAACTAATTTGATAGCTGCATAAAATGAACCACCCCAAAAAATAATTAAAGGCTTCTCAAAATTATCGAGCGAACGAAGCGTCGCGTATTTAAATGAATGGTTGGGCGAGGATTTAGGTCTATCACATAATTTTGTATCTTGCAAAAAAAGTAATAGAATGAAAACAGATGAAATTATCAAGGAAATTGAACAACTTCCCCTATCAAAACAAATATATGTTGTTGAAAGAACAATTCATACTATACGAAAGAACGGAATAGATAAACAGATGTCAGTTGCAGCTGATGCTTTATACGAAGATTATAAATCTGATAATAATTTGACTTCTTTTACGGATATTGATTTTGATGAGTTCTATGATGCAAGGTGAAATATGGTTGATAAATTTGAATCCAACTATTGGAGCAGAAATTAAGAAAGTACGTCCTGCGATAATTGTAAATGATGATTCATTAGGTCGTTTGCCATTAAAAGTAGTTGTGCCAATAACTGACTGGAAAGAAAAATATTCAATTGCTCCCTGGATGATTAGAATTGAACCCGATTCATTTAATAACTTATCTAAAACATCATCCGCCGATTGTTTTCAAGTACGTTCTGTTTCAGAACAAAGGTTCGTAAGGAAAATTGGGAATCTTTCAGAGAACTTGCAAGATGAAATAAAAACTGGCCTTTCGAAAGTCTTATCCATTGATTTTGATAATTAGTTTAATAGCTGCATAAAATGAACCACCCCAAAATATTAATTAAAGGCTTCTCAAAATTTTCACGGGAGCAACGTGTTGAGTTTTTAAACCAATGGCTGAACGAAAATGTACAGCCTGAGTTGGATGCCTTTTTGCATAGTAATGCTGAGTACCAGCAAGCTTTTGCAGGTTTCAGCGAAAACTACCTTAGCAATTTTTATTTACCCATGGGCGTGGTGCCCAATGTGTTGGTTAATGGCGACTGGTATGTTGTCCCCATGGTAGTTGAAGAAAGCTCGGTGGTGGCAGCAGCCTCGCGTATGGCTCGTTTTTGGGCCGAAAACGGAGGCTTCAAAACCGAAGTGCTGGGTACTGAGAAAAAAGGACAGGTACACTTTACGTGGAAAGGCGATGGTTATTACCTGCGTTCAATATTTCCGGCCATAGCCAAACAAATGCGTAAAGACACCGAAGAGCTCACCCGCGGGATGAAAAGCCGTGGCGGGGGCATCAAAAAAATTGAACTGAAAGATTATACCCAGCAATTACCTGCTTATTACCATGTTGATGTTTCGTTTGAAACAGCCGATGCCATGGGGGCAAATTTCATTAACAGCTGCCTCGAAAGAATGGCCGAAACCCTTGATGCAAAACTGAATGCCCACCCCGAAAAAGGCTCCTGCGAGGTGCTCATGTCGATATTATCAAATTACACCCCGCAAAGTAAGGTGAAATGCACGCTTGAGTGCCCGGTTGAGGCACTTGAAAAAATAAGCGGAAACTATAAACCGAAACATTTTGCCGAACGTTTTCGGATGGCCGTTGAAATTGCCAATCACGATGTTTCGCGGGCAGTAACCCACAATAAAGGTATTTACAACGGTATTGACGGGGTGGTGCTGGCTACCGGCAACGATTGGCGTGCCATTGAAGCTGCCGGTCATGCTTTTGCTGCCCGAAACGGAAGCTACCGTTCACTTACCGAAGTTAAAATTTCGAAAGGTATTTTTCGGTATTCACTTACCATTCCAATGGCGGTTGGTACGGTTGGGGGATTAACAAAAAACCATCCACTGGCACAATTCTCTTTAAAAATGCTGCAAAACCCATCTGCAGGCCGCTTAATGGAAATTATGGCCGCCATGGGCATGGCCAACAATTTTTCAGCTATAACATCACTAATAACTACCGGCATTCAAAGCGGACACATGAAAATGCACCTGCCCAACATTCTAAATCAATTGGGCGCTACCGAAAGGCAAAAGCAGCTGGCAATGGAGTACTTTGCCGATAAAAAGGTTTCTTTTTCAGCTGTTAAGAAGTATATTGACGGAAAGGTCTGATGTTATATTTTTGAAAACAACTTGTTACGAAAAACATTCGGGATGCTTACTGTGAATGAATTATGCAAGTCTGAGTAAAACAAAAGGCACAAAACCAATATGCAACTATAAAGTTTGAATGTGTGTTTTTTTGCGAATAATATCAACTATAAAGTTGTGCAGTATATTGAATCTTTGTATCTTTGTGCCAAATTAAATTTATACATGGCATCAAAACAAGAAGTTGAAACATACTTAAAGGAACTAAAGGTGAAAATGAATATTTTCGGCATACTGTTTCTTGATGACCGCGGCAAAAATCAACAAGCACTGCACGATTTAGAAATTTCACCTGCCAAACGTAAAGAAATAATAAGTTTGTTAAAGGCCGAAGATTATTCGCAAGGCCCTTTAGACGAAAAAATGCGTGGAATATTACCGATGTGGGTTTTTGGCAAACAGATAAAAAAGAAAGAAGTGTACATCAAAGTAAGTATGGGAATTAAAAACAACGGAGCGGTTTGTATTTCATTTCATATTGC
>JAFGGY010000088.1 GCA_016930365.1 Prolixibacteraceae bacterium | reverse complement strand
ATTCGATAATTCGCCGGCTCCAAAATACGAATAAGGCGACGAAGTATTGTTTTGCCCCATAACAGAAAACGGCACTACCAATAAAATAAACAGAAATATTTTTAAGTACTTTGATAAAAGCATTTGATCAATTTTAAAAGGTGGTAAAATAAACATCAAGTTCCATTGAATTATCGTCATTACCAGGCGACCCGACCATTAACTGATCGACATT
Source organism: Prolixibacteraceae bacterium (assembly GCA_016930365.1). GTDB lineage: Bacteria > Bacteroidota > Bacteroidia > Bacteroidales > Prolixibacteraceae > Roseimarinus. The sequence continues at coordinate 11,053 of JAFGGY010000088.1, read as the reverse complement.
CGGTTTATCCATACTGTATGGTATAAACATTTGTAATGAATATTGAGGCCTCGATTGTTCTTCGTATTCTGTTTTAATAAAATTTGTCAGGTCGAACGAGTAATATACTTTACTTTTAAAATCGTAATTGTACATTAGCCTGCCATAAACAAAGTCTTCGTTATTCACCTCGTATAGATGAGCATAAAACTCGTTGCGTTCGTTAATGATTTCCATACTAAGTATTTGAGGCAAGTCCTCTCTTTTATTAAAAGTATGATTAAGCGGATAAACCCGTAACTCGGCTTTCACTACTGCCCCTCTTCCATAATACGATAAATTATCGATATAAGGAATTTCGATACGGGTGCTCAACATATACCCACCCTGTAAAAAAGTCATTTCGTCGCTTTTTGTAGCCGGAAATTTCGATTCAGTAAAATCAGAATGCCCCTGAAGCATTTCGTCTTCGGTTTCACCCTCAAGTATCGAATTACTGTAATCGTTCCGAATAAAGCTGTGGGCATAATAATTATTTACTCCCTGAGCGCCAAGCATCTCACTATTTTCAAGTTTAAAAGATAGAGTTTGTTCATCTTTTATTGAATTATCGTGATAATGAAGATCGATACGTAAAGCCTTTGAACTCTTGGTGTCGGCTAAAAAACCCATAATCAACGAGTTATTATCGCTTTTAGGTGCAATTTTTAAGCCTTTAAAAAACTGCTCCTTAAATACTTCGGAATCTTCCAGGGTATCCGATTCAGCATAAATCAGGTTATACAATTCTCGTCCAAATTCATCGGGCAGACGAATAGCAATCGAATCGAAAGACCGGCTGTAATCGATAAAAAACTCTCCAATGGGTTCAGCCTCGGAATCAAAACGTGTAGTATTGTAAATCGAATACGTTAACTCATCGTAAACAATCTCTTCGGTTAGTCGAAATATATCGAATCCTGCAATTTTTGTTGTATCACCAAATTTGTATCCATCGGGATACAACACCAACGAAACAGAATCGTACTGTGCCGATAAATTATCATTAAGAGTACTTTGGGTTATTGGGTCGAAGCGAAAATACGATTCACAGTAGGTTTCAATTCCATATTCGTTCTCATAACGCCCCGAAAGGAGGCGGCTTGCCTGCGAGGTAACAAACGAATCGCTTACAATTGAATAAGTCCGAAGTTTCATAGTATCGACCAGGTAAACATTTGCCGGATCATCGACAAAATGATCGCCCATATTATATTCAATATCAGTCGATTCAAATTCGCACGAATAAATCAGCATCATCAATGCCATTATTACAAGGTAACTCCGGTACATTATCTTCATATTTTAAAATTATTACCGGCAAAAGTAAAAATATTTTTAAAGCCTCTATTTTTTTTATTCATTCATTTGCACCTTTTAACAGGCATTAACATAACATCATAAAAAACCATAATGGGTTAAACTTTTACAGTAAAAGTTCTATATTTGTCAGCTGCATAAAAACAATATTTAAAACGACTAACGTTATAATAATTACAAACATTGAACCGACAAAAAGAAAATAAAAATGAAATTTAAAACATTACTAATTATTGCTGTAGTATTTGCAGCATTTTTACCATCGTGTGTTGACGAAGATGTCGATTTGCTAGGAAACTGGGTTACAAAAGCCTATTACGGCAGTTATGCCCGTGGCGACGGCTCAAGTTTTGCCATTAATGGCTATGGTTACTGGGGCATGGGTTACGACGGCGATGAATATTTCAGTGATTTCTGGAAATACGACCCTGTAAAAAACACATGGAGCCAGGTAGCCGACTTCCCCGGAACTCCGCGCGCATATAACGTTAGTGTAAGCAGTGGATCGAAAGGCTATGTAGGTTTAGGCTACGACGGCGATAACGACCTTGCCGATATGTGGGAATACGATGCTGAAGCCGATTCGTGGGCTCCAATCGATAGTTTTCCGGGAGGAGCACGTCGCTTTGCCACAGCGTTTGCCATTAACAATGTATTATACGTTGGTACCGGTTCGGAAGAAAACGACAAAAAATATCTAAACGATTTTTACAAATACGACGGCGACAAATGGGAGTTGATACCAAGCTTAACCGGACAGAAGCGGATTAAAGCCAATACGGTAGTTCTCGATGGAAAGGCACACATCATTAGTGGAAAATCGATTAGTTCAAACTTAACCGACCACTGGGTTTTTGACCCTGAAACCGAAGTTTGGACTGAACTTGACGACTTGAACGATGACGATACGGGCAACGATAAAGTAGCACGCCAAAACGCATCGGCTTTTGTTTCAAACGGGAAAATTTACCTGGTAGGCGGCTATTCCGGAAACGCTTCTCTGGATAATGTATTTGAATGGGATCCCAACCGTGCCGAAAACGGAATGTGGATTGAAAAAACATCCATCGAAAAAGGTAATGCACGCGAAGGAGCAGGCTGCTTTGTACTTAACGATTATGGCTACATTGTAGGCGGTCGTTTGGCAGGTACATCATACCTCGACGATTGCTACATGTTTCAACCTTATGCCGAAGCAAACAGCGATGATAACTAAAAGAAAAACAACTACCTGGGCTGCTGTATTTATTACACTTGCTATAGGTGTGTTTTTACTTTACATAAAAACATCAAAAAGTCCTGACACGCAAAATGTCGGGACTTTTTCGTTTCCTACCATCGATAACACAAAGAAAGTTTCGTCGAAGGTTATTAAAACCGAACAAGGTTGGGGATACGAAATATACTCAGGTAAGAATCTCATAATTTTACAAGAAACAATTCCGGGAGTACCCGGAAATAAAAGCTTTCAAAGTAAAATAAATGCAAAAGCCTGTGGCAAACTGGTAGTCGATAAATTGAGAAAAAATACAAACCCATCGGTTTCAGATTATGAGCTCGATAGCCTGGGAATTGAAATACCCTAATAAAAATAAAATAATGCAAAAGAAAAAGGATGACAAAGCTGCCATCCTCTAAATCCTAACCAAACCTAATTCTATGAAAAATCTATTGCTTTACTGATGGTACAAAGATAAGGTATAACTACGTTAACAGGTTGAAACCAAAGTTAAATAGTGTTAATATAAATAGATTGTTAGATTTTAATGCCCCAAGCGCACTGTGGCATATTAAAATATCGACACACGTAAGTTAAAAACATGATGCGATTTATCTTATTCGCAATAATCTGAATGTTAGATGCTTAGTCAATCAGAACATCGAAAAACGCAAACGATTCATTGTCAACAACTTAAAGACAATTAACAAACTATTGAATATATTACATTAAACTATCCGAAAGAAATTGATATTTACGAGCGGTTCGTTCACTTGAAAAATTAAAAATATTAACTTTGTTAGCCTAAATTTTACATCATATCCAAACAATATTTAAGGTTTTGGGTTTCAATATCCTTTACAATAGCACGTTAGATTATAGACATGAGATATTAGACTTTGTTTGTAATAAATTAAAAATCAGCAATTTGAATAGTTAAATTAGGAAAACACAAGCAACACATTGTCAATAATTTAAAAAAAAGTACCGAACTATTGCCTTTAAAGAGAATTCGAAAAAAGAATATATTCATAAACAAACATTCAATTATGACAACAAAGTACGTTTACACCTTTGGTAACGGAAAAGCCGAAGGACGATCAGACATGAAAGAGTTGCTGGGTGGCAAAGGTGCCAACCTGGCCGAAATGAATCTCATTGGAGTGCCTGTACCTCCGGGCTTCACCATCACCACCGACACATGTACCATTTACAACCAGCAAGGCAAAGATAAAGTAGTTGCCTTAATTAAAGAGCAAGTTGAAAAAGCCATGAAAGAGGTGGAAGTAATAATGGGCATGGGTTTTGGCGACAAAGTGAACCCGCTTTTAATGTCGGTTCGTTCGGGTGCACGGGTATCGATGCCTGGAATGATGGACACCGTACTAAACCTTGGAATGAACGACGAAGCGGTTGAAACCATAGCAAAAAAATCGGGGAACGAACGTTTTGCCTGGGACTCGTACCGTCGGTTTGTACAAATGTACGGCGATGTTGTACTTGGCATGAAACCCGAATCGAAAGAAGACATCGATCCGTTTGAAGCCATAATGGACGAAGTAAAAGAGGCTAAAGGCATTGAAAACGATGTTGATTTAGAGGTTGAAGACCTGAAAACACTGGTTTCGAAATTTAAAACTGCTGTTAAAAATGTTACCGGCCACGATTTCCCGGCCGACCCATGGGAACAGCTATGGGGTGCCATTTCAGCCGTTTTCGACAGCTGGATGAACCCACGGGCTATTTATTATCGTGCCATGAACCAGATACCCGAAGAATGGGGTACTGCGGTTAATGTACAGGCTATGGTATTCGGAAACATGGGCAAAAACTCGGCTACCGGCGTAGCTTTCACACGCGATGCCGCTACCGGCGAAAACATTTTCAACGGTGAATACCTCATCGATGCACAAGGCGAAGATGTTGTGGCCGGAGTACGTACTCCTCAGCAAATCACCAAAGAAGGTTCGCTGCGCTGGGCAAAACTTTCGGGTATCTCGGAAGAAGAACGTGCCGCAAAATTTCCTTCACTCGAAGAAGCAATGCCCAAAGCTTACAAAGAACTCGACGAAGTTCAGCAAAAGCTGGAAGATTACTTCAAAGATATGCAGGATCTGGAATTCACCATTCAGGATCGTAAACTGTGGATGTTACAAACCCGTAACGGGAAACGCACTGCTGCTGCTATGGTAAAAATAGCCATGGATATGCTCAAAGACGGTGAAATTGATGAAAAAACAGCCATCCTACGCCAGGAACCTAATAAACTCGACGAGTTACTTCACCCAGTTTTTGATGTAAAAGCCATTAAAGCTGCAAACGTAATTGCCAAAGGCTTGCCCGCATCACCAGGAGCCGCAACCGGTCAACTGGTTTTCCATGCCGACGAAGCCAACAAATATCCCGTAACCATTTTGGCACGTATCGAAACTTCGCCCGAAGACCTCGAAGGTATGGATGTAGCCCGTGGAATTTTAACTGCTCGCGGAGGAATGACCTCGCACGCTGCCGTTGTAGCACGTGGCATGGGGAAATGTTGTGTGTCGGGCGCTTCCGATTGCAAAATTAACGGAAAAGAACGTACCATGACTGTTGCCGGAATGACATTTAAAGAAGGTGACTGGATTTCGCTGAATGGAACAACCGGCGAGGTTTACGAAGGTAAAATTGCCACCATCGATCCGGAATTAAGCGGCGACTTTGGTTCCATTATGGAACTGGCCGACAAATACCGCAAGGTTAAGGTTCGCACCAACGCCGAAACCGAACGCGATGCCACTGTGGCTCGTAAATTTGGCGCTGAAGGTATTGGCCTTTGCCGTACCGAGCACATGTTTTTCGAAGGCGAACGAATTGTTCGTATGCGCGAAATGATTTTGGCCGACGACGAAACAGGTCGTCGTAAAGCCCTGGATAAGCTGCTGCCTATTCAGAGAAAAGACTTCACAGGTGTATTTGAAGCGATGGACGGGTTACCCGTAACGGTACGTCTGCTCGACCCGCCACTTCACGAGTTTGTTCCTCACGAAGAAGAAAACCAAAAGCAAATGGCCAACGAGATGGGCATTTCGGTAGAGGTGATTCAACAAAAAGTGAACGACCTGCACGAATTTAACCCCATGCTTGGCCACCGCGGTTGCCGTCTTGGAAACACATATCCCGAAATTACCGAAATGCAGGCCAGGGCCATTATAGAAGCTGCACTCGACCTAAAAGCAAAAGGAAAAGTAGTACTGCCCGAAATTATGATACCACTTGTAGGTACTGTTAAGGAATTGAAACTTCAGGAAGAGATTGTACGTTCGACAGTAGAAGCAGTGTTTGCAGAACGCAACGAAAAAATCGATTATATGGTTGGCACCATGATTGAAGTGCCTCGCGCAGCTGTTACGGCCGACGAAATTGCCGAAGTAGCCGAATTTTTCTCTTTTGGAACCAACGACCTTACACAAATGACCTTCGGATACTCACGCGACGATGCCGGAAAATTCCTACCCGTTTATCTCAAAAAAGGCCTGCTGAAAAACGACCCATTCCAAATTTTGGATCAGGATGGCGTAGGCCAACTGGTAAAAATGGGTATCGAAAAAGGACGTTCGACCCGCAAAGAATTGAAAGTAGGTATTTGCGGCGAACATGGAGGCGAACCCAGCTCGGTTGAATTTTGTGTGAAAGCCGGGATGAACTATGTAAGTTGCTCGCCGTTCAGAGTGCCTATTGCACGACTTGCTGCGGCACAAGCTGCTTTAAAATAATACAAACACATTAAATAAAAAAACCGGGAAAAACCCGGTTTTTTTATTTAATTAATATACCGATCGTGATCGCTTACGGCCAATTATCATGATTAAAAAATTCACTAAAAAAGCGGATATAATAACACCGTTACCATGTAAATAAAGCCCCCGCGCAACCATAATTTTTCCAGCCAAAGCCAATACGCCACCACTTACAATGGCTATCGAAACAAACATCGGCTTTACCTTTACCCCGGCTAAACCTAATATTACCGGCACAACAAAAGCACCGGCATATACCGATAAAGCCAAAAGCAACACACCAATAATCGACGTAAACTTTAATGCAATAAGAATACTTAAAGCTCCAATTACTACGATTACCACCCTCGTTTTAAAAATACTGGCCAAACTGAAATTGTTTTTATCGAAAAAGTCGGTAATAATAATCGAGGCACTGAGCATTGAGGTATCGGCCGACGAAAGTACCGCACTGAGCAATGACAAAACAACCAGAGGCAAAAGCCAGGCCGGTAATACCCGAACTCCAATATCAGTTAAACGGGTGCCTGTACCAGATTCGATACCTGCCACCCCGGTGCCAAATACACTTAAGTATCCTATAACAAAAGCGATAGGCACCAGAATTATTGCAGTTGTTATAATCGACCTACGGGCAGTTTCTTTCGATTCGGCACAAAATATTCGAGAATAGATATCGGGGCCGGCCGTAAATGTAGTCGAATAGGTTATTACTAAAATAAAAAGATCGAATGGCTTAAACTGCTCATTAAAAGGAAAATCGAAAGTCGGAACAGAATAAGCCTCTTTATGCGCAAATGCAAACGCCCCTGCCAGAATAAGACCCGCAACTATCAGCATCGATTGTACAAAATCGGTTTTCAAAATAGATATTTGTCCACCGGCAATGGTATAACCAATAAAAACGAAGCCGGTAATAATAACCCCCATCGTATAATCGACAGGCAAAAAACTTTGTAAAATTTTAGCTGCTGCAATAATCTGAGCAGCAATAATACCAAGCCAGGCAACCGGAATAATCAGCGAGGCAAAATTTTTAGCTTTTGCACCATAAATATCTTCAAGCAGTTCGGGAAGCGTAAAACGCCCCAGTGTACTAATTTTATTCAAAAGAGGTAACACAGCAAGCAAACCCAGTGCTGCGCAAAGCATATACCAGGCAGTAGCCCACCCCATCGACGCTCCCGCATCGATAGAGCCTATTACAGCCGAGCCCCCCAAAATTGTAGCAATAAGGCTGCCGGTAACCGAGTAGTATGAACCCGATTTTCGGGCAATGAAAAAATCGGAAAACGTAGATATTTTTCGAAAACTATAAAAAGCAATCGTAGCCAGAATCAACAGGTAAAGCAGTAAAAAATATATCATATATAACAATAGTACGTTAGATTTTAGTACCCCAGCCGCTTTGCGACATATTCAAAAAACTAACCCTTGCGAGTTAGATAAAAAATATTAGATATTTTGTTTGTAATAAGCTAAAATTCAACAATTTAGACAATCGAGCAAACATGGCTCAAACGACTCATTTTCAGCGACTTGAAAAGTGTCTACAAACTATTGATATAAAACAACAGTATGTAAATCGTTTTTAGGGCACTGGCATGTGTCGCTTGTTTTTTATTTATTATTCGCTATGTCGTTAACATTGTGCACACTGTAATGTAAATCCAATGTCTGAAATCTATCTTTCTGTTATAAGATGTTCTCGTTAAAAAATCACGCACATCTGTAAATCAGTTTTTAGCAACGCTTAAATCAGCTATTGCGCTATACAGTTTTTCAATATTTACAGGTTTTTCAATTTCCAACAAGTTATTATTCAAGTCTTTAGATTCGTGAATTCCAATTTTCACATTACTTTGCATAATAACTATTTTCACATCGGGACGAATAATTCTCATAGCAGATGAAAAATCATCATCTCCATTCACATAAATACCAGAGTCAACAAAAACATAATCAATGGCCTTTAAATTTTCTTTGAAAAAACGCAATGCCTGTTCGCCGTTACTAAAAGCAATCACGTTAAATTTCATTTTTTTCAGAAGTTCAAAAGTAACATTTCTTACTATTTCGTCATGGTCAACCAATAAAACATTTTTAACGCCATCCATCACTCCAGCCATCGAACGTTCGCCATTAAAGTTGTAACTATCTTGTTCTTCAACCGGAAGATAAACACATATTTTTGTTCCCCCTTTTGACGATGAAACTAAAATATCGCCTTGATTATCCTGAATAATTTTCCGGGCAACGGTAAGTCCAATACCTAAATGACTTTCGTGCTTTTTGTTCGAAAAAAACGGTTCAAATATTTTTTCGGGGAGGTTTTCAGGTTTGATACCTACGCCGCTATCCAAAACACTTATTCGAACGTACTTTCCATTTTTCAATTTTCCATTTTGCGAAGTTGAAGTTACATTGAAATACACAATTTCTGATTTTATACTTAGTGCTCCCCCATTCGGCATTGAGTCAACTGCATTTTCGAAAATATTTTGCAACGCCACCGAGATCAACAGCGATTCACCTTTAACCGTTAAGAACTCATCGAAATGCTCAACATTCAGCGCAATAGAGCTATTTATCGAGGTGTTATTCAGTGCAAACTCGACGCATTCTAACGGATTGTATTCGAGATTCAGAGCCGAAAACTGATTAGAATATGCCGACAAGGCTCTCACATTACTGAGCAACTTATTCGAATAATCGTACATTTTATCAATTAACGAAGGAGAAAAAGAAAGATGATTGGTTTGTTTCATAAGATGAACCTGCCCATAAATAATTGCCAGGTAATTATACACTTTCGAAATCAATTCGTTGGCAAAAAGATTCAGTGTTTGTTTTTTCACTTCCTTTAACTGGCTTTCACAACTGATTGCTTCAGTTGATTGATCTTCAACCACCTGCATCACAAATGCTGCATCCCCAAATTCGTCGGTAAAAAGCACCGATTTGATTCGAACCTTGCAAGAATTGCCCGAAGTACATGCAATATCATACTCATCGACTGACGAATCAATCACACCCGAAAAAAGTCGGCTATAAAGATCGATTAAATGGTCAATGTCGTCGGTTTTCAAAAGGGCATCAAATTTTGTTTGCAGCTTAGTAGCACATTCGCATCCCATTATTTGCTGGTAAGCATCATTGCAGGTAACAATTTGGCGGCTTTTATCTAATAATGCAACCCCGTATGGCAAGCGATTAAAGATGGTAAAATGCTTTTTGAATTGTTCAATATGCTGGATATTCTCTTTATAATTCACGGTAATATCGCGCACCAAAAGCAAAACACCAAACGATGAAATTAAATCGATTTTTTGCAATTCGAAGAACAATATTTTTTCGGGAAGCATGCGATACACAAACGATATTTCGTTGGTTTCGTCGAAAACAAGTTCTTCAAAATGCAACACGTTCCCGTCTTTCACAAGCGACAAGTTATCGAACGGTATTGACTTATCTTCAAAGTATTCAATTTTGAAGCTGTCGAAAAATGTTTTATTATGAATAACAGAATTGCCTTTAACATCGAATAAAGCTATTCCGGCATTGGCATTTTCCAATATCTTTTTATAAGTAAGGTTGCGTTCCGATAATATTTCAATTTGCTTTTTATCCAAATCAAAATTTTCGAAGAAGAACATAATACCTTTTAGATTTTGCTCTTCCGAAACAATACTGCATATCGACAAGCGAACATCAATATCGCCTTTCAGAGAATATTCACCCTCGTGCCGGGTCTTCACGCCTTCAATAATTTCAGACACATAAGTAGCAATTTGGTCGGCATCAAATTGGTGAAAGGTGGCCGACAAGCTCCACTTACTCTTAATTTTCTTATGATTTTCAGAGATGCTGTAAAAAGCTTCGTTGGCACAAATAATATTAAAATCGGGGTCGGTATAAACAATCCCAACCGGAACGTATTGAATAATATTTCGCCACACAAACTCATCGTTTGCAAGTTTCATCTCGTAATTTTTGCGTTTCGAGATATCGTTTATGATAATAAGCAACGCATCATTATCGTTATAGCGAATTGTAAAAAACGCAGCTTCGACCCATTTTTCGCGACCAAAGCGGGTAAGCAGTCGTACCTCAAGGATATCGCGTTGTTGTTTATGTTTCCAAACGTCGTTATAGCTATCAATTACTTTGTTTCGATCGTCGAACTGAACCAAATCTGAGATGTTCAATCCGGCATTTTTATATTCTTCGAAAGTATAACCTACCAACGATTTCATCTGATCGTTAGCATAAACAATCTCCTCATTTTGAACCACCACTACAGTTTGCTTGGAGTGTTTAAGAAACTGCTCGTTTACAGCTTGTTCCTTTTTATATTGCAAATCTTCCTGTTTGTAGTATGTTACATCCTTAAAAAAGCCTGCAAACCCTGTGAGTTGATTATTTTCGGACATAACTGGATTAGCAAACGATGAAAAATACCTCAATTCGTCGTTAATAAAAATTCGGAAAACACTTAACCGTTGCTCCTTCGCTATTTTTTTAGAAGTAAACTGAACAATAAACTTTGCATGGTCGTCGGGATGAACCTGATTTTCTACATCCTTTAGCGATAAAACCTTGCCTGGTTCGTATCCCAGTAACGACAACGTTTCGGGTGGAGCTGAAAGAATCATGCTTTTCAAATCGAGCGACCATATTCCCACTTTTGCATCTTTAAAACCTTGCATAAGTGCCT
>JAFGGY010000087.1 GCA_016930365.1 Prolixibacteraceae bacterium | reverse complement strand
CTGATTTTATTCTTTAATGCTTTTTCGAATAATTCCGTAGTATCCACATTTTTATTGAGCTCTACCCATAAAAAAAGCCCCCCCTGTGGACGGCTTATCCTTGTGTCTGTTGGAAAATAACGGGTTATGGCCTGGGTATACAACAAACTATTGGTGTGCAGCGTATGCCGGAGTTTTCTTAAATAACTTTCGTACTTCCCCGTTTCCAGGAAGTTTGCAACAGCCTGTTGGGTCAGGGTTGTTGATGTGAAGGAATGCACCATTTTCAGCCGTGCAATATCTTCTTTGAATTTTCCGGGTGCTACCCATCCGATCCGGTACCCCGGGGCAATGGTTTTACTAATGGAGCTGCACCACAATACCAAACCTTCTTCATCAAACGATTTGCATGTTTTGGGACGCCTGCTGCCAAAAAATAAATCGCCATATATATCATCTTCTATAAGCGGAACATGATAATGACTTAACAGCTTAACCAGTTCCTGCTTGTGTTCATCAGGCATACAAGCTCCCGATGGATTGCTGAAATTGCTTACAAGTAAGCAAGCAGTAATTTTTTGGGTAGCTAATACTTTCTTCAGCGCGTCCATCTCTATCCCGGTTTGTGCATTGGTTGGCAATTCAACAACTTTTAAGCCCAAACTTTGGAATAATTGCAGCAACCCAAAGAAAACCGGGCTTTCTACGGCAATTGTATCGCCTCGTTTGGTAATGGCCATCAAACAATAAGCAACAGCATTTAAGCAGCCCGCAGTGGTAACAATGTCGTTGGCGGTTAGTTTTGCTCCCATATTGTATGACCATCGTGCAATGCTGTTTCGCAATTTTTCGTTGCCTTCAATGTTTTCGTATTCCGTTCCGCATCCGTTCAACTCTTTTATTGCCTGATATATCGATTTGTTCAGTTGGGTGATGGGCAACAATTCAATCGAAGGGGCTCCTAATGAAAAACGTGTAGTCCCTTTTGTATTCATGGTTCCGTAAACCCGGGCTACCAAGACATCATCGGTTTGTCCCGAACTGTTTAATTGTAATTGGCTCGCTTGTGGCAAATCACGACTATTTTTCAGCCAGTTAGATACAAAACAACCCGCTTTGGGTCGCGATTCAATCATCGACTTGCTCATGAGAATAGAATAGGCCATTTGCGCTGTACTCATGCTTACATTGTAATCGGCACAAATAGTCCGTATCGACGGCACTTTATCTCCCGGTTTCAGTATGCCGTTTTTTACCTGTTCTTCAATAGCATCCGAAATAGTTAAGTAGAGATGCCTTTTGTGCGGGGAGGTTTCTTCCTCTTTCATTTAATCTGTATCGGTTTAAAATGCAATTTCTGTATCTGTATTGGTGTAAATATAGTCGGTAATATTGTTCTATCAAAATAAAAGACAAATGACGAAAATAGGTATTATTATTTGTGGCCGATACCAAACCTGCGGGGGCGGTAAGTGCCTTAGGGCATTAAAAAATCATGAAGGGGGATTTGCAACCTATCCCAAAGAGGAAGATCTTGAACTGGTTGGATTTTCGTATTGTGGCGGATGTCCCGGGGGGAATATCGAATATGTACCCGCCGAAATGAAAAAAAACGGTGTCGATGTAATTCATTTTGCCACGGGAATGGTGGTTGGCTATCCTCCTTGTCCGAGAATCAGACAATTTAAAGAGTTTATTGAAACCCACTACGAAATTCCTGTGGTACTGGGTACCCACCCTATCCCTATGAAATACTTAAATACACATAATAAGCTTTCGTTTTGGAATACTGCATACCGCGAAAAGCTTATTGCACATTTGCTGAACGAGAAAAAAGAAATTATGCTCGCTTATGATTAATTGTTAAAACGAGATAACTAATAATTTATAAAAAGATGAACAACAAAAACATTCCGTTTCAGGTTATTGACTGGACAAAAATTGACAAAACCGAACACAAAGGAGATATAGGCTTTGCTTATTGGCAAACCGCTCAATATGAAGGCTTGCGAATACGAATTGTTGAATATACCAAAGGCTACCTGGCCGATCATTGGTGCCAGAAAGGCCATATTGTGCATTGCCTGGAAGGCGAATTTATCAGTGAACTCCAGGATGGAGAAAAGTACGCCTTAACAAAAGGAATGACCTACGTAGTAACCGACGATCTGAGTTCGCACCGCTCATTTTCTGAAAATGGGGTAAAACTGCTGATTATCGATGGCGATTTTTTGAAAAAAGTGGAGTGAAAAATGCAAAGTGGCGGATCCTGTTTTCAGGAAAGCATTAATTGGCTTCGGTTTAAGGTAAGACTAAAATTATAATTTTTATAAATTCGATTATAGTCGAATATTTATTAAAATTGTTGTTTTATTCGTTTTTAGTCGAAAAGTTTTTTTGTTGAAAACATTCGAATATTCCCCAGAGCCTACAATTAGCTTTCCTTTTAAAGCAAAACTTCGTGTCCCGTAAAATTGTAAAAAACAGGCGAATGGCAATCGTTATGCATAAGGGCATATTTTTCAACTCCAGTACAGTGGCAAACGCCTATATTTTTAGGGTGTATTTGTTTTATGTAATTTATAATTTCTTCGTATTGTGCGGTGGTGCATTCTTTTATATGAAAGCCGCCTAAAATAAGATTTACCGAAAGTTTAAAATAGTCGGTAGCCGTTTGGCAGATATTGGTTATTCCCCGGTGCGAACATGCCGTAATGATATTGATTTGCCCGTTGTGTTTCAGGGTTAAGAACAACTCATCATTAAATTCATCGGACACAAATTCTTCGCCCTGTTTTACCAGCATTCCTCTGAAATGCGTGTCGGATGGGCGGTGGATAGTAATGTGAGGCATTATAAAAACATCGGGACACACCTCTGTAACCTCATGGATGGGTACAAACCGGTCTTTCAGCATGTCTTCGTTTCTTTCGATACCGATGAACCGGCTCTGTCCATGATATTTAGGCGTAAATAATTCATTTTTGGCATACACTTTTGCCTTTGTGTTTTTTTGGAGAAAGGCATACAACCCTCCGGTATGATCATAATGCCCGTGCGAAAGGATTACCATGTCTATATCTTCGACGTTGATGCCTAGTTTCGCTGCATTTTGCATAAACAGCCCGCTTTGGCCGGTATCAAAAAGTATTTTTTTGTCGCCG
>JAFGGY010000086.1 GCA_016930365.1 Prolixibacteraceae bacterium | reverse complement strand
TCGGCAACAATGATTTTCTTGTTATTTGCAAAAAAGTCAGTAATCATTTTTCGGGGTAGGGGGTATTGGCCAATTTTTAGTACCGGGAAGTCGAGCTTATTGCTTTCCCTGATTTCCATAGTGTAGTTATAAGCAATACCAAAGGCAATAACCGCATAATCGTGGTTTGCACCATCGATTATTTTATTAAGCGGCGATATTTCGGATAAAGCTTCCAGGGTATCTTGTTCTTTCACTAAAACGTCGTAACGTTGGCGGGCAATGGCTGGTAGTAAAACAAACTTACGCTTATCGGTTTCGGGCGCAAGGGTGTTTTGTGCCAGTGGCCTGTCGATTCGTTCAACACCGCTGCGCGAGTGCGAAAGCCGGGTGGTAATGCGTAGCAATACGGGTAGTTCCTGTTCTTCCGATAGTTTAAAAGCATCAATTACAGTGTTGTACAGCTCTTGTTGGTTGGTGGGTTCCAAAACCGGTATCATGGCAAACTTACCATAAACCCGGGTGTCCTGCTCGTTTTGCGACGAGTGCATCGACGGGTCGTCGGCTACGGTTACCACTAAGCCTCCTTTTACACCTGTAATGGCTGAGTTGATAAACGCATCGGCGGCAACATTTAAGCCTACATGTTTCATGCAAACCAACGCACGTTTGCCGGCATACGACATGCCCAGCGCAGCTTCGTAGGCCGTTTTTTCGTTGGTTGCCCACGTCGAACGTATCTTGTTTTCTTTGCCTTCTTTCGACTGCTGAATGTACGTTGTAATCTCTGTAGATGGCGTTCCCGGGTAAGCATACACACCCGAGATTCCTGCATCAATCGCTCCCTGAGCCACGGCTTCGGCTCCTAATAAAAGTTGTTTCGACATCGAATATTCTTTTCTGTAATTAATAGTTGTTATTCAATTGTTGAGGGGTTTAAAAAAAGAGACTAAAAGTAATAATTTTTTCTTTTGTGCCATATTTTATGACGAAATTGGCAGTAATTTGGATTGTTTCGTAATAAATTAAAAGATGGTGTTATGAAATCGGTGGTTTTTTGCATAAAAAAAAACTCCATCGGTTCAGATGGAGTCTTTTGTGTTTATGAGTGTTGTTATTTTATTCCCTTCATCATTTTTTTCAGCCATGGCGAAAGCATCATCAATATAGCTGCGGCAATGGCTGTTTGAATGGCGATAAACCAAAAAACGGAGATGTCTCTGCCCAGTGCTTCTTCTACATTAATCGAAATGGCTTTCATTTGCGAGGCAATAAAGTTACCGGCTGCAAACGAGCCCATCCATATTCCCATCATGGTTGAAACCAGTTTGGGTGGCGATAGTTTGGTAACCATAGATAAGCCAATTGGCGACAAACAGAGTTCACCAAAAGTATGGAGCATGTAAACCATAATTAACCAAAGCGGGCTGATTAACTTGCCGGTTTCGGCAATGCTGTTTCCAAAAGCCATTATTACAAATCCAATGCTAAGAAGGGTAAGTCCCCAGCCAAATTTCATTGGGGTGTTTGGGTTTAAGCCTTTTTTGTCGAGTTTCATCCATAAAATACTGAACAGCGGAGCAAAACCAACAATGAAAATGGCGTTAATACCCTGAAACCACGATGCAGGGATTTCCCAGTTTCCGATTAGGCGTTGTGTATTGTCGCGGGCAAATACATTAAACGTAGTACCTGCTTGTTCGAATCCGGCCCAAAAGAAGATGTTGAAAAGAGCCAGTACAACGATAACACCAATCCGGCTCCATTCGTTTTTGCCCGATGTTCCCCGAACGATGCTGGTTACCAGGTAGCCTATACCCAGAGCGGCTACAATGCGAATAATCCACGATTGGGTGTCGGACGGAACTTCACCCCAGCCAAAAATGAATCCAAAGATGATTCCGACCAACCCGGCGGTAATCAGCATAATGTGAATCCAGTCTTTAATGGCAAGGCGGTTGCGTAGTTCTTTAACTTTAGGTGGCATACCAATGTTGCCGAGGGTGTGGCTGCGGGCAAAAAACCAGATGGTGCCTACCAGCATGCCTATGGCTGCCGAAAGGAATCCATAGTGCCAGGCTACTTGCTCGCCCAACTTGCCGGCTACCAGCGGCGAGAAAAAAGCTCCCAGGTTAATACCCATATAGAAAATGGTGAAGCCACTGTCTTTTCGAGGGTCGTTGTTGTCGTACAACTCGCCCACCATGGTCGATATATTCGGCTTGAAAAAACCGTTACCAAAAATTAAAACCCCAAGTCCGGCATAAAAAAGTTGCTGACGAAGTTCGGTGTCGATACCGGTTGGTGTGGAACTGTACGAGAGCAAAAACTGGCCAACGGCCATGGTTAATCCTCCGATATAAATGGTTTTTCGTTGCCCTAAAACTTTATCGGCCAGTACTCCGCCAATAATTGGGGTGAGATATACTAAGCCGGTGAAAATACCGTAAACGGTAAATGCATCAAGCTCTTCCATTTGAAAGCCGCCACTGGCAAAGGTTGCCGTTAGAAACAGAACCAGCAGGGCACGCATGCCATAGTAACTAAACCGCTCCCACATCTCGGTGGCAAAAAGCGACGACAGTCCGATGGGATGCCCAAAAAATGCTTTATCCTTATCTTTAATCATGATGTAATTGGTTTTATTGCCAACAAAAATAGTATTTTTATTCTTTTTTGAAATATGATTTATGCTTGTATTTAGGGCTTTTAAACTGTTATACAAATGCTTGTTCTATATTGATAAAATGTCGGTTTTTTATTATTATCTTTAATCATTAAAACAAACAATTATGAAACTCTTTACCACCAAACAAATACCCGAAATTGACCGATACACGATAGAGGCAGAGCCGATTGCCGATATCGACCTGATGGAGCGGGCTGCCGAAAAAGTGGCTGCCTTTATTGCTGAAAACGAAACTACCGGTCTTAATTACTATGTCTTTTGCGGTCCCGGAAATAACGGGGGCGATGGTTTAGCTGTTGCCCGAATGTTGGCTGAAAATACGGCCGCGTCGGTTCGTGTTTTTATTCTTGATTTTGGAAAAGGACTGGCCGGTTCGTCCGAAATCAATTTTAATCGCTTGAAGAACATCGAAAATGTGTCTGTTTCTTTTTTGTCGGAAATGGATGAGTTACCCAGAATTTCAAATAATGCCGTAATCGTTGATGCCTTGTTTGGCTCCGGACTGAACCGTGCGTTAAACGGATTGCCTGCCGATATTGTACGTTTCATAAATACATCGGTTGCCAAAGTTTATTCGATTGATGTACCATCTGGTTTAATGGGTGAAGATAATGGAGCGAACATAGCCGAAAATATTGTACAGGCTAGCTATACCGTTACCTTTCAGTTCCCGAAAATTGCTTTTATGTTTCCCGAAAGCGAGGCTTATACCGGTCGGGTGGAGGTGGTTGATATAGGTTTGCATCCCAAAGCCATTGCACAAATGCCAACTTCGTATTTTATGTTCGATGATGCCGAAGCTCATAAGCTTATTAAGCAACGTCAGCGCTTTTCGCACAAAGGCACCTACGGGCACGCTTTGCTTATAGCTGGCGCCTATGGCAAAATGGGAGCTGCAATTTTGGGGGCTAAAGCGTGTTTGCGTTCAGGCGTTGGACTGCTTACACTTCATTTGCCCCACACGGGCTGGGGTGTACTGCAATCGGCTGTACCTGAGGCTATGGCCAGCATCGACGATTCAGATTTGATGTTTACCTCGGTGCCTCATCCCGAAAGTTATACGGCTATTGGGGTTGGCCCCGCTATTGGTAAAAAAACAAATACCGTAAGAGGATTGAAAGAGTTGCTTAAAAATACCGATGGGCCCATGGTGCTCGATGCCGATGCCCTTAATATTATCTCCGAAAACAATGATTTGCTTGCTCTTTTGCCGCCAAACTCGGTGCTTACGCCTCACCCAAAAGAGTTTGAGCGCCTGGCCGGGAAAGTTGAGAATGGCTATCAGCGAATGATTAAAGCCAAACAATATGCGTACGATAACAATGTGGTAATGGTAGTGAAAGGTGCCAATACCATGGTGGTCAACCCATCGGGACAGGTTTGGTGGAATACCACGGGGAATGCAGGGATGGCTACAGCCGGTAGTGGCGACACATTAACTGGTATTATTCTGGCACTACTGGCACAGGGATACGCCCCTTTCGATGCAGCAAGGCTGGGCGTTTTTGTACACGGACTGGCCGGCGATATTGCGGCTGCTCGCAGAGGCTACGAGGCATTAATTGCTTCCGATATTACCGAAAATCTTGGAGAAGCTTTTAAATTGGTACATAAATAAAAGCTCAGCTGTTTACTTTTGATACAATAATCCAGATAGAAATTGGGTTTTAAAAATTAGTAGTTTTACTTTTGTAAAAATGTATATGGCAACAGTAACAGTTCCAATTAATACAAAAACTAAAAAAGCTCAATATCTTTTGGGGCTTGCAAAAGAATTAGCAAAAATTGACAAAGGTGTAACTATTGTTGACCCCGTTGAAAATCTTGAGTAATCGATAAAAGAGATGAAACAAGGAAAACTAAAATCTATTGATGATTTGTTGCAATGAACGTTATTAATTATTACTTGCAAGGTTGAATCAATAAAGTTATTTATAAAAAAATTCAGATGATGCGTATAATAAATTTAGTGATTATTATATCAGTTATTTTTTTATCCTTTGCTCAAGCCAGCGTTCCTGCAACAGACCGGCGAAGTGAAGATGAGCAGTTAATCCTCAAGTCATATTACGACGAAGGTATTATTTACAGTTTGCCCCGCCTGGGGTTTAAGGTAATGGTCGATGTCGAAAAAACGGTACGTATTCCCGGTCCTTATGCCGATTATGCCGAGCAATATCTTGGCATAAAAAACCCTGTACGAAACCAGGAAACCCTATGGAAAATTATCGGAGTTAAGGTTGAATTGTTTTCAGAGCCCGACCCAAATGCTGTTTTCGAAACAAACGACTCGCTTGTTCAGGCTCTTTCTCTGCTCTCGTCGGGAATTATAAAGGGAGTGAATGTCGAAGGGGTTGAATCGGTGCTGGAAATCCAGGGGGTTGAAAATATTTTGAGTGAGAATGGCGATGAGCTCATTTTTACTGATTTATCGTCCGATAATTTTTACGAGATATTGGTGAATCCCGACACCGGAGCCGAAGATTTTCAAACGAAAACAACACAAGTTAAAGCCCGCGAAGCAGCCGATTACATCATGCGCCTTCGCCAGAAAAGAGTTTATACTATTTTAGACCCATCGGACGTAGTGCCTGAAGATGGCGTGGGGTATAAGGTTTTGGTCGATGAGATACATCGACTTGAGAAAGATTATGTGGAGTTGTTTGCCGGCAAAGAAATTACCGAAAGTCATCAAATGTGCTTCCGTTTTATACCCGGTAACAACGAAGTACGAAATGAAGTGTTGTTTCGCTTTTCGGAGAACGGGGGCGTTGTTTCTCCTGCCGATGTTTCGGGGAAACCGGTTTTTATTAATGTTGAAAAGGATGAAATAGATGCTCGTAAGCTTGCCGAACTGAAAGACTCAAAAAACCCCGATTCAGGCAAAAGTGGCTTGTATTATCGGGTGCCGGTAAATGCATCGATTACGATTACTGATGGTTTGTCGTCTTTATTCAAAGCCAGCCTGCCAATGCCCCAATTTGGAGCCATCGTTCCTTTTCCGGTTAACATGCTTTACGACAACACCCAAATTGAATACAATACACAAACCGGAACCATTAAGCGTATAAAAAATTAAACATTAGTCATGAGCGAAGAAATTAAAAATATAGAACCACGCGAACTTTGGACAAACTTCTACGAGTTAACCCAACAACCGCGACCATCAAAAAAAGAGCGTAATGCTGCCCTGTTTGTGAAAGCATTTGGTGAAAAACTGGGGCTCGAAACCATTATGGACGACGCCGGCAATGTGATTATCCGTAAACCGGCTACTCCGGGCTTCGAAAATCGCAAAACCATAATACTGCAAGGCCATATCGACATGGTGCCACAGGCAAATAGCGGCTCTTCGTTTAATTTCGAAACCGACCCTATCGATGCTTATGTCGATGGCGAATGGGTTACGGCTCGCGATACAACTCTTGGTGCCGATAACGGCATCGGAGTAGCTGCTGCTATGGCGGTATTGCAATCGGATAAATTAAAGCATGGCCCGTTGGAGGTGCTGGTAACGGTTGACGAAGAAACGGGTATGACCGGTGCTTTTGAATTGAAACCGGATGTGCTGAAGGGCGATATCTTAATAAATCTTGACACCGAAGATGAAAATGAAATAAGCGTTGGTTGTGCCGGTGGTGTTGATGTGAACGCTGTTTGGGAATACCAGGACGACGAAAGCCCGGCCGGTGATGTAGCTTATAACATCGAAATTACCGGCTTACATGGTGGTCATTCAGGGCTCGATATTCACCTGGGGCGCGGCAATGCATGCAAGTTAATGGGACGCCTACTTAAAAAAGCCATTCAGCAATATGGTGTGCGACTGGCATCCATAAATTGTGGAAATATGCGTAATGCAATTCCCCGCGAAGGCTTTGCCACAATTTGTGTTCGTTCTGAAAATGAGGCAGCTTTTGAGGCGTTTGTTGTTGAAACAGAAGCCATTTGGAAAAACGAACTTGGCCGCACCGAAGAGAGCCTTTCGCTGAAGGTTTCTAAAACGTCGATGCCTAAAGTGTTGATTCCCGAGATGGTTCAGGATGATGTGGTGAATGCCGTTTGTGCTGCCCGAAATGGAGTGATGCGCATGAGTGATGCGATGCCGGGAGTTGTTGAAACCTCATCGAACTTATCGATAGTACGTTCTTCGAAGGGGCGTATCGATATTCAATGCCTAACACGTAGTTTTGTTGATACCGCCCGCGATGGCATAGCCTCGTCGCTCGAAAGTTGTTTCGAACTGGCGGGTGCAAAAGTAACAATCGAAGGTGCTTACCCGGGCTGGAAACCCAATCCCGATTCCGAAATTCTGAAAGTAATGCATTCAACCTTTGAAAATGTACATGGGAAAAAAGCTGGCGAAGTGGCTATGCATGCAGGCCTTGAATGTGGAATTCTCGGGGCAACATATCCCAACTGGGACATGGTTTCGGTGGGGCCAACCATCAAAAATCCACACTCGCCATCCGAAAAAGTACACATCGAATCGGTAGGGCGCTTCTGGAATTTTTTGATTAAGGTTTTGGAAAACGTACCTCAAAAGTAACTCAACGTTTTTGAGCGTACATTGGTGTTTTAGGTCGATTCAACTAAGCGATATCCGATACCCGATTCGGTCAAAAGCAGTTTTGGTTTCGAAGGGTTATCTTCAATTTTTTTTCGTAATTGAGCCACAAATACTCTTAGGTATTGGGTTTGTTCAAGGTATCCATAACCCCAAACCTCTTTTAAAATAAATTGATGGGTTAGTACTCTTCCCCTGTTTTTTGCAAAAAGCGAAAGCAACGAAAATTCGGTAGCTGTAAGCTTTAGGGTAATGCCGTTTTTACTGGCAGTATGGCTTGCCATGTCGATGGAGAGTTTGTCTAAATGGATTATTGGTACTTCAGAAATGGAATCGGCAGAGCGGAGAGCAGCTCTGATGCGTGCCAGCAATTCGCCTGTTCTGAATGGTTTGGTCAGATAATCGTTTGCCCCGTTGTCAAGGGCTTTGATTATTTCTACCTCGGAATCCCGAACCGATAATATGATGATTGGCTTAGAATACCATTCGCGGAGTTTGATAAGTATTTCCTGTCCGTCGGTATCGGGTAATCCCAAGTCAAGTATGACCAACGATGGATGATGGGTGGCTGCATCGACCAATCCATCTTTTCCGTTAACCGACTGGATGATGTTATATCCGTCGGCGCTTAACGTTATTTCAAGCAGACGGCGAATCTGAAGTTCGTCATCTATAATAAGAATGGTTTCGTTGTTCGTCTTCATGTATTCCAAGTGTATTTATTTCAGGTGTCTTTGTTGGTATCTTTAAGGTGAACTTTGCACCCGTGGGGTATGTGTTTCCTACCGATATCGTGCCATTGTGAGCTTCAATAAATCCTTTCGATATAGATAGTCCAAGCCCAAGTCCTCCTGTTTTACTGCCATTTACCCTAAAGAATTTCTTAAATACATTTTTGAGTTCCGATTCGGGAAATCCTGGTCCACTGTCGGTTAATTCAATGCTTAATTGTTCTTTGTGGTATCCAATATTTAGTGTTATTTCCGAATATTGAGGTGCATATTGTGTTGAGTTGAATAGTAGGTTGTACAGCACTTGCTCCATTAAACCGAAATCAATTTTTACCAGGGGCAAATCATCAGGCAAAATTACATTTAAAGAAAAATGTTCAAGTTCATCTTTTAAGTCTTCGGTTACCTTGTTAATCAAATCGTTTATATCGTACCAATCGAGTCGAACGGACAAATATCCGCTTTCGAGCCTCGAAATATTCAATAAATTTTCAATAAGCCGGTTCAGGCGTAGCGAGGCAGTGAATATTTCGTGGCATAATGCTTTGTGCATTTTTTCATTATTTGGCGTGCTGATAATGGTGTCAGAAGCTCCCATAATGGTTGCAACAGGTATTCTTAGTTCGTGCGAAATGGAGTTGAAGAGTGTTTTGTACAATCGGTCTGATTCATCCAGAAAGCGTACTTTCTGAGCCATTTCGCCCAAAAACTCTCGTTCCAGTGCACTCGAAATCTGAGCGATGTAAGTGTCCCAGTACGACTGATAGCCGGTTTCAAAAGGAGTTGGTTGTTCGACGACAAGTACACCCGGGTTGATTTTATTGCCTTTTAACGGGTAATAGGTATAACTCGACGTACTAAAATGGTCTGTATTTGCTCCAGCATTTTTTAGATTTTCGAAAGACCATTCAGCAATTTTTTGTTCTTCGCTGTTTAGTTTTTTGTTTTTTCGCAACCGACCGTTCGAGTTTAGAATGTTGTTTCCATCTTGTAATACAAAAAAGGGGTTTAGCTTAAAGTGGCCTTCAATCTCCTGTATGGCTACACGCAATACATCATCGATACCGCTGGCTTTCGAAAGTTCTTTTGTTAGTTGAAACAACGAGTCGGTTCGCTTTTCTCTTTCTCTTGTGATTCGCTCTTGTCGGCGAACGCGAGTTGTAAATACACCATTGACAAAGGCTAATATGAAAAATAAACCAAAAATCAGAAGGTCGTCAGTTTTTTCGATATGGAAAGTGAGATGGGGCGGAATGAAAAAGAAATTCCAGAGAAGTGCGCTAAGAGTAGAGGCAAGCAGGATGGGATAAATACCCATAAATGTTGATAAAATTGAAACAACAAACAATAAAATGTACGATACAACATGGTAACTCTGGGTATTGGCAAGAGGTGAACAAACGAGTGCTGTGCCGCCAACGATAAGTACAGATAGTAAGTAGTGAATGTTTTTGGGTAAACGATTTATAGTTATGTTTTTAGCCCGTTTCATTAGCCCGTTTATTTTGTTTCAAAAGTAAGCTAAAAATTCGATTGTCAATTATATCATCACGATAAGCTTTTTGTGCTTATGTTTTCAATTTTATTTTCGCCAGAAACTTTTCGAGAATAATGCCAAAACGGTATAAATTTCTAGTCGGCCAACCAACATAAGAAACGATAGTATGACTTTAGCAACATCCGGAAGATGAGCAAAATTACTTGCAGGTCCTACACTTCCAATGCCGGGCCCAATGCCGGCCATGCATGTTGCCACTGAACTTGAGGCGGTTTTGCCGTCTATCCCTAATAGTATCAATAACATGCTTCCTGATAAAAAAACTACGAAATAGACTGCTATAAACGATAAAATTGAAGCATTGGATTCTTCGGTTAAAGAATTTTTATTTAAACGGATAGGTATTACGGCGTGTATTGATATCGTTTTTTTTATAATTCGAGATAAATTTTTAAAAACGATTAAATGCCGTACTATTTTTATACCTCCGGCGGTTGACCCGGTACTTCCGCCCAGAAACATAGCGAAGAAAATAATTACCCAGGCAATGGTTGGCCATAACAAATAGTCGGCTGTAGCATACCCGGTGCAGGTAACAATCGAGATAACCTGAAAAAACGATTCGCGAAAAGCTTCCTCCAATGGTTTGTGCATTTTAAAAAACAGGATTGAGGTAATTATTAATCCGATTACCAAAACAACAAGTACGTAGAATTTAAATTCTTCATTCTTTCTCACTTTTTTCAATTTGCGTTTAACGATGTAATAATGAATGATAAAGTTTGAACCCGACAAAAACATAAACAACATAATTACGTATTGTATATAGGCCGGGTAGCCTCCAATGCTGGTGTTTTTTGGCGAAAAACCGCCAGTAGCAATAGTGCCAAATGCATGGCAGGTACTTTCAAAGAGATTCATGCCACCAAACAGCAAAAAGATTATTTCCAGAGCGGTTAGCCCCAAATAAATCAATAAAAGACGATTTCCGACAGATTTTATTCTGGGTTGAATTTTATCTTGTAGCGACGATTCGAGAGTGAAAAGATGATAACCACCTATTTGCAATGTTGGCATGACAATTATAACCAGAACAATAATTCCGATTCCTCCTATCCAGTGTGTAAAACTTCGCCAAAAAAGAATTGATTTGGGCAAGCATTCGATATCTGTAAGAATAGATGAACCTGTGGTTGTAAATCCTGAAATTGATTCAAACAAGGCATTTATAAATGAGGGGATAGTTCCTGAAAAAATATATGGTAAGCTACCAAGCAATCCAAGTAGTATCCATGATAGTGTAACCGTTAAATAGGCATCTTTTCGATTCAACGTTATACTATCTCTTTTCTTGTATTTTGAATAAAACAAGAATAATAAACCCATGCCAAATCCTATAAACGAAGATAAGGCAAAAGGCATGTAACTCTCCTTGTAAACGATGCTGATAATAACACAGCTGGCTAATGCACCTGATACAATAAAGAGATTTGTGCTGATAATTCGCGATATTATTTGAAAGTTGATTAAGCCTCTCATGGATGTATTGATTCCTTTTGCGGCAAAAGTGAGGTGTATTTTATAAATAACACATAAAGAATCGGACGTAGGGGATAAAGATTTTATAAAGATTTATGAACGAAATAGAGCGAGTTTGATTTGACTCTATATTAAATCTTTTTTCCGTTGTGGTTTATTATTTAGTGTTATTTTTGCAATTGTAAAATCTGTCGAACCGGCTTGTAGAATGATTAAAAATACACGTATAGCTTTTGAACAGTTTCATATTTTGAAATATGCAGCAAAATGGTTGTTGCTGATTATTCCGCTATCGATTGTTACCGGTTCGTTGGTGGCATTGTTCCTTTTTCTGCTCGAACAGGCAACCATTACCCGATGGAACAACCCGTGGCTTATTTATCTTCTTCCGCTGGCCGGGGTTCTTATTGTTGCACTATATCGGTTTAAGGGAAAGAATGCCGAAGCCGGCAACAACTTGGTAATGGACGAAATACATAAACCCGGTGGTGGAATACCCGCACGTATGGCGCCTTTTGTGTTAATTACCACCGTGCTAACGCATTTGTTTGGCGGCTCGGCCGGTCGAGAAGGCACAGCCATTCAGATTGGGGGGAGCATGGCTCATTTTATAGGTCGAAAATTTAAACTCAATAAAAACGACCTGCGCATTTTTCTTATTTCCGGTGTGGCTGCCGGTTTTGGAGCGGTTTTCGGAACACCGGTGGCCGGTGCCATTTTCGCACTCGAGGTGTTGGCTATTGGGCGTATCAAGTATGATGCTTTGCTGCCGGCTTTTTTTGCTTCAATAGGGTCAAATATTGTTTGTTCGGCATACGGAATTGGGCATACTCATTATCATATCGATTTTCATCAAACGATTGAGGCAAGTGCCCCTTTTCTGAGTTTTAATGTGAAACTTTTGCTGTCGGTTATTGTTGCAGGCATGATTTTCGGTTTGGCAAGCAATCTGTTTTCTGAGCTTTCGCACGGTATCAAAGTTATCGCTGATAGGCTGTTTAAACGCAAATTGTTGATTCCTCTCGTTGGGGGTAGTGTGGTAATTATTATCGCGTTTTTGTTGGGCACCAACGATTATCTTGGCCTTGGGGTTAGCACACCCGATGGATTGGGAGTTAGCATTGTAAATTCGTTTTCCGAAGGTGGTGCTGAACCGTTAAGCTGGCTTTGGAAATTGCTTCTTACTGCTATAACATTGGGCACCGGTTTCAAAGGTGGCGAGGTTACACCGCTTTTTTTTATTGGAGCTACTCTCGGAAACACGCTGGGTCTGGTTAGTGGCAATCCGGTCGATTTGTTTGCAGCCATAGGTTTTATTGCTGTTTTTGCAGGGGCTACCAATACACCACTGGCTTGTACCATAATGGGAGTCGAGCTGTTTGGTGGCGAGCATGTAATCTATTTTGCTATTGCTTGTTTTGTGGCCTATTATTTCAGTGGCCATTCGGGTATTTACTCGTCGCAGCGAATTGGTGGTTCAAAGGCTGATGTTAACCAGCAGATTTACAATAATTCAACGTTAAACGATGTTCGAAAAATGAAAAGGGGTAACAAAACCGAATAAGTGTTGTTTTAGAATCTCTCCTCGTGAATTTTATCCCATAATAAATCATCTTCCTTATTCGCAGGCCTTTCCCCTTCAGGATACCCAATCGCAATAATCGAAAGCACATTCTTCGAATCCGGAATATTCAGAATATTTCGTACATAATCTTCCGACATAAGGTGCTCACTATGCTGCCGTTTGTGAATCTGTACCCAGCAACTGCCCAGCCCTAATTCTTCGGCTTGCAATTGTATTATAATCGAAGCAATAGAGCAATCTTCAATCCATGTATCCGAAACTTTGTTATCGCCAATAACTGCAACAGCCAGCGCTGCATTGCTTAAAAGCTTTGAACCGTGTATTTTGCTGTCGGCAAGTTTGTTCAGTGTTGTTTTATTTTCGATAAAAATGAAATCCCAGTGGTTTTTTCGTTTGCCCGTTGGCGATAAAAGAGCGGCCTTTTTTAAGGCATCAATCTTTTCGGGTTCAATTGCTTTATCGATGTATTTACGTATGCTTTTACGCTTAAAGAGTAATTTTTGAACGTTCATGTTTTATTTTTTTGGCAAAGATAAAAAAGCCTACATCATTTCAATTCGTTCACCTTTTCGGGTGGTATAACTGCGCATACAGGCTGCGGTTAAACACGAGTGTACCGGGATTACTTCAACAATGTCGCCAATGTCAACCATGTCGAACAGGTTGTTGTCAAGTCGGATAATGCCATGCTCTTGCGACAATCGTACCAGGTAGTTTTTGGGGTTAAGTAGCTTTTTTTCGCCATTTATGTTGAAAATGATACGTCCGTAAAGTGCTTTTCCATCAATGTTTTGCAGGTAATCTTTCGAAAAATGAACCGCACCGCCATAAATGACTACTTCGCTTCGGTCTTGCTGTTTCGAAATTACCGGACAGTGCATTCGAACGGCGATGTCGTCGATTTTGCAAACACCCAGGTTGTATTGAACAAGGTCGTTGAAAAT
Source organism: Prolixibacteraceae bacterium (assembly GCA_016930365.1). GTDB lineage: Bacteria > Bacteroidota > Bacteroidia > Bacteroidales > Prolixibacteraceae > Roseimarinus. The sequence continues at coordinate 7,872 of JAFGGY010000086.1, read as the reverse complement.
GAAGTTGCCCGGGCGAATTTCATCAATGCCCTTAAAATATTCGGCAATGGAGCACGAAGGTGTATCGCCAATGGATAATTCGAGCCTGGGATAGCGTTGGATGAAGTGGTTTTTTAGCCGGTTTAGTTTCAGTACGGCATCGAAATGGATATTTTGAACTTCATTGCGCGAGGTGGTTTCGTAGGCATGGCCGGCATGTGAAATAAAGCCTGCAAAATTTAGTTTCGATTCATGGGCAATAGCGTCAAACAATTGTTCTATTTGCGCGTACGATGAACTCGTGATGCCCACACGGTTGTAACCGGTTGATACTTTAATGTAAACATCAACGGGGTTTTGTATCCGTTTGTGAATCAAATCGATTGTTTTGGGGTTGTCAACTACAATATTGATTTTAGTATTGGCTGTAAGTTCGTTTAAGTCGTCGATTTCGTGAGTGTTGAAGGGAAAGGCGATGGTGATATCTTTCCAGCCGTCGGAAGCGAAGTATTTAGCCATTTGTATCGACGAAACGGTAATGTGTTCAACCCCGAAGTCCCGAAACCAACGCCCTATTTCAACCGACTGATGGGTTTTGAAGTGCGGACGAAAGCGCATGTTGTGCCTTTGGGCTTTTTGAGCCATCAGCTCGATGTTTTGCATACAGGTTGTTTTGTTTACTACCAGTGTAGGCCTTTTTATTTCCATACTTCCCCCATTTTTTAGAATTTGATAAAATTAACGATAGTTTATGAGAAATAAAATGGAAGCTAAGTTTTTATGCACCTGTTGGTTAAAAACTAACAACCCTGTTCGTTGTATGAACAGGGTTGTTTCTGTATTTTTCTTGTTGTTTTACTTTCGAATAATGGTTTGATTCCGGTTTGGGCCAACCGATACAATCGTAATCGGCACACCGGTTTTTTCTTCCAGAAATTTGATGTAATTCTTCAAGGCATCGGGGAATTCATTTTCGCTGGTTACGCCGGTTAGCGGGCTGTTCCAGCCGGGTAGCTCTTCGTAAACCGGTTCAATGTCAACACCCGACAGGTCATACGGAAATTCAGTGGTCGTTTCTCCGTTGATTTTATAAGCTGTAGCTACTTTTATCGTTTCAAAGTCATCAAGCACATCGGCTTTCATCATAATGAGGTCGGTAACCCCGTTTATCATGATGGAATAGTTCAGCGCAACCAGGTCAATCCAGCCACAGCGGCGTGGGCGGCCTGTTGTCGATCCGTATTCGTTGCCAACATCGCGCATATTTTGCCCATCCTGATCGAATAGTTCGGTAGGGAAGGGTCCCATGCCTACTCGTGTGCAGTAGGCTTTGAAAATGCCAAATACTTTACCAATTTTTTGAGGAGCAATGCCTAAACCGGTACATGCACCGGCACAAATGGTATTCGACGAGGTAACAAACGGGTACGAGCCAAAGTCGATATCAAGCATGGTACCTTGTGCGCCTTCGGCAATAACCGATTTTTCGGTTTTAAGCGCGTTGTTGATGTAGTGCTCGGTATTTACAAGCTGAAACTTTTTCAATACTTCGATGCCTTCGAACCATTCTTTTTCAAATTCATTTAGCTTTTCCTGGTAGTCGAAGTTGTAAAACTTTTCGAGTTGTTGAATGTGCAAGGTTTTAAGGCGTGTATATTTTTCGTCGAAATTTTCAAGCAAATCACCAACCCGTAATCCGTCGCGGCCAATTTTATCGCGGTAAGTAGGGCCAATGCCTTTTAAGGTTGAGCCAATTTTAGTATCACCTTTTGCGGCTTCCGATGCAGCATCGAGTAAACGATGTGTGGGCAAAATAAGGTGGGCTTTTTTCGAGATAATCAGGTTGTCGCCCAGTTCGATGCCAATTTTGGAAATCGATTCAATTTCTTTTTTGAAAACCGAAGGGTCGAGTACCACGCCGTTGCCAATAACGTTCATTTTATTTTCGCGGAAAATTCCTGAAGGTATGGTGTGTAATACTTGTTTTATATTGTTGAATTCGAGCGTGTGGCCGGCATTTGGGCCGCCCTGGAAACGTGCAATAACATCGTAATGCGGGGTAAGCACATCAACTACTTTTCCTTTGCCTTCGTCGCCCCATTGCAGGCCGAGTAATACATCTACTTTCATCATTTTTGAGATTTAACTTGTAAACATAAAAATCGGCTTATTCCGGATAAAGAGGAATAAACCGTGCCTGAAATCCTTGTGTAGGAGCATATTTGTACTTGTGACATGGAAAAAATGTTCCTCCAGCCTACTGATTTTGGCAATCAAAAGTACAAAACATATTGCATGCTTACAAGAAAAAATGAATGTGATTGATAATTTGTTGGTTATAGCATCTTTTCGCCATAAATATATAGTGTGTGATGCGACAACTTGAAGTTGTGTTCTTTGCAGGCATCTTCAATAATTTGTCGAATACGTGGGTCGAAAAATTCTTGTACGGTTCCGTCGTTTATGTCGATTAAGTGGTCGTGTACATGGGCGGCATACGTTTTTTCGTACTGGGCTATGTTTTTCCCAAATTGATGCTTAACAATCAGTTTACAATCGAGCAATAAATCGATGGTATTGTATATGGTAGCACGGCTAACTCTGTATTTATTGTTTTTCATCGATATATACAGCGATTCGATATCAAAATGGCCGGGGCGTGAATATACTTCATCGAGAATGGCAAAGCGCTCAGGGGTTTTTCGATGTCCTTCGCCCTTTAAATACTCTGTAAATACGGCTTTTGCCTTTGCTTTCAACTCCTCGTTATCCATACTTAAACTAAATTAAAATAAGAACAAAGATATGAAAAATGTTGATAGTACAAGGAGAAAAGAATAAAGAGCCTATATATCTGGCTTTTGTAAAAATAAGCAGACACTAAATTTACATATCTTCTATTCGTTCAACACTTTCGATGCCTTTAACTTTCCGAAGTTGTACAATAATGCTTTCTACATCTTTGGTGTTGTGTACGTACAAATCGAGGTTTCCGGTAAATACGCCATCGTGTGTATCGAAGCGTACGGTACGCATATTTATGTTGTTTTCTTTTGAAATGATGCCGGTTATTTCTGTAACAATGCCAATGCGGTCGAATCCTTTTATGGTGATATGGGTAAGATACGACAACATTTTAAATTGTTTCCATTTGGCGCTAATAATGCGATCGCCTTCGCTGGTAAGGAGGTCAACCGTTTCGGGGCACGATTTTTTGTGGATGATGATTTTATTGTCATCGTTTATATATCCAATTACATCGTCGCCAGGTATGGGGTTGCAGCATTTTGCCAGGTGAAAATTTTTCTCAATATTTTCTTCACTTAGAATGAAGGTCTTTTTTCGATCAATTTTTTGGGCTTCGTTTTCGTTGGCTTGTGGTTTCTTTTTTCGGCCGAGGCTTAGTCGCCAGTATTTTACCAGTTTGTTTTCGCCTTTTTGTGGTTTGAATAGCTCGTCAATTTCCTGTAAGTCGATTAGTCCAAGTCCAACTTGAGCATACATCTGCATTTTCGATTCGAGGTTGAAATGGGTTAGCAGCAGGTTAATGGTTTCGTTCGACGGATGCCTGTCGATTTTTTTCAGTTCTTCTTCGATTAGTTTTTTGCCCGTATTGATGTGTTTTTTGTGTTCAAGTTTGAACATGTCTTTGATTTTCTGCTTTGCTTTGGCTGTATAGGCTATTTTGAACCAGTGGGCTTGTGGTTTTTGCTTTTCGGAAGTTAGAATTTCTATTTGGTCGCCGCTTTTCAGTTCGTGGCTAATGGGAACTAGTTGGTGGTTTATTTTTGCCCCTATGCATTTGTTGCCCAGGTCGGTGTGTATTTCATAAGCAAAATCGAGAACGGTCGATTTTTTGGGCAGGGTTTTCATTTCGCCTTTGGGCGTAAAAACGATAATCTCGGAGCTAAAAAGGTTAAGCTTAAAATCGTCGAGAAATTCCAGCACATCCGATTCGGGATTTTGCAGCGTTTCTTTTATGCGTTCAATCCATTTGTCGAGTTCGTTTTCGTTTGATGCACCGCTTTCTTTGTATTTCCAGTGAGCAGCAAATCCTCTTTCGGCCACCTCGTCCATTCGTTCACTACGTATCTGTACTTCAACCCATTTGCCTTCGGGTCCCATTACGGTAACGTGTAAGGCTTCGTAACCGTTGGCTTTTGGCATGGTAACCCAATCGCGTATACGGTCTTGCTTGTAATTATATATGGCCGTAATAATTGAGAAAATTTCCCAACATTTACGCCGTTCATCCATTTGTACACCGGTTTTGAAAACAATTCGAATGGCCAGCAGGTCATACACTTCGTCAAACGATACTTTTTTTACCTGCATTTTTTTCCATATCGAATAGATGGATTTTTGCCGGCCTTTGATGTTTACCTCCAGATTTTCTTCTTCTAACTTGGCTTTTATAGGTGTAATAAATTGTTCTACCAGGTATTTCCGGTGTTCTTCTTTATCTCTGAGTTGCAGAGCTATCTCGTTGTACTGCTCGGGATATTTGTATTTCAGGCTGAGGTCTTCGAGCTCGGTTTTAATGGCATAAAGTCCAAGCCGATGGGCGAGTGGTGCATAAATGTATAGGGTTTCTCCCGAAATTTTGAGCTGTTTATTGGGAGTCATCGAGTCGAGCGTGCGCATGTTATGCAGGCGGTCGGCAATTTTTATCAAAATAACCCGCACATCGTCCGAAAGTGTGAGCAACATTTTTCTGAAATTGGCTGCTTGTTTAAAATCAAATTCACCTTCGAGTTTTGTCAGGCCATCAACAATGCTGGCTATTTTAGCGCCAAAAAGATTTTCGATGTCTTCCAGTGTGTAATCGGTATCTTCAACCACATCGTGAAGTATTGACGAGACAATGGCTTTGGTGCCAAGGCCAATTTCACGGGTTACAATGGTTGCCACAGCCAGCGGATGTAAAATGTAGGGTTCGCCCGATTTTCGGCGCACACCAGCATGGGCGCTGTTGGCAAAATCAAACGCTTTTTTAATCAAGGCCAGGTTCTCATCGCTCAGATGATGAACCGACGATTTGATCATATCGTCGTAGGCTTCGTTGATTAACCGTTCTTCTAATTTTGTGTGTGGCGCCATGCTTCCTTATATTATCTTGTGAAACAGCAATATTAATTTTTTTGGGACGAATTGCAAGTATTATAAATATCAAAAATGGTTTTTGTGAAATTTTCCCAGCTGAACCGTTCCTTCGCTTTAATCACTTCATTAACCATGAAACCTTCCCGATTGTTCGTATAAAAATCAGATATAGCATTTGAAATCGATTCAGGATCTGGGTTGACGACATATCCACATTTTTGGTCTTCAATAATTTCCGGAAGTCCGCCAACATTTGTTACCAGCATCGGTTTATTAAAATGATATCCGATTTGTGTAACTCCACTTTGCGTGGCTGTTTTATAGGGTTGTGTAACCATGTCGCACGCACAGAAGTATAAATTAACTTGATCTTCTGCTATATAATCGGTGCGTAAAATGACGTTTTTTTCAATACCCAGCTCTTTAATAAGAGCCAAATATTTCTCCTCATTTGAGTAAAATTCTCCGGCAATGATGAGTTTTAAGTTATCAATTGATTTGATTTTATCATGCGAAATCGCCTCAAGTAGAAGGTCAAGCCCTTTATAGTCGCGAATAAAACCAAAAAATAAAAGACATTGATAGTCAGGGCTTAGTAATAGTTTTTCTTTGGCGGTGCTTTTGGGTACGCTTTTGCCATAGTGGTCGTAAATCGGATGCGGTGATAGCCGTTTGGGTTGATTGCTAATGAAAATATCAAGATCGTCGAATACATTTTTACTCATAGCAACAAAGCCGTTAACCGATTTTGTGAAAAAACGGGTTAATTGTCGATCTCCCGGGCGGCTTTCATGCGGTAAAATATTGTCTGTGATGGCAATAACTTTGGTGTGATTGTTTTTTCGGGCAATTCGGCAAATGGTTCCTGTCGATGGTGACATAAATGGAAGCCAATAACGAACAATGATTATGTCAGGTCTTTTCTTTTTTATTTGTCGACCAACCCGAAGCCAGTTAAATGGATTGATCGAATTAATGGCTTTGAAAATCTTCAGATTCTTTGGTGGTTCTGAATCAGTAAATTGGGTTTTGCCCGGGAATAGTAAACCTGGATATTGTAAGCTAAAGCTGTATATTTCAACATCGTGACCTTCATCAAGTAGTTGACAGGCCAGGCGTTCGTTTAATGCCGCAATGCCACCCCGAAGTGGATGAGCAGGGCCTATTATTATTATATTCATCTATTGCGTTGGCTTTATTGTATGTTGTTGTTTATGTAATCCATAATTAGCTCTTTTTCATCCGGTTCAAACCATCTTATATCCTTATCTTTTCGAAACCAGGTGATTTGCCTTCGCGCGTACCTTCGGCTGTTTCGTTTTATTAGTTCAATTGCTTTATCTAAGCTAATTCGCTTGTCAAAATAATCAAATAACTCTTTATACCCAACAGTGTTTAACGAATTTAATTCGCGATGAGGATATAAGTGCCGGGCTTCATCCAATAAGCCACTTTCAATCATTTTGTCAACCCGTAGGTTAATCCGCTCGTGTAGAAGATAACGGTTGGTGTTCAATCCTATTTTCAGAATGTCGAATTTCCGTTTTTTTCGGGGCTTGGTTAACATCGAAGAGTATTTTTTGCCCGATGAATAAAATATTTCGAGTGCATGGATGATTCGTTTGTGATTTTTTAAATCAGCTTCATGGTAATATTCCGGATCAATTTTTTTCAGTTCAAGTCGAAGTTCCTCTAAGCCGTTTTTCTGAAACCGGTCAATCAGTTCACTCCTGATTTTTTTATCTACATTGGGTATATCATCTATACCATTGCATACCGCATCAATATATAGCATCGAACCGCCTGTCATTATCACTTGATTATGTAAAGCAAATAATTCATCGAGTTTGGCAATGGCTTCTTCTTCGTATTTTGCGGCGCTGTATTCGTTAAAAATGGAGTGCGATTTTATAAAATGGTGCTTAACAGTATGAAGTTGCTGAGAATTGGGTGTGGCAGTTCCTATGTCCATCTCCTTGAAAATTTGACGGGAATCTGCCGAAATAATTTCAGTATTGAATTTCAGTGCAATATCGATGCTCAGATCGGTTTTTCCGATTCCGGTCGGTCCTAAAACAACAATTAGTGTTTTCTTCATCTGTTTGAAAATTTTTGCAAAGAAACCAAAAATTGAAGCAAAAAAAAAGGGAACCATTTGGTTCCCTAAATATCATCAACTTCTCCAAAAATTTCCAGGTAATCCGATAAATTCCCTTTTTCAATCTCACTTTCTTTTTCATTTTGAGATTCGAAGGTTGCTGTCATTAAATCGTTTTGAATATCAGGGTGTTGAGTAACTACCTGATCCAAAACCTGTTCGTTGTGTAATTGTTTCATAGGACTGCGATTTAAGTAATAATCTAAGCAAATAATAATCATGATATGGAATGGTTTAAACCACTTTCAATGAACTTACTTGCATCAATATATTATTTCTTTGCAATTGCAGCTTAAAAGTAGAAATACCCGGAGTATCTGCAAAAAATGTTTTACTTATTTCTATATGTTAACTATGTGTTTGCTTCTAAAAGATAGTAAAACAGTGTTTTAAGCGAATTCTTAAAAAGGGTTAAAAGTTGAATTTTGAAAGTAAGCAGTCGAAATGTACAAGAAAAGGGAGACGGTGAGATAGTGAGATAGTGAGACGGTGAGAGTATGAGACTATGAGATGGTGAGAATTGAGACTATGAGACTGTGAGATGGTGAGACTGTGAGATGGTGGGAATTGAGAGAGATTCTAAATAAACCATTACGTTAAAAAATCGGTGCAAATCTGCGTAATCCGTGGAT
>JAFGGY010000085.1 GCA_016930365.1 Prolixibacteraceae bacterium | reverse complement strand
CGTCCATCTTTCAACTGACAAATACAACGCACGCGGTTGTCCGAAAGTCCATTGGTGCCATCAATCAACGAAAAAACAAAACTATCTTGAGATGTAAGCCGTGTTGTTAAAAGCAATAAAGCAGATATTAATAATATTTTCATTTATGTGTTTATATATAATTTTTATACTTCCACTTAATTTTAATTAAGATTACTTTTTAACCAATTATCATTTAAATGTTATAAAAACAAAAGATTTTGTAACAAAAATATGAAAAAAATTATCGCTTCTTCAATATATTCGAACACTTGGCTTGTTGCAATTCAACTAAAATGACATTTTTTGCAACATTTGTTCTATTTATTTCTTCGAAAGTAGTATAACTTTGAATTTTGTAAAAAAAACATTTTTATATTTTGTTTTATGATTAGATTTGGATTTATAAGCTTATTACTTTTGTTGATTTACTTTAATGCAATTTCGCAAATTACTGAAATTATTTCGCCTGATAAAAAAATAAGTATTGCACTCCTCAACGATAATAACGACAATACCGGAAAATGGTTTTTGAAAGTAAATTATCTTTCCAATCAAGAATACACCGAAGTTATTCCTAAAATAGAACTTGGACTTATACGTTCGGATCAAAATTTTTCGAATAATCTTAAATTTATAAAGGCAAGCAAACCGATCTTAATCAAAGATCAATATACTGCCATCTCTGGCAAACGGGCTTTATGTAGCAATTCGGCAAATGAAATTGTCGTTTATTTCGAAAATACAAATAAAGCAAAATTGAACCTAATAATTCGTGCTTACAACGATGGTGTTGCCTTTCGTTATGAATTTCCGGAAAACACCGGAAAGTATACCATTCAAGATGAACTAACATCATATTCCATTCCTGACAGCACAAGACGATGGCTCGAAAAATTCAATCCGGCCAACGAAGGTCTTTACAGCATGATGAAAGACGGAAACACACAAAAAGATTGGGGCTATCCCGCACTATTCAACACTCCCGACAGCGCTTGCTGGTATCTCATACACGAAGCCGATGTTAACCGCGAATATTGTGGTACTAAACTTACTAATTTTACCGAACCCACAAAATATAAACTTACATTTCCCGATAAATGGAACGGACGCGAAACAGGCGAAACTCAACCAACCATTACACTTCCGTGGAAATCTCCATGGAGAGTGGTAATAGTGGGCGAGCTTGCCGACATTGTAGAATCGACTTTGGTGGATGATGTTTCAACACCATCAACCGTCAAAAATACAGACTGGATAAAACCAGGCATCGCATCTTGGAATTATTGGTCGAACAACCATGGTACTCGAAGTTATAAAACAGTTTGTGCTTTTGCCGATTTGGCTGCTGAAATGAATTGGCCTTACACGTTGCTCGACTGGGAATGGGACGTAATGACAGATGGCGGTAATTTGGACGATGCTCTTAAATATATTCACTCGCTCGGCGTGAAGCCTTTAATTTGGTACAATTCCGGCGGTAACCATACTTGGGTCGATGCTACGCCTAAAGACCGTATGCTCACGCACCAAAACAGAGTTGAAGAGTTTTCTAAACTTAAAAAAATGGGTATCGTTGGGGTTAAAATTGATTTTTTCGAAAGCGAAAAGCAAAACATGATTAATTATTATATTGATATTTTGGAAGATGCAGCCAAATTCGAAATGATGGTTTATTTTCATGGTTGCATTGTTCCTCGCGGGTGGGCGCGTACTTATCCGCATTTGATGACTTACGAGGGTGTGCGTGGTGCCGAATGGTATAACAACGGACCCGAATTGACATCAACAGCACCAGAGCACAATGCAATTCTTCCGTTTACCCGAAATGTTGTTGGCGCAATGGATTATACGCCTGTTACTTTTACAAATTCTCAATATCCGCACATCACTTCGTATGGGCACGAACTGGCTTTGAGCGTGATATTCGAATCGGGTATTCAGCATTTTGCCGACCGCCCCGAAGGGTACAACCAACTACCCGAGGCCGCTAAATGGTTTCTGCGCGATGTACCTAATGCTTGGGACAATATCAAATTCATTGATGGTTATCCCGCAAAAGACGTAATTGTAGCTCGCCAAAAAGGCAACAACTGGTACATTGGAGGTATAAATGCCGATGCAAAAAATGAAAAAAACATAACGTTAATGTTTGATGTCTTACCTCAAGGCGTAAAATATAAACTCACGCTTATCGCAGATGGCGACCATGATAAAGAATTTTCGACCCAATACTTAACCGTTGAAAAAACTTCTATCGTTGAAATAAAAATGCTCAGGCGCGGTGGGTTTGCTGCATATTTGAAACCAATGGATTAAAAAGCATTTGTAACTATTCAGCAAGTATAAATGATTGATAATAATAATTTAACGCAGAGAACGCAAAGTCTTTCGCAGAGAAACGCAAAGAAAACATCATTGATTATTAACGCTCTGCGGTTCTCTGCGAAAACACAGCGACCTATGCGGTTAATATATTGTTATGATAATAAATTTGTTATATCGAATGAATAATTACAAGCATTTTAATTATTACTAAATAGTGTTTAAATATATTTCTGATAAATATATTAAAAAAAATATCTACTAACATAATTAGCTACAAAATGAAGATTCTTACTCGGTTTACGAAGAGCTGTTTGCTTTTGTTTTTTTTGCTGGGCTTTTTATCGCCACAGCTTATTTTCGGACAACAGTATCCGTATCAAAACTCCAAATTAAGTTCTGAAGAACGTGCCAAAGATTTAATTTCGCGGCTCACTCTTGAAGAAAAAGCCGCATTGATGTGCGACCAAAGCGATGCCATACCGCGTCTTGGTATCCGAAAGTTCAACTGGTGGAGCGAGGCTCTGCACGGATATGCCAACAATGATAATGTAACCGTTTTCCCCGAACCTATCGGCATGGCGGCTTCGTTTAACGATGAATTGTTGTTTAAAATATACGATGCCGTGTCGGACGAAGCTCGTGCAAAATATCACCAATGGATACGTGGCGGTAACGAAAATAAGCGTTTCCTCAGCCTTTCGGTTTGGACGCCTAACGTTAACATTTTTCGCGACCCACGTTGGGGGCGCGGTCAAGAAACCTACGGCGAAGACCCATACCTGACCTCGCGCATGGGCATTCAGGTGGTTAAGGGTTTGCAAGGGCCAGCCGATGCCAAATATCGTAAACTATTGGCTTGTGCCAAACATTATGCAGTGCATTCCGGCCCCGAATGGAGCCGCCACGAGCTAAATCTCAACAATGTAGACCCACGCGAGTTTCAAGAAACTTATCTTCCTGCATTTAAAGCCTTGGTGCAAGATGCCGATGTGCGTCAGGTTATGTGCGCGTATCAACGCTTAGACGATGAGCCTTGCTGCGGTAGCACGCGCCTATTGCAACGCATCTTGCGCGATGAATGGGGTTTTAAACATATCGTAGTGTCCGACTGTGGCGCTATTACCGATTTTTTCACGAGCCACAAAGTTTCGTCAACTCCTGTTCACGCAGCATCTAAAGGCGTATTGGCAGGCACCGATGTTGAATGCGTTTGGCAAAATTATCCTTACAAAACCTTGTCCGAAGGTGTGAAAAAAGGTTTAATTAAAGAAGAAGACATAAATAAAAGCCTTATGCGTGTGCTTATCGGACGTTTCGATCTTGGCGATTTTGACGATGATGCCATTGTGCCTTGGGCGCAAATACCCGAATCGACTCTCAACTGTGAAAAACATCGCAAACTGGCTCTCGATATGGCTCTGCAAACAATGACGTTGCTTCAAAACAAAAAAAATGTTTTGCCTTTATCAAAATCCGTAAAGAAAATTGCAGTCATTGGGCCTAATGCTAATGATGAGGTAATGCTTTGGGGAAATTATAACGGAACTCCTGTTCGTACAATATCAATTTTAGAGGGTATAAAATCTAAACTTGCCGAAAATAAAATCATGTATGATAAAGGTTGTGATTTGGTTGAAGATAAAGTTACCGACAACTATTTCGCTCAACTTTCGTTCGACGGCAAACAGGGTTTTAAAGCCACTTACTGGAACAACCCCGACCGCGAAGGCCAAATCGTTACCTCGGTTCAAATTACAAATCCTATAAAAATGACCACAGCAGGGCAACACGAATTTGCCTCGGGGGTGAAGCTCGAAGGCTTTTCGGCATTATTCGAAGCCGAATTTACACCAAAAGTATCCGAAGACCTTGTCTTTAAGGGTGGAGCTACCGGCCATTTCGAACTACTGGTTAATGGCGAGCAAATTCAAATGTACAACAACTGGCGAACTTTACCATCGCGCTTACCATTTAAGGTTGAGGCTGGTAAAAAATATAAAATCGAAATACGCTACGCCCAACTCAACAACTGGCAGGCAAACCTTGAATTTAATTTTGGTAAAGAAATTGATGTTGATTACACCGAACTAATCAACAAACTTAAAGGCATCGAAACGGTTGTATTTGTGGGCGGGCTTTCGGGAACCCTCGAGGGTGAAGAAATGCCTGTTTCGCATCCGGGTTTTAAAGGTGGCGACCGTACTGACATTGAGTTGCCTTCTGTTCAACGTAATTGTTTGAAGGCTTTAAAAGCTGCCGGTAAAAAAGTGATTTTTGTAAACTGTTCGGGTTCGGCTATTGCGCTTACACCCGAAACCGAAAGCTGTGATGCAATTCTTCAGGCATGGTATCCGGGTGAGTCGGGCGGACAAGCTGTTGCCGATGTTTTGTTTGGCGACTATAACCCTGCCGGAAAATTGCCTGTTACGTTTTATAAAAATTCGGATAAATTGGGCGATTTCGAAGATTACTCAATGAAAAACCGTACTTACAGATATACTACTGATTATCTTTTCCCTTTTGGTTTTGGTCTTAGTTATACAACTTTCGAAATTGGCAAGGCTACAACAAGTAAAACAAGCATCAAAGCCAACGAATCGGTTCAATTAACCATTCCGGTTAAAAATGCAGGTAAACGTGATGGTGTTGAGATTGTACAGGTATACGTCCGTAAAATAAACGATACTGATGGACCTTTGAAAACTCTTCGCGGATTTGAACGTGTAAATCTTGCTGCCGGTAAAACACAGCAGGTTAATATCAATTTACCATCGTCGGCTTTTGAATTTTATGATTGGAAACAAGGTAAAATGGCTGTAACACCGGGCGAATACGAAATTTTCTACGGTAACAGTTCGGATAATAAAGGTTTAAAAAACGTGAGAATTTCGATTGAATAATATCGCTGTCGTGTCGGAGCGTTAGGGATTGTAGCGGATATCCTTTTGCCGTGTAGAGACGCACTGTCGTGCGTCTCTGTATCATAACCTAAATGGTTGATTCGAGGAATGCCGTTTCCGGCAAAAGATATGAGCGGAAAGCCCGCCCCGATAGGGTAACGCCCTGAAAATAATAAAAATATATGATTTGTATTTCTTGGTTTAATAATGTGAATATGTGTAAAAGATTTTTTTGTTGTCTGAAAATGATTTGGTGTAAAATGGTTTCTTATGCCGCAATGTTTTGTTTTTTGTTTTTGGTAACTAATGTGTCGGCTCAAAAATTGAGTATTAATGAGCTTGAATATTATGATACACAGGGTGTTAATGTGTTTGTATTCAGCAATCAATACACAGGCATGTTTTTCGATGAAAAAACAGCAGGAGTCGAACTCATACATCATGGTGTTCGCACGGCAACGGGTGGCGCTGTACGTTTACAAAACACTCCCGAACAGTGGGATTTGGTGCCGGCGGTTATTGACCGAAAAGTTGATTTGGCTAATAAAACCATTAATGTGGAATTGAATTACAAAATGTTTAATTTCGATTCGAAAATTAGCGTTATGGCTAAGGATAATGGTGTTGAAATCAGCGTTTATCTGGATAAACCTTTACCAAAGGAGCTTGAAGGTAGCGCGGGTTTTAACCTTGAGTTTTTGCCTTCGGCTTATTTCGAAAAGAATTATTTCATGGACGGACATCCGGCTCTTTTTCCAAGATATCCTTCAGGAAATACAAGAATTGAAGATGCTTCGAAAAAAATAGCCCAATTTGAAGGGCATAATACTTTTGATGATAGAGGACGCGCCGAGTTTATTGTTCCGCTTCCTTTAGCAACCGGCAAAACAATTGCCCTTGCACCCGAAGACCCCGAAAACTTTGTTACAATAAAAAGCACTGATGCCGAAATAATGCTTTTCGATGGTCGTAACTTGGCGCAAAATGGTTGGTTTATTGTTCGTAGTTTGCTTCCGGCAAACAAAACAGGCAAAGTGTTGACGTGGTTTGTCGAAGCCAATGCAATACCAAACTGGACACGTAAACCGGTTATTCAATTTTCGCAGGTTGGTTACACGCCAAACCAAGAGAAAACGGCTGTTATTGAGCTGGATAAGAATGATAAAGCTCTTAAAACTGCTTCGGTATACCAAATTACTCCACAAGGACAAACAATTCTTAAACACACCGGCGAGGTTAAGGAGTGGGGAAAATATTTGCGATACAACTATGCAAAGTTCGATTTCAGTTCGTTAAAAGAGCAGGGAATTTATTTTATTCAATACGGTGAGCAAAAAACTAATACTTTTGCCATCAATCCAACTGTTTATGCCGATGTTTGGCATCCAACAATGGATGTGTGGTTTCCGGTACAGATGGACCACATGACTGTTAACGAGGCTTACCGCACATGGCACGGTGCACCTTATCTGGACGACTGCCTCCAAGCTCCCACAAATCATAAGCATTTTGATGCTTACGAAATGACCGATACCACCGACACAAAATATAAACCATTGGAGCGTATACCAAACATGGCCGTTGGCGGTTGGTTCGATGCGGGTGATTTTGACATTCAAACGGGTTCGCACAATTCTGTTATTTCGCGTTTTGTTGATACCTGGGAGTTTTTTAAAACGGATAGAGACCAAACTTTTATCGACCAAAACACTCGTTACGTTGATATTCATCGTCCGGATGGTAAATCGGACATCTTACAACAAATCGAACACGGCACATTAAACTTGGTAGCGCAGTGCGAAAACATTGGGCATCCCGTTCGAGGAATTATTGTTCCTAATCTTCATCAGTACCATCACCTTGGCGATGCTGTTACCGAAACCGATAATCTGCCTTACAATCCAAACTTAAAGCCTTATGAAACAGATGGCAAATCGAGCGGAACACCAGACGACCGCTGGGCGTTTACCAATCGTTCGTCGTTTTTAGATTATCAAACCGCTGCTTCGTTGGCCGCTGCAAGTCGCGCTTTGAGAGGTTATAACGATAACTTGGCGGATAGAAGTTTGGCAAGTGCCATTAGACTTGTTGAGGAGGCGGACGAAGCTATGAAAAAACCAAAAAAAGACGACAACCCAATGGCTCGCATGTGGGCACGTGGTGCGGATATTGATGCTATACTTCAATTGTATATCACCACAAAGGATAAAAAATTCGCAAAACGGTTTCAAGAAAAAATTTGGCAAATTCTCGACCAGCCTGTGGGCGACCGCGAGTTTGGACAAGTATTTTTTGCCGGTAGGAGCCTAACACCAGCTCTCAAAGCTATCCCTTATATGGATGCCGCTTATAAAACTAAACTTAAAGGTTATATTGAAAAATATAAGAAAAATATTGACGAGATGGATGCCAAAAATCCTTACAAACTGCCAATATCCGGCGGTGGCTGGGGTGGTAGCGGTAGTGTTATCAATTTTGCAATTACTAATTATTTTGCTCATAAGGCTTTCCCCGAAATAATTACTAAAGAATATGTTTTTAGTGGTATTAATTATATCTTTGGTTGTCATCCATACTCAAACCTTTCGTTTGTTAATGCGGTTGGTACACGTTCTAAAAAAGTGGCTTATGGAATAAACCGTGCCGATTTCACTACAATTGCCGGCGGTGTTGTTCCGGGTGTGATGTTGTTGAAACCCGATTTCCTTGAAAACAAGGACGACTGGCCTTTTTTCTGGGGCGAAAACGAAGTTACTATTGGCGGTTGTGCCGAATATATTTTCCTTGCAAATGCTGTGAATGATTTGGTTAGTGAGAAATAGAAACAGATTTAAAAAATGAATCACAATTCAATGTTGTTTAGTTAAATTGTTGAATTATATTGTTTTATAAAATTATTTATCAATGAAATTATATATTGTTTTTTTATTGATTATATTTTCGAATTTGGCCATCGCGCAAAATCCGATTATTCATAATCAGTTTACTGCCGACCCAACGGCACGAGTTTTTAACGGAAAGATGTATCTTTTTCCTTCGCATGATATAATCGCTCCCGAAGGAGCAAACCTGCGAAAAGATTGGTTTTGCATGGGCGACTATCATGTGTTTTCGTCGGAAAACCTAACCGCATGGACAGACCATGGTGTTATTGTAGACCAAAAAAATGTTGACTGGGTCGATTCTAATTCGTATTCAATGTGGGCTCCCGATTGTGTGGAACGAAATGAAAAGTATTATTTCTATTTTCCGGCAAACACAAAACATGTTAACGCCGATGGCAGAAAAAGTTTTGGTATCGGTGTCGCCATTGCCGACAAACCCGAGGGGCCTTACACGGCGCAAGTCGAACCTATTAAAGGCGTGCTTGGCATAGACCCTAATGTTTTCATTGATCGAGACGGACAAGCATATCTCTTATGGTCGATGGGTAAAATTTTTATTGCTAAACTAAACGCCAACATGTTGGAACTTGCGTCCGAACCTATTGAAATTAAAAACCTTCCTGAAAAAGGTCTTAAAGAAGGTCCGTTTATGTTCGAGCGCAACGGTATTTATTATTTGACATATCCGCATGTCGAAAACACAATCGAAAGGTTGGAATACGCCATTTCTGATAGTCCGACCGGTAATTTCAAAGTTACAGGAGTTATCATGGACGAGTCGCCAACCGGCTGTTGGACAAATCACCAATCGGTTGTGAATTTTAAAAATCAATGGTATTTGTTTTACCATCACAACGATTTTTCGCCAAAATTCGATAAAAACCGTTCGGCTTGTATCGACAGTCTGTTTTTTAATGCTGATGGCACAATACGCAAAGTGAAACCAACTTTACGTGGTGTTGGCATAACACAAGCATCGGATAAAATACAAATCGACAGATATAGCTTAATGAGTGAAAATGGAATATCGGTAACTTATATTGATACTCTGAATTATTTTGCAGGGTGGAAGACTATTTTCAAAGAAAAAGGTGTGAAAATACAGTATAATGCAGTTAATTTCGAAAATGATGGATATACGTGGGTAAATGTTCGTGCCATGTCGGATAAAGGTGGCGAATTATCATTAAGTTTCGACAATATCAACAGTAAAACTTCTACAAAAATAAAAATACCTGTATCGAAAGAGTGGAAAACTACTCGCGTGAAAATATTGAAACCAAAAAAAGGTGTTCACAACGTAATTGTTACGAATGTAAAAAATCAAACCGTAGAGGTTGATTGGATTAGTTTCGAATAACGATTCAATATAAGTAATTGTAATAGTTTAATGTCGTATTTTATTTACTTAAAACACTTAAATATAGCTCGATACAAAAACAATAAAAAGGTCATTGACCTTAATACAAAAATATACAATTTTATTATTTAACTTTTATATCATTAAAATGAATATTTCTATAAATTTAAATTTGAAATTATTTTTATTTAGTTTGATTTTT
>JAFGGY010000084.1 GCA_016930365.1 Prolixibacteraceae bacterium | reverse complement strand
GCATCAAAAAAGACAAGCGGATATTGACAGATATTATAAGAAAACTTAATTTGGTAAAGTAGAATTATTAAAAAATTTAAATATGAAATTTGTACGCGAAGCTGCACGTATTTTATTGGGATTAACCTTTGTATTTTCGGGATTTGTTAAAGGCGTAGATCCACTGGGTTCAACCTACAAATTTATCGATTATTTTACGGCCTTTGGCACTTCGTGGGCTAACTCGCTGGCACTGATACTGGCCATTTTACTGTCGATTGCTGAATTCGGGATAGGTGCCGCAATACTGGTAAACTACCGGGTAAAAAACGTTTCGTGGCTGGCACTTATTTTTATGGGGTTTTTTCTTCCTCTTACGCTTTGGATTGCCCTGGAAAACCCTGTAAGCGACTGCGGCTGCTTTGGCGATGCCATTATACTATCAAACTGGGATACATTCTATAAAAATATAGTACTCACCCTGTTGGCAGCTTTTATATTTACACAACGCCATAAATTCCGAAACCACTACAACTACAGTTTTCAAAATGGCTATTTCGCACTTGTTATGCTTGCTTTTCTTTTTATTCAATACTATTCGTACAACCACCTGCCCATATTCGATTTCAGACCCTACAAAATAGGAAACAGCATTATCGAAGGCATGGAAATACCCGACGATGCGCCCACCGACGAGTATAAAACCGAATTCATTTATAAAAACAAACAAACCGGGAAGGAAAAAATGTTTACCGAAGAAAACTACCCCTGGCAAGATACCCTTACCTGGGAATATGTTTCGGCCAATTCAATATTAGTAAAAGAAGGCTATCACCCACCCATCCACGATTTCACCATTGAAAACAACTATGGCGAGGATGTAAAAGATTTCTATTTGTACGACGATCGATACACATTTATGCTTATCGCATACAACCTCGAAAAAGCAAGCACAAAAAAACAAAAAAGCATAAACGACTTTGCGCAAAAAGCCCTAAACGAAGGCATGAACTTTATTTGCCTGACGGCTTCGACAACCAGCCAAATCGAAACTTTTACCGCAGAGCACAATCCACCATACGAGATATTCTTTTGCGACGAAATAACCCTGAAAACCATAGTACGTTCGAACCCGGGACTGATGCTTACACAAGAAGGCGTAATACTTGACAAGTGGCACTGGCGCGCCTTTCCGAAGTTCGAAAAGGCAATTAAAAGCAAATAAGCGAAGATTTTCATACGATAATTGTTTATTTTTTAAGGTCGTATGGAACTCGCATAAAGAAAATTATCATCAATTTGGATGTAAATATTTTACATGCTCGTTTCATACCTTGATTTGTAACAATTATCACCAAGGTGTGTTATAAATACTTCTACTTTTGAACCGTTTTAACAACGTTAACAATTTAAAAAGATACAACCATGTTTGACACAATGAATTTATCCGACAAGCAACCTGAAAAGAAACAGGTTGAAGGCGATGCTGAAAAAATAAAATGCTTAATCATTGGATCAGGCCCGGCGGGTTACACCGCTGCAATATACGCAGCACGTGCTAACTTAAATCCGGTTATGTACGAAGGCTTACAGCCCGGCGGACAACTTACCACCACCACCGAAGTTGAAAACTTCCCGGGTTATCCCGAAGGAATTACAGGCCCGGTAATGATGGAAGACCTCAAAAAGCAGGCTCAACGTTTTGGAACCGATGTTAGATGGGGTATGGCAACTTCGGCCGATTTGTCGAAGCGCCCGTTTAAAATCACCATCGACAATAAAAAACTTATTGAAGCCGAATCATTAATTATTGCAACCGGTGCAACAGCCAAATACCTTGGAATCGAAGATGAAAAGAAATACGCCGGAAGTGGCGTTTCGGCCTGTGCAACCTGCGACGGATTTTTTTACCGTGGTAAAGATGTAGCCGTGGTTGGCGGTGGCGACACCGCTGCCGAAGAAGCCATTTACCTGGCCGGCCTTTGCAACAAGGTTTACCTGGTTGTACGCCGCGACGAGCTGCGTGCATCGAAGGTGATGCAAGAGCGGGTTTTCAAAACCAAAAACATTGAAGTGCTTTGGAAGCACCAAACCAAAGGATTGTTTGGCGACGGCGTGGTCGAAGGTGCCGAACTATACAAGAATAAAGGCGAAGCCAACGAAGAAATTGTGAAAATAAAAATCGACGGTTTCTTCCTGGCCATTGGGCACAAACCCAACTCCGACATTTTCAAAAATTACCTTGAGCTCGACGATGTAGGCTACATACAAACGTTGGGCAACACGTCGAAAACCAACGTGCCGGGTGTGTTTGCCTGTGGCGACGTAATGGATTCGCAATATCGCCAGGCAGTAACAGCAGCTGGTTCGGGCTGTAAGGCAGCCATGGACACCGAGCGCTTTATTAGCGAGAATGCAGAGTAAACAAAAATAGTAGTCATAAGGCAAAAACCCCGGCAGTTCATTTTCTGTCGGGGTTTTTTATGGTTATAATGGAATCAATAGTACGTTAGATATTAGACATAAGATATGACACTTTGTTCGCAACAAACTATATATCTACAACTTAGATAATTAAATCAACAAAACACAAGCAGCACATTATCATAAACTTAAAAAATAACAACGAACCGTTGAATGAAATACTTTTAAAAATATGTATTTACAGCAAATTCAAACTGATTGATAAAAATCTCTTTGAAACTTGATATATTATTTTGTTCATAAAAAAGCAACATTGCCTTTTTGTAATCAATAGAATCCACAGTCCTGAACGACAATGGACAATATTTCTCATTCATTAATATGGCATTACTTACAATCCGGGCTGTTCTTTTATTTCCGTCCATAAATGGTTGAATGTATGAAATTAGAACCAATGCCAGTAAAGCTTTTTCAAATACACACGACTTTTTATTAATTAAATCACAGGAATCTTTTAAGGCTTCCGAAATCTGAAACTGATTGTCTAATGGTCGATAATTAGTACCCGAAATACCAATACGTCTTTTCCTTAAATTTCTTTCAACATCAAGCTCTTTCACTAAAATGCTATGAATATCTTCAATCTTTGAAACGCTTAAAGGATTAAGATAATCTGGTGCGTCGATAATAAAATCAAGGGCATCTTTATGATTTAAAAGCATGACTGCTTCCTCTTTCGTTTTTCCTGCTGCTGTTTCTTTCTCATTTAAAAGTCGCTCTGTCTCTAATAATGAATACGTATTTCCTTCAATCTGTGACGATTTCCAGCTCAAATCGATTGCAAGTCTTTCAAACTCCTTTTTGTATTCATTATCTGACAATTGTGAAATGTTATTACGAAAAATCTTTTGAAGGTTATCTAACTTTTCCAAATCACGCTCAGTAAACACACTATGATTCGCAAGAATATCATTAATAATTTTAAAATTGAAACCTTCTTCTATCTCTCTTTCATCAATTTCTTTTTCATAGTACTTACTAATATCAATAGGCCGAATTACCTGAAAAGCAGGAGAAATCATATATTTTGTCCCTTTTCCTTTTCCTGTTGTAGAAATATAGTTTGAAGAAATCAATTTTGTCAACAATCTTTTTAATGTAGCATAACTTACAGGCAAATCAATTTCGTCAAAAATCTCTTTTGAAGAACATTCTCTTGCTTTTTGGATGAAATTGATTATTTGTTTTTCCCTTGAATCAATCATTTTATTTGATTTAGCTCATAAAGATACTATTTTGAGCTCAAAAACCCATCACCTTGAGCCGTATTTCAGTTTTAAACGAGCCACAAATTAGCATAATCCTCCTCCACTTTAAGGCAGCCATGGACACCGAGCGCTTTATTAGCGAGAATGCAGAGTAAACAAAAATAGTAGTCATAAGGCAAAAATCCCGGCAGTGCATTTTCTGTCGGGGTTTTTTATGGTTTCGTTTTGCAACATCCCATATTTGAAATCAAAAAGCAAAACCATAACTCACCGATGGAATAATGGGGAATAATCCGCCTACGGTAAGCGTTTTAATTGTTTCGCCATTCGTTTCATTTTTGTCCAACATATTAGGATAAACTGCAAACGGATTAATGTGATTATAGGCGTTATACACCCCAAAAGTCCAGGTTCGTACACCTCTTTTCTTTTGTTTCGATGAACGGTACGAAAGGTCGAGCCTGTGATAAGCCGGCGTACGATAATTGTTTCGCTCGGTATAGTTTTCGACGATTTGCGAGTACCCATTGATGTTGATTACATACCAATTGTAATTTAAGGTGATATTATAACCCGAAGTATATACCCACGAGGCCGTAATTTCTTTGTTCTTATTGATTTTATAGGTTGATGCAACAGAGATGTTGTGGCGGCGGTCGTGGCTAAACGGAAAAACATCGCCATTGTTAATGCCATTAAACTTCCGATCCGATTTTGAAAGCGTATAAGCAATCCATCCGGTTAAATTGCCGGTGCTTTTTTCGAGCATCAGTTCCAGTCCTTTAGCTTCACCGATTCCTATTAAAATCACCTCGGACCAATTGCTTACGTTGTGATCGATGATTTCGGTAGGATTAAACTCCAGCAAATTGCTAAATTCTTTTTTATACACATCAATTCCCATATTAATCCCTTGTGCAACCTGGTAATTAGCACCTACGGTAAACTGCCACGAATACTGGGGTGGAATGCCGTTCATTATCGGCAACCACAAATCGGTAGGTGCACCATAATTGGAATTGGATACCAAATGAACGTTTTGCACATTTACATCGTACGATGTAGAAAACGAAAGCCGGTGGTTCACCTGGTAACGTGCCAACAAGCGCGGCTGAAGCATGGGGCTGCTATACCCACTCATAAAAGAACTTGTACTGCGCAATCCCAGGTTGAAATTTAATTTGGATATCGGGGTATAATCAGCTTCAGCATAGGCCGAAAACTCAATATTTTTGAATTGTTTGCCTTGCGTTGATCGAAGTTCGGACGAAACGTTAAAATCGATAAAATCGCTGGCTCCGGGTGTGTAGTTGTGCACAATGGCATCGAAGCCGGCTCTCAAATGAAGATTGCTTAACGCGTAATAATCCAAATCCCATTTTAAACCAAAATCGCTTACGTTATTATAGAACATGAGCTTATGTTCTTGTATGAGGCTATCGGGCTTAATGCTGTGTTCCTCTTCGTGGGTCCCGTTATTGTATTTATAATTTGAATAGTACAACGTTGTATTTGAGAAAAGCGATTTACCCCAGATGCTGTTCCACCTCAACGCAGCAATTTTATTGCCCCACCCCAAACTGTACTTCGATTTATAAATTGAATCGTCGTATTTATCCCGATACTTAATAAAAGCTTCATCGTTTCCACCATAGAAACTCAGGAGTAGTTTATTCTTTTTATTCAACACATAGTTGGTCTTAAAAGTGAAATCCTGAAAATAATAACCGATCTGCTGTTCAGAAACAATATAGCCGATAGGGCGACTAAAAACATCGAGGTACGTGCGGCGAGCAGTAACAATAAAACTCAATTTGTCTTTAATGATAGGGCCATCGAGGGCAATGCTTGAGGCAATGATCCCGGCGGTGATTTGACCATGCAATTTCTCGTTGTTGCCTTCTTTTAAACGCAGATCGATTACCGACGACAACCGGCCACCGTAGCGTGCCGGCATTGCGCCTTTTATGTAGGTTGCACTGTTAATGGCATAGGGGCTAAAAACCGAAAAAAAGCCAAACAAGTGATTCACGTTGTAAACCGGAATACCATCGAGCAGAAACAGGTTTTGATCGTTGCTTCCGCCCCGTACCGAGAAGCCCGAGGTGCCCTCGCGGCCAGGCTGTGTGCCCGGTTGCAGCTGTATGGCTTTAAGCACATCGCTTTCGCCAAATAGTGCCGGCAGGTTTTTCATCATTTCGGGATTGAGTTTCATGGTCGAAAGCCCATCTTCGAAAGTTCTTTTTTTATCAGCGGTAATATCAACCTCGGCAATTTCGAGGCCTTTAACCAATCCAATGGTTAAAAGTGTGTCGCCGGTAAGGGTACCTTCAATAATTTTCGAAGCATACCCAACAAAAGATATCCGACATTTGTAGTCGGCTTGAGTCTTTATCGAAAAAAAACCATACTCGTTGCTGGCAACACCACGTAGGGTATTGAGGTCTTGAATAGTGGCCCCTATCATTTTTTCGTTGGTGGAGGCATCTACAATATATCCGGCAAGATTCGTTTGCTGTGCAAAAGTTCCTATTGACTGATAAAATAAAAAGAACAGCAAAAGAAGGGAAAATATCTGTTTCATTATTCTTCTAAGGTGTTGTAATCAATTTCGATCTCTTGTATCGTCATTTCCCAGAATACTTTTTCAGGTTCTGCAGGCAGCTGAGTTTTTATGTATAGGTTTTTACTTCCGAGATATTTAGGATTATCATCATCTACTATTTCATAAAAATCAAATTTATATTCCTGACCGGTTAATAAGTTCCTAAAACTTAAATAAGGTGAATAAGTTAGACTTGAATTTAGGGCGTCAAAATCGCCACAGCGCACTAAAACTTCTGCCTGGGTGAAATTTGTCAAAATGAACAGGATGTGTGATGATCGTTTTAGTTTAAAATCACCTTTTGGACTGTAATATGCATATTGTAAGCCTTCTGAAGATCTGGGTGTGTATTGTGCATTTACCGACAACGTATCGGTAGGGGCAAGCGGAAGGAAAATAGTACTGCTCATGCTAAAATCGTCGTCTAATTCCATCGAAAAAAAACCGTTGCTATTGGTAGTGGCTGTTTCAATAAGCTCCAAGTCGCTCCACTTCTTATCTGTATAATCAGAACTGCTCTCTTTTAATACATAAAGCCCCATTTCCAAACCTTCAATACTATCTTCTGTTAGTATGTCGGTTACTGTGCCACCAACAATAAATGTTTTTTCGCAAGCCATAAAGGCAAAAACCATAAACACAATAATATACTTTCTCATAATAAGTTATTTTGTTAGTAATTAAAAAAATCGACCAGAGAAACATCCAATGAAACGGTTCGGGATGACATGGCCGCCCACACCCCGTGTCCATTATGCACATTACTGTACATTTGGAGAGGTTCAGGTAAGAAACTATCATTATTTTTCTTAAGTGTTACTATAGAGCGAAGCATCTGGTAATATTCAGCACTAATGGCTGTAAGGGTTAGCTGAACACTGGTTGTGTATTTATACCCATACAAATATAAATCGATAGGAATAGTTGCTTTTTGTCCATTGAAAAGTTTATCGCTAAATATTATGCCAGTTTCACTTACCCCATAAAACGTCTCCCAGTCAAAACTCAACTGTGCAAAATTATAGTACGAACCATCATAGGTCATTTCAATAATCGGACTTTCGGAGTTAAGCTGATTAGCTATTGTGCGGGTAACAATACTGTCTCTTTCTTCGGGGAATCCAACCGTATAGATGCTGTTGTAAGTAGATGAAGATGTTATGATATAGTAGTTGTTGGTATTTTCATCATCATCAAATTCCATCAATACCTGAATGTGGGCCTCGGGAGTTTCTTTCACCTTTTCACCATTATTTGCGTATGTTCCAAACCAACAATCCGGCACAACTGGCACGGTAGTTTTGGCCGAAACATCGGGGTAATCGGGATGCGAAATCTTTAATTGATATTCCTTATTTTCATCAAAGCTTTCACCTTCGTAATGGTAACTTATATTCTCCGCTTCAACATAAGTTCCAACCGTATCGTTGTCTGCTAATACAGCAATTTTTGCACCCGAAACGCCAAAATATTTATAATCTCCCTCGTAATAATCGGCAGATTGCGAAGAAATGAATGTGCTGGTCAACAGCAAGCTATCGAGCTGTCCGGGCTGTATAAAAGCACTTACCACCAGCTCCTGTTCAACATCAACCGGATAAAAATCGATTTCGCGCGAACAGGAAAAAAGGAAAATTATTAATGGAATGGTTAATATCTTTATCATCATTTATTTATCTTAATAACCCCAAGAGATATCTACATATAAATTAAAGAGGAATTTAAAATCATATTGTACAATGTCGTATATATTCATAATGAAGCTTCTGAAATAATTCCTCTTTAATTTTTTATACTTTAAAACAAACCAGTATCCTTGCTATTATGATTTATTATTACTTTGAAACCATTCTCATTTATGTATTGAGGATCACCATTAGGCGTTGACCATGTAATATGTGCTTCTCCAATTTCATCATCTTTTTTATAAGCTTTAACTAACTTTATAATTGGTTCAGTCACGCCTTCAGCAATTGCTTTTACCAATACATTATCTGCCCATATATAGCTTGCTGTTTTTGAAACAATCTGAACACTAGCTTCCCACATCTCAATATCAGAGCTACTATCTCGTTCTCTAAAATGTACTGTATATGTTCCATAGTTATCATTTTTATACCATCTGAAAAGATCCCGATTATCATATTCGTTTACACATTTTGGCTTTCCAATGATTTCAAAATCATAACCACCTTGCCTTATTTCGCTTGATGTTTCATCATAATTTCCAGCTAATATATGCCATTTAATTTCTAATTCACTCACCCACCAACCTTCAAGTGCAACAACCATTGCATGAGATGCATACAAATAATCGATATATTCCTTACCTCCACTTCTCCTGTGAGATGATTGAAGTATATACCAATTTGATTGACCCAAATATTCATCATTGTAATAGCATTTTACGTAATATTCATAGCTATAATTAGCTTTAGGCACATTATCTGTAAAAGAATTACCGTTAATTACAGTAGCAATAGCTGTGTTCCCCATATCATTCCTGTATATTTCATATTTATTTGAGGTTTTTTTCCCTTCCCGTAATGAACTCCAGTTTAATTTATGCTCTTTCGGATTATCTGTACGCACCGTTAATTCAGCATAAAAAAATAGTCCACTTTTCAGATTTGCTTCAGAATCTGTTGCTGAAACTACATTTTCTGTTAAAGCTATAGGCTCTTGTCCTCCACCCAATTTATCAAATTCTTCCTGCGAAAGAATTTTAACAATATGATTATTGGTTTTTGCCGATTTAAGAGGACTGCGTGACAATTCCACGGCCTTTGTATAGTGTAAAGACCGCATTTCCTTTGGCAAAACCACACTGCGTTCGCTCACACTCATATATCCATCTTCATCAACTCTTTCCGATCGACCAACAACAATAACAGGAACATTGGGCATTTCTTTTGCAGACAAACTTACCATGTTGCCATCTTTGTCGAACGATTCAAGATATTCTGTATCCTGCTCGTTAATAAAAGAATAAACTGGTACAGCCAACGGTGATGATGATTCATAATCGAGGCTTTCATAATTTTGAGGAAAGGTAAATTGCAGATAGCCACTTTCAAGTATCATTGTTTCAATATCTTTTGAACTGTATTTTCCGTTCGATGATTTTGATAGTATCTCTTCAAATTTTTCACCGGCAATTTCACGGCCAAGAAAAATCTTTATTAAGGCATCATTATCGTAATCAAATCGATAACTGATCTCTTTCTCAATTTCGGTTACAAGTTCTTTATTATTGTGTACCGCATTTGCCAGAACTATTGATATGTTTTCAATGTTTTGATCAATCTGCTCATCAGTTAACGAAACAACTTTTTCATTTCCTTGAACGCTCTTTTCTTGAATGATTTCTTCTTCACAAGAATACATAAACAATGAAGCCACAAATATGCAGCAAATTAGTGCTATTTTTCTCATAATTGAATTAAATTTGCAGTCTGGGAGTTCGCGCTCCCAAACCAGTTAATAAATATTATTAATTGTACATTAGGCAATGCTATTTTCGAATGGTGTTGCCTTTTGTTAAGAAAAAAGTTACACTTCCCCTTTAGCTGTAGCTTTTAATAACAACGATCTTAAATATTATGCCTCGTTTTAGAAAAACCGAAACAACACCATCCTACCTTTTTTATATACTCTGCGATTACAATTATAAGACAAGCAAAGCATCTCAAATCTAAAAAAAGGATTTTCATGGTTCAATCATAGGCAAAACAAATGAAAAGTGGTAACGAGCTGTTAAGTAGTACACGACACAAGGGGCTGCATCGCTTGTTAAATAGGGCATAAGAGGGGTCATCATTAATATAGTTTAAGACAAATTAATTTCGGGATAAAACTAAAAAAAAAAAATAAACTCACAACTTTTTTCATTAAAATTTATTTCAACTGAAACAAAAACTCCGGCAGTGCATTTTCTGTCGGGGTTTTCCTTTTTCTTTTTTACTTTTACAATGCAAAATAACAAGGTAAAATACATCAACATGCGATCAATCAACCCATACAACAAGCAACTTATTGCCGAATATACTGAATTTACAGCTGATGAAACAAAGGCTGTTATTGATGCTGGTTTTAAGGCCTGGAACAATTGGAAAAGCACCGGGTTCGACTATCGGGCACAATTGATGCACCGGGCTGCTGGTGTATTGCGTGAAAAAAAAGCCTCACTGGCCAAACTGATTTGTAACGAAATGGGCAAGCGCATTGCCGAAGCCGAAGCCGAAATTGAAAAATGTGCCTGGGTTTGCGATTATTACGCCGAAAAGGCACCCGCAATGCTGGCCGACGAACCCATCGCAACCGACGGGCTAAAAAGCATGGCCATATTCCAACCCATCGGCCCGGTGTTAGCTGTTATGCCCTGGAACTATCCGTTTTGGCAGGTATTCCGTTTTGCAGCACCTGCCCTGATGGCCGGCAACACCGGCCTGCTAAAACATGCATCGAACGTGCAGGGCTGCGCCCTCGCCATCGAGAATATTTTTACCGAAGCAGGCTTCCCCGAAAACGTTTTCCGCTCGCTCATTATTGGTTCGTCGCAAGTGGAGGCTGTAATTGCCAACCCGAAAGTGAAGGCTGTAACGCTTACCGGCAGCGAATATGCCGGCAGCAAAGTAGCTGCAGCAGCCGGAAAGCACCTCAAAAAAGCCGTTCTCGAACTGGGTGGCTCCGACCCTTGTATCGTTCTCGACGATGCCAACCTCGACGAAGCAGCCCAAATTGGAATACAAAGCCGTATGTTAACATCGGGGCAAACCTGCATTGCCGCCAAACGTTTTATTGTGCACGAAAAAGTTGCCGGCATTTTTCTCGAAAAAGTAAAAGCCGAGCTTGAGAAATACCAGCCGGGCGACCCAATGAACAGGGCTACCATGCTGGCACCACTGGCCAAACGCAACTTTGTGGAAGATGTGCACCGGCAGGTAAGCGAATCGGTAAAAATGGGCGCAAAAATTGAAACAGGCGGCACACTTCCCAACGACAAATCGAGTTGCTTTTACCCGGCCACACTCATTACCAATGTCAACCACAATATGCCGGTGTTTTACGAAGAAACGTTTGGCCCTGTAGTCGCATTTGTAGTTGTTAAAGATGAGAAAGAAGCCATACAAACAGCCAACGACAGCCTCTTTGGCCTGGGTGCAGCCATTTGGACAAACGATGAACAACGAAGTGAAAATATTGCCCGGAAAATAGAAGCCGGAGCTGTTTTTGTGAACGGGCTGGTAAAATCGGATCCACGATTGCCCTTTGGTGGCGTCAAAAATTCAGGATTTGGGCGCGAATTATCGCACTACGGCATTAAAGAATTCTGCAATATTAAAAGTATGTGGATAAAATAAGCATCAGGCATACGAAATAAGATAGTCCAGAGCTTCTTCTTTGCATTTAAAAACTTTGAAGTTACGCCCCGACTGGCTTACAAAATCATCGAAAACGAAGCGCATCAGCCCGTTTACCCCAATTACCGCAGCTGCTTTTATATAGGGTGCATTATCTTTAACCACACCCAGAAAAGTATCGCGCACCTGGTGGTCGAAATTCATATTTTCGACATTCGAAAGCACCAACAAAGAGTTAAAAGTCTGTTTCTGAATGTAATCGCCAGCCCTTTTCTCCGTTTCCACAATGTTGACTTTTCGTTTCATGTTCGAGAAATCGAGATAAACAACATCTTTCCCTTTGTGTTTGATAACTTTTGGTCTCCGCATATTAATTCTCCCTTTGCCACAAAAAAAACATAAAATTTGGAATTCACCTTGTCTTTTGAGTGAATGGCAATAATTTTTGAGTGAACAGTCGATTTTGATAAACGAACAACTTTTTTTTTGTAATCTTGCAGTATGATTCAGATAGGAAACACCATAATTAGTCTCGATATTTTCGAGAAACATTTTTTGTGCGACTTAAATGCCTGCAAGGGAGTATGCTGCGTCGATGGCGATTCGGGCGCACCTTTAACCCGCGAAGAAGCTAAACTTATTGAAGAAAACTACCTCGCCTTTGAGCCTTATCTCGACAAGAAGTACAAAGACGTAATCCGGGAAACCGGGTTCTCGGTTATTGATTCAGACGGCGATTTAGTAACGCCACTGTACAACAACCGCGAATGTGCCTATACCTATACCGACGAGCAGGGAATAACCAAATGTGCCATCGAAAGAGCCTATTTCGATGGAAAATCAACGTTCAGAAAGCCTGTTTCGTGCCATTTATTCCCAATACGCATTACCGAATACAAGAACTTCGATGCAATAAACTACCAGCAACTCGACATTTGCAAAGCCGCACGTGCTTGTGGTATCGCCAAACAAGTTCCACTGTATGTGTTTCTGAAAGATGCTCTAACCCGGAAGTACGGTCCAGAATGGTATGCCGAGCTCGAAGTAGCTGCCAACCATGTTAAAAATACGAACCAATAAACGGCCTTCGCAATGAGCTCAATGCAGATAATCGAAAACGGTATCCTAAAAGCAAAAACGGATAAATGCCCTGCTCAAAACAGCCTGGTTGTTTACGAGGTATTACGCATCGTATCGGGCATACCGCTTTTCTTTTCCGAACATTTTGCCCGCATGAATCAATCGTGCCAGGCTCTGGGTTTCGATACGCCCATACGCAAAGACGAACTGTTGACACAAATCGTAAGGCTTAGCAAGGCCAATCAAACCCAAAACGGCAATATTAAAATTGAAGTTACACCCACCGAAAGGGCAGGTGGCTGGATACTGTATTTCATACCCCATTCGTACCCCACCCCACAAATGTACCAGGCAGGGGTTGAAGTTGGCTTTTTGCATGCCGAACGTATGAATCCCGGCTTAAAAATAGAACAACCGGCGGTACGCGAACGAGCCAATCAGCTCATTAGCGAAAAAGGATTTTACGAAGTTTTACTAATCAATAATCAAAACGAAATTACCGAGGGAAGTCGCTCGAATATTTTTTTTATTGCCAACAATAAGTTGATTACCCCACCCCTAAAACAGGTACTGAAAGGCATTACCCTGGGTAAAGTTCTCGAAATTGCCCGGGTCGAAAACATCGAAGTCGAATTTCGAAATGTTGCGGCAAGCGAGTTAAAAGCTATTGGCTCGATGTTTCTTACCGGTACATCGCCCAAGATTTTGCCTGTTGCCAAAGCCGGCAATATGCATTTCAATATCAAACACCCCATGCTTCAAACCATTACGATTAGGTACAACGAAATGATTCAACACGACATAGAAAAAAGCAAAAAGCTCATCCGAAAATGAGCTCTTTGTCATCCATTAAAAACATATAAGTGCTAGCGCATCGGATACTTTTTCAGTATCTGATCTGAATTTCGTAGAATATCGATGTATTGAGCACGTTTATAAACGAACTCATCGTTTATATTCTCTTTCGACAGCTTGCCTTTGAAATCATCCAGTGTTTTATAGCCTTTTTTATCCATCCACGCCTCAATTTCTTTCAAAATTGTTTCGGCATATCCTACTCCATTTTTATAAAATGTACTCACCAGCTGCGCGGCATCGGCACCGGCCAAAATCATTTTCAGTACTTCGTCCGAAGTTTTAATGCCACGATTGGCCACCAAACTACCCTTAAGTTTACTGTAAAGCAATCCGACATAACGCAGAGTAACCTGGTAATCGCCGTCGCGGGTTAAATCCCAAGGGAAATCGAAGCTTTCATCTTCAATGTTGATATCGGGCTGAAAGAAACGATTGAACACCACCACCGCATCGGCACCGGCCTTGTCGAGTTTTGCAATAAAATTCAGCGGATTGGTATAAAATGTACTTAATTTAACCGAAACCGGAATATCGACGGCTTCCTTAACCTGTTTCAACACTTTAAGCTGATGTTCTTCAATACTTTTCGCACCGGCATCGGTCGCAATGGGCACCCGGTAAAAGTTCAGCTCCAGGCCGTCAACACCATTTTCGGCCAGCATTTGAGCATATTCGACCCAAGTGGGCTCGTAAATTGCATTAATACTGGCAATAAGCGGAATAGAAACACTTTCTTTAAGTTTACGCACTGCCAGCAAATGTTCTTTCGGCCCGGCGTGTTCAATTTCGGGAAAAATACGTTCCATTTCGGCATTTCGATTATCGTACTCATGCAGGTCTTCGTCCATTTGCAGCGACTCAAGCTGAAGCTGTTCCTCGAACAAAGATTTAAAAACGACTGCCGCAACACCGGCTTTTTCTGCTTTCTGAATTTGTTGAATATCGGTAACCATGCTACTGGCACCCAGTACAAGCGGATTTTTCAACGAAATCCCCATGTAAGAAGTTGATAGATTAGCCATATATATTGCTTTTAGTTTAACTCGCTTGCAATGACATTAAAACAAACACAATCAACAAATTGTTTGTACCTGCATAAATGTATCGCCTAAAGTTTTTATAACGTTCAGCTCATTTTTAGTTGAACTTTTTATGCTTTCTTTACATTTGTACATTTGAATGTTTTGAGGAAAACAGGAGGAAATATGAAATCGTTACTTACCATTATTCTGTTAGGTTTGAGTCTATATGCCTACACACAAGACCTAATACTACTTCACACCAACGACATCCATTCGCACTTAATGGGTTTGTCGCCCGAGTCGGAATATACGCCATTCGAAAACGACAACGACCCAACCCGTGGTGGTTTTGCCCGTTTGGCTGGATATATGAAAGCCGAAAAACAACAAAACAACGACAAACTAATTATTGTAGATGCCGGCGATTTTTTAATGGGCTCGCTTTTTCAAACCATCGAATTAAGTCACGGATTTCAACTAAACCTGATGCACGAAATGGGCTACAATCACCTTGCACTGGGCAATCACGAGTTCGACTTTGGTCCCGACTCACTAGCAAAAATCATCGTTAACGCTCAAAACAACGGCCCCATACCAACAATTTTATGCACCAACTACAAAGGCATTAAAAACAGCACCGACAGCGACTTACGTGCCTTATTCAACAATCAAACTATATTACCATACGATGTTTTCGAAAAGAACGGCTATCGCATTGGCATTTTCAGCATTATGGGCAAAAATGCCGACGATGCCATTCCCGGCTTTTACGACCTCGAATTTGAGAACCAGCTAAAAACAGCCCGAAAAACAGCCCGCTACCTGAAAAAACAAGCCAAGGCAGATATTGTTATAGCCCTTTCGCACAGCGGTGTTTACAAAAACGAACGCGGCGATTGGAAAGGTGAAGATGTAGAAATGGGGCGTAAAATCAACGACATCGATATTATCATCAGCGGGCACAGCCATACCAGTCTGAACACTCCCATACAAGCCGGCAACACCATAATTGTACAAACCGGTACAGCAGGCATCAACCTCGGACGCATCGAAATCAACTTCGACTCGTTTGGCACTCCACTGGTTCAATACCAGCTTATTGCCATCGACGACAAAATAACGGCCGACAAAGAGGTACAAGAAAAAATTGAAACCCGTATTCCCCTAATCGAAACCAGCATACTGAAACCACTGGGCATAGAATTCGACACCCCCATTCTTGAAACTGCATACGACTTACACATCAATGGCCGCAATCCGGCAAAAAGCAACCTTGGTCCTTTTGTGGCCGATGCCATGTACCAT
Organism: Prolixibacteraceae bacterium; assembly: GCA_016930365.1. Taxonomy (GTDB): domain Bacteria; phylum Bacteroidota; class Bacteroidia; order Bacteroidales; family Prolixibacteraceae; genus Roseimarinus. The sequence goes on along the minus strand of JAFGGY010000084.1, from coordinate 9,252 downwards.
TGGCTTAACAAGCCCAAGGGGCCTCAAACCGATATTGTTGTTGTTGCTGCCGGTGTAATTCGCAACAACATTTCGCACGGCAAATATGGCCAACAAAACATTAACGACCTCTTCAATGTAATGCCACTGGGAGCCGGTCTCGACAACATTCCGGGTACTCCGCTTTCGAAGCTATACGTTACCGGTAACGAATTAAAAAAAGTAATGGAATTGATATTGGCCGTTTCGGAAGTTCGACCCAACTTTTACCTTTACTTTTCGGGCATGCGAGCATTTATCAATCCAAATAAGCGGATATTTCGCAAAGTACAGTCGCTCGAAATTGGCAACGAACAAGAAGGCTATCAAAGCATCCGTTTCGACAAACGCGACACCACCCTGTACAGCGTTACAGCCAATGCCTACATGGTAAGCTTTATTGGCCAACTCAAAAAAATGAGCTACGGGCTGGTTAACATCAAATCGAAAAACGAAAAAGGCGAAGCAACAAACCCGATGGAACTGGTAATCGACCTAAACCCCGACAAACCGGGCATACAAGAAGCCAAAGAATGGCTTTCGATATACCATTATGCCACCGACTTAGAAGACACAAACGGGAATGGTATTCCCGATATTCCCGAAAAATACCGCAAGGCCAAAAATCCCATCATCATACAACAAAACTAATACAGCACATCTGGCAGAAAAAACACAAAAAAATCTGCCAGCAAAAGACCATTCCGGGCTATTTCCTGACAATATTTCATGCTATTAAAAAATAATGGGCATGGCACAATGATTGATTACTCCCCCACCGTTGATTAAGAATAAAATTTAAAAACTTACAATAGTATGGGAAAAATAATAGGAATTGACTTAGGAACTACAAACTCATGCGTTTCGGTAATGGAAGGCAACGAACCCATTGTAATTCCGAACAACGAAGGAAAACGAACTACCCCTTCGATTGTAGCATTTGTTGAAAACGGTGAGCGCAAAGTGGGCGACCCGGCAAAACGCCAGGCAATCACCAACCCGCAAAAAACCATTTACTCGATAAAACGATTTATGGGCGAGTCGTTCGACAACCTCTCGAACGAAGTAAAACGTGTTTCGTACCAGGTCGTTAAAGGCGACAACAATACCCCCCGCGTAAAAATCGACGATCGGCTGTATTCGCCACAAGAAATTTCGGCCATGACGCTTCAGAAAATGAAGAAAACGGCTGAAGATTACCTTGGACAAGAAGTTACTGAAGCGGTAATTACCGTTCCGGCCTACTTTAACGATGCACAACGCCAGGCTACCAAAGAGGCAGGCGAGATTGCCGGATTAACCGTTCGTCGTATCATTAACGAGCCTACAGCTGCATCGCTGGCCTATGGCCTCGACAAGCGCGACCGAGATATGCGCATTGCCGTATTCGACCTTGGTGGTGGTACTTTCGACATTTCGATACTGGAATTGGGCGAAGGCGTTTTCGAAGTAAAATCGACCGACGGTGACACCCACCTTGGCGGCGACGACTTCGACGATGTAATCATCAACTGGTTGGCCGACGAATTTAAAAACGACGAAGGCATCGACCTGCGTAAAGACCCAATGGCTCTTCAGCGACTGAAAGAGGCCGCCGAGAAAGCTAAGATTGAGCTTTCGAGTTCAACATCGACCGAAATTAACCTGCCATATATTATGCCGGTTGACGGAATTCCAAAACACCTGGTAAAAACACTGAGCCGTGCCAAATTCGAAAGCCTGGCCGACAAACTAATTCAGGCAACAATGGAGCCTTGTCGTCGTGCCATGAAAAACGCAAACCTTTCGAACAGCGATATCGACGAAGTAATCCTGGTTGGAGGTTCGACCCGTATCCCGGCTGTTCAGCAAAAAGTAAAAGATTTCTTCGGGAAAGAACCTTCGAAAGGCGTAAACCCCGACGAAGTAGTAGCCATTGGAGCTGCCATTCAGGGCGGTGTGCTTACCGGCGAAGTAAAAGATGTATTGCTGCTCGATGTTACCCCACTTTCGCTGGGTATCGAAACCATGGGCGGCGTAATGACAAAGCTTATCGAAGCCAATACAACCATTCCGACTAAAAAATCGGAAACATTTACCACGGCGGCCGACAATCAGCCTTCGGTTGAGATACACGTTTTGCAAGGCGAACGCCCCATGGCCAACGCCAACAAAACCATCGGACGCTTCCACCTCGACGGTCTCCCACCGGCACCACGTGGTGTACCACAAATCGAAGTTTCGTTCGATATCGACGCAAACGGTATTCTGAATGTACACGCTAAAGATAAAGCAACCGGCAAATCGCAAAGTATTCGCATCGAAGCCTCTTCGGGCTTAAGCGACGACGAAATTAAGCGCATGAAACAGGAAGCCGAAGCCAATGCCGATGCCGATAAGAAAGCGAAAGAGCGTATCGACAAGCTGAACCAGGCTGATGGTTTGATTTTCCAAACCGAAAAACAATTGAAAGAGTTTGGCGACAAACTTCCGGCCGACAAAAAGGCACCTATCGAAGAGGCTCTTAAAAAGCTGAAAGACGCACATGCCAAGCAAGACCTCGACGCCATTGATGCAGCTACAACCGAGCTGAATAGTGTATTCCAGGCTGCCTCGCAGGAAATGTACAACGCCCAGCAACAAGCAGGCGGACAGCAAGCAGGACCACAAGGCGAACCACAGGCCGATGCAAATGCAGGCGGGCAAGCCAAAGGCGACGATGGCGAAGTAACAGATGTTGATTTCGAAGAAGTGAAATAAACGAGTCCGAAACACAACATATATATACCGGTTCGACCCAAGAACCTGATTAACAGCCACCCTTCATATCGAAGGGTGGTTTTTTTATCTAAAAGAACTGCCAAACGCCAATCCAAAACGGAATGGCCAGCAAACAAATCGCATAGCTTATTAGCATTAAGCTGCCTACCGTTTGTCTATCGCCACCGTATGCTCTCACCTGCAACACCAAGGCTGTAGCCGGAGCAGCAGCCGACTCAATAACCAACATATTTGCCATTAAGGGGTTTTGCTCTTTTAAACCCACAACATGCAATACGGCAATAACCACCATGGGAATCAACAAGAATTTTACCGTCGTTAATTTTATTACATCCGATAACTTTGGCAATATTTTAAATGAAATTCCGCCAAGAGTAGCCCCCAGCACAATGTTCGAAACCGGTATGGTAGCCTCGCCCACCAAATCGACCGAATCCATAATCAGGGCAGGCACATAATTGCGCAGGCCGGAGAAAACCATTGCAAGAGTAAAAACCGCAGCAACTAATGGAGGTGTAATAAACTCGCGGGATTTTACCGTTTTAAAACTGCTACCCGTTATCAATACCTTGCCCAGGCTCCACACCAAAGGCATAAAACCAATTAAAAAAAGAAAATTATAAATGGCGTACTGGTCGAATTCTTCGGGGTACATAAAACGTCCAATAGGCAAAACCAAGTAAACAGCATTTTGCATGCTGGCCAGTGGAAACAGGAAACTTTTTTGGTGAAACGAACGCAGATAAAACAAAAAAACCAAAAACAATCCCAGAAAAATCATGGTCGCACTGCTTAAAGGCATTACCCACCAATATTTCATTTCCGTCGGGTGAAAATTCATGCTTATCTCGGCAAACAGCATACACGGCAATAAAATATTAACCGTAACCTTCGATAAGGATTTAACATGCTCGTCGGTTAAAACGCCCTTCCGAACCAAAACTCCGGCGGCCAGTATAATTAAAAATATCCGGCCAACCGCTCCCAACATTGTTGAAAAAGCTTCTATGAAAATTTCCATCATAACAGCGGCAAAGATAAAAGATTATAGTTCGAAAAAACTCAGCTTTGTCAATAGAGAGTCTGATTCATTTTCATTGTTGCAATAAAAATGTCAGACAACAATCCTGAGTAGAATGCGTCTAACCCGTTGTATCGCTAACTTGTCAACGAACAGTTATATTATCAAGCCTTTTTTTAACAACCGCCGGATTTCCGGCCACCATGCAGTCGTCGGACACATTGGTGGTAACCACGCTGCCCGCGGCAACTATACAACGATGCCCGATGCTTACGCCCGGCAAAATGGTTACGTTTCCGCCCAGCCAGCAATCGTCGCCAATGCTTTTGGGGTAGGCGTACTCTTTGTCTTCGCGCCGCTCGATGTAGTTTTTGGGATGTTGCGGGGTGTACAACTGGCAGTTGGGGCCAATCAGGGTATGGTTCCCAATGCGTATATACCCTCCGCCCAAAAATGTGCAGTTGTAGTTAATAAAAACATGCTCACCCATAATAATGCCATTTCCGTGGTCGCAATGAAAAGGTGGACAAATCTTTGAGCTTTCCGGGATACCCGGAATGAGCTCTTCAATCACTTCACGGTAATCATCGTCAAACAACGTCATTGAGCGTAACCGGGCGCACAAAAGCATCGATTTTTTGATGCTGGCCAGTATCTCGGGGTCGGTAAAACAAGCCAGCTCACCGTTTCGCATTTTCTCAAATTCGGTTTTCATATTTAGCCTTCTCGTTTGTAAATCAAATCGTGCCCATCATTGCAACACTTGTAGCCAATTTGCAGGGTAATGTGCCGTATGCCGAAATTCTTTTCAAGCACCTGCTCAGCTTGTTTGCGCAAAATGCCCACACTTTCCAAATCCATATTTTCGCTCACCTCAATATGACCCTCAAAGTGTATGCTTGTATCATCAAGTTTCCATATGTGCACGTGGTGCAGGTTGTTTACCTTCTCAATATTTTCAATCTTATTTTTTATTTCACTAAGGTCAATATTGGCTGGCGTTGCTTGCATCAGTATCTCAACGGTTTCTTTCAGTATGCCCCATGTATGCCAAATAATATAGCCACCCACAAAAACGGTTATCAGCGGGTCAATCCAGTAAATGCCCCACACCCAAATGGCCACTCCGCCCATTATTACTGCCACACTCGACAATGTATCTCCCATCAGGTGCAAATAGGCAGCACGCACGTTGAGGTTGTGTGCCTTATCTTTGTTTAAAATCACTACCGAAATCAGGTTCGCCAATAGCCCAAAAATTGCCACCCAAAACATCAGTTTTCCCTTAATGGGCTTGGGCTCCATAAACCGCTCGTAAGCTTCGAAAAACAAAAAAATACAAATCGATATCAGTACCACGGCATTAAAAAGCGCGGCCAGTATCTCAACCCGTTTGTAGCCAAAAGTACGGCGGCTGTTGGGCGCTTTACGGCTAATTTTACCGGCAATAAAAGCAATAAACAGCGCCGACGAGTCGCCCAGGTTGTGCAGCGCGTCCGACAGCAACGACAAGCTGTTCGATACCAGTCCGCCAACCACCTGCACCACTGTAATCGACAAGTTGAGCACCGTTACCCACAGCAATTTTTTGCCCCGCACCTCGTCGGCATTATGACTGTGCCCATGGCTATGATTGTGATTCGTTCCCATAATAAAATAATTTCAACAGTAAAGTAACAAAACCGCATGTAAAAATCCTATCCTAAAATATTATGATTACGTTGCTGATTATTCAAGGAGACGAATTTCAAAAATTAATTATTCAGACAAAAGAATTACATTTGTTTTTACATAAATTAAATGCCATGGCGAATAAATATGTTGAATTTATTACTGACAAACACTTCTTAGATTGTATAGAAAACCTTTACAACTCATACATCAAAGCTAAAGAGGGAATTAGCAAGAAGAAATTTTACAGCAATAAGATAGATACATTTAAACTTACATTTGACGCAAAGTTCAATGATATTTCAGAAGAAACCGTGATTGAAAATGAAATTATGCGCCAAATTGATAAATCGATAAATAATTCAATCGGAACATTTCATGAGCAGATATTAGGAGGAATTAAAGGATTTGAAATGGGAAGTTTAAGTGGTTATGATATAAAAGCTACTGACAATACATTATTTGCTGACATCAAGAATAAGCACAATACAATGAACAGTAGCGCTGCTGAAAGCTTATTTCAAAAGCTCGCCAGATATGCTGACACTTATAAGAAAGCAAAGTGTTACTGGGTGCAGATTTTGGCAAAAAATAGCTTTTGCGAAAATTGGGCTGGCGATATTAACGGAAAAGAATATAGCCACAGCCGGGTTTTCAAAATATCGGGCGACCAATTTTACTCTTTACTGACGGGACAAGAAGATGCATTCTTTGCATTATACAAAGCTTTACCGATAGCAATTTCTGACTTTTTAGAGAGAAGCTTAGATAAAACAAAAGACGAAGAATTAAATTCGGCTCTTTCTGAAATTAAAAAAGCCAAGAAAGAATCAAAAAGAACTGTATTTGACCAAATCTCTTTTGAAAATTATGGCTATTATTTAGGATTTGATAAGCTATAATATTCGTTTAAGAATTTAACAATTGAATATCCTAGTTCCCGACCTAAATTAACTGGTACTGCATTCCCAATTTGCTTGTATTGTTGGGCAATAGGGCCATCAAAATTCCAATCATCAGGAAAAGTCTGGATTCTTGCATATTCACGAACAGTAAATGGACGAGTTTCATCAGGATGGCAACGTTCTGTTTGCTTTTGAGCAGGGCTACAAGTTAATGTCAAACTTGGTTCATCCCAACCGATTCGGCGGGCCATTCCAGTTTTTCCGCCACCAAGATAGAAACTACCACCCATATATTTTTTTTGAATATCTAAGGGTAAGTCGCGCCAATAACCTTTAGGTGGGACTAAATCAAGAACCTCTTTCTTTGACTGAGGATATTTTGCGCCATCAGATTTTGGAACATTTTTATCAAATAATTCACCTTTTTTAAGAGCATCGGACAGGTTGTAAATTTTTTTATACGGTTTTGGATATTCATATTTAATATCAACATCCTTTCGAATACCAACTAAAATTAATCGCTCTCTTTTTTGTGGAACTTTATAATTAATGGCTTTTAAAACTTGAACTGGGACAACATTATAGCCTATTTCATCTAGAATTGAAATCATGCCTTCCAAGGTCTTTCCTTTTTCATGGCTGAGAAGGCCACGGACATTTTCACCGATACAGATAGAAGGAGATACTTCTTGAACAACACGAGCAAATTCATAAAACAAAGTTCCTCGTGCATCTTTAAGACCCAGCTTTTTCCCTGCATAACTAAAAGCTTGACAAGGAAAACCGCCAGTAACAACATCAACCTGATTTTTATATCTGGAGAAATCAAAATCCTTAATATCTCCTTCAAGGACATTCCAATGTGGTCGGTTTTTTCTTAAAGTATTGCAAGCCCATTTATCAATTTCATTTAGAGCAACACATTTTATACCTGATTTTTCAAGACCAACAGCGAGTCCGCCTGCTCCTGCAAAAAGCTCAACAACAGAGTAATTATGATTGGGTTTTACATAGTTCGAAACATCTTCATCTTCTATATCATTAAATAGACTTCCCAATAAAACCTGGACATCTGATTTTTTATAAACACGATAATTGGAAACAGGCTCACGAACAGCTTTAAGAATACCTTCGTTATCCCATCTTCTAAGGGTTTCTTTACATTTTCCAACTAATTCTGCTGTTTCAGAAAGAGATAAATATTCGCTCATAACCACATTATTAAACCTTACACATTGGTTACAAATATATAACGAAATAATTTACAAAGAAAGTAAAATGAACAAACTGCCAACAAAATATTTAAAACATTTGACGGAAAGGGTTATTTTTAAAGTAATTACAATTGAGAAAATTTTCACATTCTGAAAGTTCGAGCAATAAAAGCCAAACGTTTCATTTACGCAGCCAATATTTTGGCGGGCATTTCGGCCTTCGTTTGCAAGCTTACTTGCCAGGTACGTGTTTCACACGGCATACAGATAGCTTCCCCCGGTCGCTCCTGTATGCCGGTTCAACCCAATCTTATGCATTTGGAATTGATAAAAAATGAACGAATGCATTTAGAGTGGGGTAATCCCGATTTAGAAGAACACAAAATGGTGTGAGCGCAGCATAACCATTTCGTTGTGATTCTTAATCGTTTATGTTATTGAAATCTTTCAATGGCATAATATGGATTCAACATCGCACCTGTCGGCGTAAGGCTTTCCGTCTCCGTCCGGCCCGGGGGCAGTGGGGTGCCGGGCTAAGAACGGTAATAGGAACGACCTTTTTTAAAGATGTCTATTGTCTTGTGCCTTTTATCTATCGATCTATTGTTATAGGGTATTCTTTATAAAACCGGAGCAAACTTATTGTTTCTTTTTTTAATTCGTTTTTGACAAAAATCTTCATTTTGTGATCCATGAGTTCGCCTAAACCCTGCATAGGATTTTGTGGGAAATTGTGTTCAAGGTGTTCAATGCATTTTTGGATGTAGGCTTCAAATGGCATTTTCATTCGCTTTTCAATGATTGAACGATTTACAGGTGTTTGTTTTTGCATAAAGAACCAACTGTCAAAGATGTCGCGGGGAGTTAATGTATTTCTGTCGAGCATGGCACAAAGTTTATGTGCAAACATATTTTGTTCATTCATTACTTTCATCGCAATTCCTAAATATGACTTTACTTCATAATCATCATTGAAATTTCGGTTTGAAATCTCAATTTTGAGTTTACGTTCGTCTGTCCCATAGTTCACAACTACAATAATTCCGAAAAACTTCTGTGCTTCGTCATGAATGGTCCCATGTTTTTGTGCAATCTCCCTGATTCTTTTATAAACCATTTCTTCTCTTGAATTGTCCAGAAGGTTAAAATCCAGATCGACAGAAAACCGGGGAAGGTTATAAAAAAACATAAGCGCAGTTCCTCCTTTAAATCCAAGAAGGCTGGATATTTCGATATCAGAATAAATGTCTTTAAGAATCTGAAGCATTATAAATTTATGTCGGTTAATGTCAAGCATCTTGCAATAGTTTTTCAATTCTTTTGTTTAATATTTGTGAATTATAAATGGGTAGTATTTCTTTTATTTTTTTATCGTTTAAAGTTCCCGGATTGTCAAAATAACTATCACCATACAAATATATGTAATCAAGTAAAGCTCTTTCAGGGCTGGCTATACTTGTTCCGTTTGGATAGATTTCTATGCCTGTTGTGTTAACCAGTATTTCGTTTTTTATTTTTTTAAATATGAAAGTGGAATTGTTAATTTCAATTGTTCTGGACAGATAGCTAATTGAGGTAAATGCCCGATTATATTGGAACATAACACCTTCTTTTTGCAATACATAATCTAAAGACAGGTAGGATGGTGAGAATATTTTTGCAG